>JALYZV010000091.1 GCA_030948685.1 Vulcanimicrobiota bacterium | reverse complement strand
AAGCTTCGCCTCCCGGCACCATATCCAGCCCGAACAGCTGCAAACAGCCTTGCTGGCACTCGAACGTGGCGGGTTCGTGCGGCCGCAGCCGTCGCCGAGCAATCTGTGCGCGTACCTTCCAAACGCGCTCCTGCTGGCGGAGGCGTACGAACGCGCCCGTGAGGCCAGCCCCGAATTGTTCGGAGCCGCTTAAGCCGACCTCAGTTCTCGCGGACGACGTCTTTTGCGTTCTTATCCGAGCGTAGGCCGACGAACACAGGCTGACGCATAATGCCGTCCTTGGTCCATTCGTTGAATTTGATTTCCGCAACCAGCTTGGGGCGTATCCAGTGACAGCGTGCGCAGCCTAGGGGCACGGTCTCAAAGGGGCACCGTTTGGTTGCCAGCGGCTTCATCTTTTTCATCGTGAGGTCGAGCAGTTCGTGATTGAAACCTGTGCCGACGTGCCCGACATAGCGCAGCGTCCCCTTATCGTAGACAGCAAGCACTAAGGAACCGAAGTGCGAGCGCGATCCTTGCGGGTCGGTCCATCCGACGATGACCGCTTCCTGCTCGTAGTGGGTTTTGATCTTGAGCCACAAGCGCGTGCGACGCTCCAGGTAGGGCGAGTCCCGCCGCTTGGCGATGATGCCCTCGAGCGCGCGACGCTTGGCAAGGGCGAAAAGCTTCTTGCCTTGGCCAACGACGTGTTTTGAAAGCATGATATGGGGAGCATTGTCTCGCAGCAGATCCGCAAGCCGCGCCTTGCGTTTCTCGAGCGCTACGGTGCGCAGATCACCCTTGCCCGCATAGAGCAGATCGAAGATGACGTAGGTGACGGGAACAGCGCGCTGCAGGGCTGGATCGTTGGTCCGGCGGTTGAGCCGTGGCTGAAGCCTTTGAAACGACGAACGGCCGTGACGGTCGAGCGCGACAAGCTCGCCGTCGACGATGACCTGAGCAGACGCGAACGCGCGGCGAAGCTCGAGCAGCTCGGGAAACTGAGGAAGCAGATCATTGCCGGTGCGCGACCGGATGCGCGGCGTTTTTCCAGATTCGAGATACGCAATGGCGCGCACGCCATCCCATTTTACTTCGAACAGCCAGTCCGGATCATCGAACGGCTTGTCGGCCGGCGTCGCGAGCATGGGCCGGCTGATATGCGGTAGTGCGATGCTCTACGCCCTCTTGGAGGCTGCTTTGCGGTTTGAGATCCAGCGCGCCGCATGACTGCTCTTGGCTAGATCCTTGAGCGTGCGACCGGTCTTGGCGGACTCAGGGTAGCGTTCGGGATCCCAACCTGCTTTCGCGCCTTCGTCTTTATCTTTGATGAGCAGCCACGCGTTCTCCGACCCGTCACGGGGGCGCATGCGAACAAGGGTGAACATGCCGGAAAGCTTTTTGCCGCGCAGAATAAACTTGATTTTGCCGCGGGCAATCTCCGTGGCTGGATCCACACCCTCTGCCAACTTGTACGTTCCCCGATCCCAGACAATGACTTCACCAGCGCCATAGTTTCCCGCGGGAATAACGCCTTCGAAGTCGCGGTAGTCGAGTGGATGATCCTCCACGTGCATCGCGAGGCGGCGCTCAGCTGGGTCGAGCGTGGGACCTTTCGGCACCGCCCACGATTTGAGCACGCCGTCGGCTTCCAGTCGAAAATCGTAATGCAGACGTGAAGCGCGGTGCTTCTGAACGACAAAGCGCAGAGCTCGGCCCGCGGTCAGCTTCTTGCCCTTGGGCTCGGGCGTCTGTGCGAAATCGCGCTTTTGTACGTAGCGCCGCAGCGAGCCGACCGACTTTGTACGAGCGCGGGGTTTTGCTGCCATAAGGGTGTGGAGGTTCGAAGGTGCGCAAGCAAGGTCCGCTGCCGCGATGCGCGAAATGCCGCGAGCCCAAGGGGCGACATAGCCAAGTGGTAAGGCAGGGGTCTGCAAAACCCCCATCCCCAGTTCGAATCTGGGTGTCGCCTTTTTGCTTTCGCCTACTGCATCGACGTGCGGTAGTGATAGTTGACGGTCGTCGCCTCACCACCGCTGACTGCGCCCTGATCGTGCCTCAGAAACCCCGCTTTGCGCTGCGCTGCAAGGCCGAGAGGTTGCTTGAGTGCCACCGGCACGTTGAGCGCCAGATCGATTTCAGACTCGCTGCAGTCTGGTGGAAGCGAGACGGCGACGATCACGGTATTGGCGTGCAGTTCGCTGAACGCAAACCGGCTGAAGAGATCCTTAGGAACGACTTTGCAGAAATGCGACGCCTTCGACCGTAATGCGTCAAGCTCGTGCGTCGGGAAGAGCTTGCTGAGCGCTAGCGGTGTCTTTGGGTGCGACAGATCGATGGCAACGCTGCCACGGCCGGTGCCGTTGGCGCCGCTCGTGCAACGCATGCTGTCGTCATACTGAATGGAGACGATCGTCCCGACGACAGACTGAAGCTTGGCCTGTCGAACCAGGTCGCAGTCCGCACGCTGCTTAGTCATCATCTCGTGAAAATCGACGACGGTGCGCCCAAGCTCGGATAGCACGGTCTTTTTGGGGGTGGCCCGCGGCGCTGCTGTGATGTCGCCCGTCGTCCACAGTATGGTGAAACCGCCGCTATCGCCGGTCCAAATCTGTTTCGAAATGTTTGACGGTGGCGACGCCAATGGCGGCGTGATCGTAAACTTTCCACACGAGGCGAGCGCCGCAGCCGCGAGCACGACAAAGACCAGCAAGTGTTTCATGCTTGGGGATCCTCCAGCGAGCGGTTGCAACGCTCGGTGCTGCAGCACCTGCAACGTAAAGGTCCGCCGCTGTGCGATGGTGGTATAGTGGTTGAGATGCCAACGCGTCCGAATCAAATCGAAGAGCCCGCCGAGCAACGGACGCCGCTGGGAATGCCCGCAGCGGTGGCACTGCGGCTATCCCCGCGCATCAAAAGTGCGCTCGAGCGCCTCGGCATCGTCTCGATCCGCGACCTGATTCGTCATTTCCCGTACCGCTACGACGATCTGAGAAGCCCGGCAACGATCGCTGACGTTCTGGCAGGACGCGCGACGATCGGCGCGTCCAGCCCAGCCCCCGAACAGAACGTCATCGGCACCGTCGTGCAGTGCAAACACCTTCGGCTGCGCGGACGCATTCGGGCCAAGACAACGGCGACGCTCGACGATGGGACCGGCAGCATGCAAGCCGTATGGTTTGGGCGGCCATACCTCGCAAATCAAATGGCGGTCGGAAGCCGCGTTTTCGTTCGCGGACGCGTTGAGTACACGTTGACCGGCGCCACGATCAACGTGAGTAAGCACCGGGTCCTCAAGGCCGGCGAAGAATACCGAGGGGAGCTCGTGCCGGTTTATCCGCAAACTGCTGGCCTTACCGGTTACGAACTACGTCGGCTCATCCAGGCTGCCTTGCGTCTGGCCGCCGCCGACAAGGATGCCAAGGGCGAGCTCGATCCGCTGCCCGCTGCCCTCAACCGTCAAGAGAAGTTTGGTGACGCATGGCGCGCGATCCGGGCCATCCACGATCCAGCCACGCCGGAAGAAGCGGAAAAGGCGCGGCGCCGGCTTGTGTACGAGGAGTTCTTTCTGCTCGCGATTGCAGCTGCGCGTCGCCGCGCCGAACGCGCAGCAGAGGCCGCACCGGATTTTTCAAGCATTCGCGGAGAAGCTCAGCTGCGGCTCTATCGAGCGCAACTGGGCATGGCCATCCCATTCGCGTTCACCGGCGCGCAAGAGCGGGTGATCGGCGAGATCTCAGGCGACATGCTCAAGCGCACGCCCATGAACCGTCTGTTACAGGGCGATGTTGGGTCGGGCAAGACCGCGGTTGCTATCGCAGCGATGATCCTGGCAGCCCGAGCAGGCTATCAGTCAGCATTCATGGTGCCCACGGAAGTGCTGGCAGCGCAGCAGTTCACTAGGATCGGCGCCATGTTATCGAGGGCCGGTCACAACAGCGCGTTGCTCATCGGTGCGCTCAAAAAACGCACGCGCGAGGATATCCTCGATCAGCTTCGCAGCGGAGATCTGGAAGCCATCATCGGCACCCACGCGCTACTTACCGAAGACGTTGACTTTGCCAAGCTTGGCCTGGTCGTGATCGACGAGCAACACCGCTTCGGCGTGCTGCAGCGCGCCGCATTACGCGCCAAAGCCCAAGGCTTTTCGCCGCACACGCTCGTCATGACGGCGACGCCGATACCCCGCACGCTGGCGCAAACGGTGTACGCCGACCTCGACGTCTCCATCATCGATGAGCTGCCACCGGGTCGGCGCCCGGTGAAGACCTACGTGCGCGACGATGAAGCAAAACCGAAAGTTCTCGATTTCGTGCGGCAAGAAGTCGATAAGGGTCATCAGGCATTTGTGGTCTGCCCCGCCATCGACGAGTCTGAGCGCGCGCTGCACTCCGCCGTCAAGCAGGCACAAGAGCTGCGGAGCACCGCTTTCCGCGGCATGCAGGTACAATTGTTGCACGGCCGTATGTCGGCGGCGCAAAAGGATGAAATCATGAAGCTGTTCGCGGATGGCTTCATTAAGATCCTCATCTCGACGAGCGTTATCGAGGTGGGCGTCGACATACCCAACGCTAGCGTCATGTTGGTGTTGGATGCGCAAGCATTCGGCTTGGCTCAGCTGCATCAATTGCGCGGGCGGGTTGGCCGCGGCGCCCAGCAATCGTACTGCATTCTCATCACGCCGAACGCCGAGGACGCGGAGAGACTGCAGGTTTTGGCGCGTACCAACGACGGATTTGTCATCGCGGAAGAAGACCTCAACATCCGTGGTAGCGGCGACCTTGTGGGAACGCGTCAGCACGGCGGTCATGAACTGCGGCTGGCCCATCTCATCCGCGATTATCCGGTTTTTCTGAAGGCGAAGAAGGCGGCCGAAGCTGTCGTTGTGGCGGATCCCAAGCTCGAGCGCCCAGAGCACCGGCGACTGGCAGCCTTCCTCGCGGCGCAAGATCGCGAAGCCGCATTGCGCGTCAGTTCGTAAACGGCCATGCTACAGGGTGGTGCGGGGAGGCCCGTGTAACTAGGGCGCATGCGGCTGTCCGGTGGGGAGCGTGCTGGCCAAAAGCTTGCGGCTCCGAAAGGAAAGAAGACGCGTCCGACCTCGGCAAAGGTGCGCGAGGCGCTTTTTGGCGTGCTTGGCAAGCGCGTGCAAGGCGCGCGCGTTTTGGACCTGTTCGCCGGTTCAGGCGCGTTGGGTTTTGAGGCGATATCGCGCGGTGCCGGTTCGGTCGTGTTTGTCGACCATGACGCCGGGGCGGTGATGTCGATCCGGCGCAACGCCGTGCGCCTCATACCCGACATCGATCGCTGGCGCATTCTTCCGATGACCGCGTCGCGCGCGTTGCGCACGTTGCGCGGCACGTTCGACGTGGTGCTGATGGACCCGCCGTATCAGCGCGGCGCGGCTGAAGAACTCACCATGCTCATGCAACGCGGGCTGTTGTCGGAGAACGGCGTCGCAGTCGTCGAGCATCCGAGCGGCGCGCAAGCACAACTACCGTCGTCGATGAGAGTTCTCAAGCAAACGAAGTACGGCGATACAGCGTTGACGTTCGCGGTGGTACGCGGCGACGGCCAATCGTTGCCTGAAGAGCAGGCCGAGACTGCCAGCCGCTCGCGGACGTCTCCGGCTCGCGGCACGAGCGTGCGACGACGGCCGGCGCGCAAGTAATGGCACAACGAAACGGGCAGCGGCCGGAATTCATAGCGATCTATCCCGGGAGCTTCGATCCCGTCACCAATGGCCACCTCGACATCATTCGTCGAGCGGCTGCGAATTACCCGAAGCTGGTGGTTGCAGTCGTCGCCAACCCGAGCAAGAGGCCGCTACTCAGCCTGCAGCAGCGCGTTGAGCTGCTGCGCGAGGTCTGCAAAGGCATTCCCCAGGTCGAGGTCGATCGTTTTGAGGGCCTTTTGGTCGACTACGTGCGGCGGCGCAAGGCGTCGTTGATCATCAAGGGGCTGCGTATCGTCTCGGACTTCGAGTACGAGTTCTCGATGGCGCTGCTGAACCGCCGGCTGCGCGGCGGCGTGGACACGATGTTTTTGCCGGCCAGCCTTGAATATGCCTACATATCGTCATCGTCGGTGCGAGAGGTGTTCTCGCTCGGCGGTGACATCTCCGAATTCGTACCACCTGCCGTGTTGCGCGCAATGAAGCGGCTTGGCGGCCGCCGAGCGCAAAAGCCCACCAGGTCAAGAGGGAGTACAGCATGAGCGCTTATCGCGTCATCGACAAATTGGAAATCGTCGTTCGCGAAGGCATATGGATGCCATTCGGCTGGCGAGCAGTGAACTCAGATCAGGTCTTGGACCTCATTGAGAAACTGCGCAGCACCTTACCTGAGGATGCGGGTCGTTCGAAAAAGACCAACGACAGCTTGGATCGCGACGCGCTGGCAGCCTCGGCCGTTGCGCGAGACGTTGCGCAGGGCCGAACGAGCTCAACCAGTTCTTCCGCTGCAACGCAAGAGAGCGACGCGCTTGCACGAGCGCAGAGCAAAGCCGACGCGATCGTCGCGGACGCACAGACTGCCGCGCGCGAAATCCGCCGCGGCGCGGACGAATATGCAGATCACGTGCTCGCATCGCTCGATGTGAGCCTGGGGAAAGCGCTCGCCGCGGTGCAGAAGGGTCGCCAAACGCTTGCGTCGTCCACCAGCTCGGGCAACGGCAAGACGCCGCGTGAAATGAGCAGCCTATAAACGACGTCTCGCAGCCCACCGCCCAGCGGCGCACGCTTGCGGCGCGGCTTGCGCGCTCGCTCGCCTGGGTTGCGCTGGCGTTGGCGCTGTTGTTCCTGATTCCACTGCCCTACATTATCTTCGGGCCCGGCGCGGTCGTCGATCTCAACACGGCGATCGTCGTCCCCAACCGCACGCCGCCGCCAGGCCACTTTTACCTCACCGACGTCAACCTGCTGCCGGGCCGGCCGGCCTATTATCTCACCGCCAAAGTGCTGCCGGGCTTCGAGATCATCCGCCGTCGCGAACTCGTGCCACCCAACATGAGCGACCGCGACCTCGACAACGTGCTGGTTGACGCAATGCGTGAGAGCCAGACAAACGCACAGATCGTTGCCGAGCGGGCAGCCGGGCTCCCGGTCAAGGTCGCGTCCAGCTTTGTGATCCTCAGAACGCTGCCGTATGCTCCCGGGGCGCGGTGTTTCCAGCGCGGCGATAAGATATCCAACGTGGACGGCCACGGGCTACGCGACGCGGGTGAGCTCAGCGCCGTCATCGCCTCGAAGCCGCCCGGCACGCGCTTCGCGTTGACCGTCGTCCGTAAGGGCCAACGTCGTGTCGTCGTCTGCCCGACCTTTCGCTACCGAGGCAAGCCGCGTTTTGGAGTGACCGGCTCGTTTCAGACAGAGGCCTATTCGTTGCCCGTGCACGTGCAGTACCGCCTGCCCAACATCAACGGCTCGTCGGCGGGACTCATGTTCGCGCTGCAGATTTACCGCACGATCACAGGCCGCGATCTGTCGTCGGGTCGAGATGTTGCCGGAACGGGCGTGCTGAGCGCCGAGGGAAAGGTGCAGCCCATCGAAGGGGCGCGCGAAAAGGTCCGCGCGGCGATCAAGGCGCATGCCGACATTTTTTTTGTGCCGAAGGCAAACTATGCCGACATTAAGGGCACGACGGGCATTCGCGTCATCCCGGTGGCGAGCTTCGAAGACGCCCTCCGTGCGCTGCGCCAGGCGGCGCAAACATCCCGATCCTTCCTGGATGTTTGACAGCCGGCGGCCAGACTTCTTATAATATCAGTTCAATTGAAAATTTCAGTCGATCGCCTGTTCCGTCCTGACGTCGAAGCTATCGAAGTCGATCAGGCGCTACGCTTGAGTGGCGATCTTGCGCTGCGCTATCCCCAAGGCGTGTACCTGAACGCAAAGATAACGCCCATTGCCCACGGCGTGCACATGCAAGGCAAAGTGAGCGGCGTGGAACGCGAGACGTGCGCCCGCTGCCTCGAAGACTTTGCGCGCGCGACCACCATCGAGATCGAAGAAACGTTTAGCGAAGACGTTGGTCGCGAACAGGATTTCTACGCCGACGTCGCCGCGCTGGTGGATAGAAGTATCGACCTGTCGGATCTCGTTTCCCAGCTCTTGGAAGTCGACGAGCCGATCGCGGCTATCTGCAGCGAGCAGTGTCTTGGAATCTGCCCAGCGTGCGGCGCGAATCGGAATATGGTTCACTGCAGTTGCGAAGTACGCACCCTTGATGCTCGCCTTGCAGGCCTGGCCCGTTTGCGGGACGAACTGCAGAGTGACGACAAGAACGTTCGCTAGCTTTCTATTGTCTTCCAAAGGATCGCATGGCAAACCCAAAACAGAGGCGCAGTAAGTCGAATATCCGCACTCGCCGTGCAACGTGGAAGCTGCGCACGGTGACGCTGTCAACCTGCCCGCACTGCAAGCGACCGCGCCGCCCGCATTACGCATGCTCGAACTGCGGTTACTACAACGGACGTCCGGCGATCAAGCAAAAGGACGAAACGGCCGCAAGCAAGTCAAAGGGTTAAGGATTGAATAGCTACGGCGCCACGATTACCGGCGTCGGGTATTACGCTCCTCCCGGCGTTCTGACCAACGAGGATCTCGAGAAACTGGTCGATACGAGCGACCAGTGGATCATGCAGCGCACGGGGATGAAGCGCCGCCATATTATCGCCCCCGACGGCGTCACCTCCGACTTGGCCGTGCCGGCGGCGTTGGCGGCGCTTGAAGCGGCCGGAAAAACCGCAGCCGACGTCGATTGCGTTATCTGCGCTACCGCAACGCCCGACTATCTCTTTCCAGCGATGGCTTGCATCGTCGCGAAACGGCTCGAGATCCCAGGCACGCCGGCGTTTGACATTGCCATAGCTTGCTCCGGTTTTGTGTATGCGATGACAACGGCGGCTTCGTTTATCCGCTCGGGCGTTTTCAAATCGGTCCTGGTGATCGGTGCCGAAACGCTTTCGAAGATCACCGACTACACCGATCGCGCGACGTGTATTCTGTTCGGCGACGGCGCCGGCGCCGCGCTGGTTGAGCGCTCTGAAGAAGATTGTTTTCTGGGCAGCGACCTGGGGGCCGACGGCTCGGATCACAGGGTTCTGTACCTACCGGGCGGCGGTAGCCGCTTTCCGTTCAACCGTAATGGGGAGCTTGCAGACCAACGTTTGGGCTACATCAGAATGCAAGGCCAAAGCGTTTTCAAGTTCGCCGTCAACCAGATGGCTGCGTCGACGCGCAACGCGCTTGAAAGGGCCGGTCTTTCGACTAAGGACATCGATTTCGTCGTTCCGCATCAGGCCAATCAACGCATCATCGACGCCACGATCAAGATGTTAGGCGTGCCGCCGTCCAAGTGCATCTCCAATATTGCCGAGTATGGCAACACGTCGGCCGCATCGATTCCCATCGCTTTGGCCGAGGCTGTCGAAAAAGACCTGATCAAAAAAGATAATGTCGTCGTGATGGTTGCCTTCGGCGGCGGCTTGTCTTGGGGGTCGATCGTGTGGCGCTGGAAAGGCGCCAAAGTGGCCAGGCCGAAAGGCGCGCAAGTGCCTGCGGCGGCAGCGGCTACCGGCTAGGGCATGCCGAGCGCAGCATTCATTTTTCCAGGCCAGGGATCGCAAGCAGTCGGCATGGGCGCTGATCTGGCTACCCGTTTTCCACAGTCGCGCGAGTGTTTCCAGCGCGCATCCGATGTGCTCGGCTACGACTTGCTGGAGCGCGTGCACAGCGCCTCACCCGACGAACTGAAGGAGACGCGGCTGAGCCAGCCTGCAATCTTCACCGCCAACGTCGCAATCTACCGCGCGGTTGCCTCGCTCGATTTGCGGCCTATCGTTTCTGCCGGTCACTCCTTTGGCGAGTATTGTTCGCTCACCATCGCCGACGCAATCGATTTCGATGAAGCGGTCCGGATCGTCAACGAGCGGGCCCTCGCGATGGGTGAAGCGGCTGACCTTGCCCCTGGTCTCATGGCGGCCGTCATTGGCCTTGAGGAAGCGGCCGTTGACGACATTTGCCGAGCGGCGCGCGAGGCCAGCGGAACGCGGGTCGACATCGGCAATTTGAACACCCTCACCCAGATCGTGATTTCGGGCGACGCTGCCGGGGTCGAAGCAGCGTGTGAGCTGGCCAAACAGCGCGGCGCGAAGCGCGTGCGCATTCTGAATGTTTCCGGCGCCTGGCACAGCACGCTGATGGAGCCAGCCACACCGCGTTTTTCGCGCGCGGTCGAAAGCGCCGAGCTTCGCATCCCCTCCTTTACTGTCATCAGCAACGTCATTGCCAAGCCATATACGTCGGTGGGGGAGATCCGCAGCTGCCTGCTGGCAAGCTTGTGCGCGCGCGTGCGCTGGCACGAGACCGCGATTGCGCTGGCGGCGCTGGCTCCCGACTACATCATCGAATGCGGTGCGAGCGAAGTGCTTGCGCCGATGATGAAGCGATTGCCGGACGTCAGCAGCGCACGCGTGATACACGTGGCAGACAGCGCCAGCCTGGAAGATCTGCATGAGGCAGTGGGGTCAGCAACCGCATGATCAATCATGGTAAAGCAGCGCTCGTCACGGGCGCTGGCAGTGGGATCGGCCGTGCCATCGCCCTTGAGCTTGCCCGCAGCGGTGCGTCCGTCATGCTTGCAGGCAGACGGGCAGAGCCGCTCGCGGCAGTGCAGCAGGAGGTGACGGCAGCCGGCGGAACCGCGCACGTGCATCCGGCGGACGTCGCCGATCCGAACCAGGTATCGCAGCTTGTCGACGCCACGAAAACGGCGCTCGGCCGGATTGACATCCTGGTGAACAACGCGGGCCGGCCTTACGACGCACTCATCCTGCGAATGAAATGGGATGCGCTCGACGATGCGCTGGCGGTGAATCTGAAGAGCATGTTCTATCTGAGCGCGGCGGCGGGAAAGGTGATGCTGTCGCAGAAGAGCGGCTCGATTGTCAACATCACGTCGGTCGTGGCATTGACCGGCAACGCTGGGCAAAGCGCCTACGTCGCAGCGAAGGCTGGTGTGATTGGACTGACGAAGTCGCTGGCCCAGGAATTCGGCACACGCAACATACGGGTGAATGCCGTAGCGCCGGGGTTCATCGACACCGACATGACGGCTGTTCTCTCGGAAGCGCTCAAGGAGCAGTATCAAGCGCGCATACCCTTGCGGCGCTTCGGCAGCGCGGATGAGGTCGCCAAAGTCGTCGCTTTTCTGGCAAGTGACGCCGCCGCCTACATCACAGGCCAAGTCGTGGCGGTAGACGGTGGATTGTCGATGTAAGAGGTGATTGTCCGCCCGAACGTATACTCACAAACACCTACTATGAACCCATGGAGGTAGCGACAGCGCGATGTCAGTGTTCGACAAAGTAAAGAAGTGCATCGTTGAGCAGCTCGGCGTTGACGAGAATGAAGTCACACCCGAAGCGTCGATCACGGACGATCTGGGCGCCGATTCCCTCGATCAGGTCGAGCTGGTCATGGCCCTGGAGACGGAATTTAACCTGGATATCCCGGACGAGGACGCCGAGAAGATCAAAACCGTTGGCGACGCTGTCCGGTACATTGAGGAAGTTTCAGAAAAAGCATAGCATGGCTTCGCGGCTCCGCCTCATCGCGCGCCCGCGGATATTGGACTAGATGTTTCAAGCGCTCTCCGATCGCCTAGGGGCGATCTTTCAACGGCTGCGTTCGCGCGGCAAGCTCACAGAAGCGGACGTTTCGGAAGTACTCCGGGAGGTCCGCATCGCGTTGCTCGAGGCCGACGTCAACCTGGCCGTGGTCAAGACCTTTATCGCGTCCATTCGCGAGCGTGCCGTGGGCGCAGAGGTTCTCGAGTCGCTCACGCCTGCCCAAGCCGTCATCAAGATCGTGCACGACGGACTCGTCGAGTTGTTGGGCTCAAAAGTAGAGCCGCTGCATTTCGCACCGACGGGACCGACGCCCATCATGCTCGCCGGCTTGCAAGGCAGCGGCAAGACCACCTTTGCTGCAAAGCTTGCGCTGCGCATGCGCGAGGCGGGCCGCCGGCCGCTGCTCGTTGCCTGCGACGTCTACCGGCCAGCCGCCGTTACCCAGCTACAAGTGTTGGGAGCGCAGATCGACGTGCCGGTATACGAGGAGGGCGCGGGCGATCCGGTCGGGATAGCGACGCGTGCCTTGGCGCAGGCACGGGTGGTGGGGTATGGGGCTGTGCTGCTCGATACAGCCGGCCGCTTGCAGATCGACGAGCCGCTGATGAGAGAACTGGACGCAATCAAGCGCGCAGTGTCGCCCGTCGAGACGCTGCTCGTTGTCGACGCAATGACCGGGCAAGAGGCGGTCAACGTCGCCAAGGTGTTTGACGAGCGATTGCATTTAACGGGCACGATTCTGACCAAGCTCGACGGCGATAGCCGAGGGGGCGCGGCGCTTTCCATTCGTGCCGTGACCGGCAAACCGGTAAAGTTCATCGGCACGGGCGAGAAGGTCGGTGCGCTTGAAGAGTTCCACCCCGACCGCCTCGTCTCGCGCATTTTGGGAATGGGCGACGTGCTGACCCTCATCGAGAAGAGCCAGCGCGTGTACGACGAGGCCCAGACCAAGGAGCTCGCTGGGAAAATCCGGCGGCAGAGCTTTACGCTTGCCGACTTCCTCGAGCAGTTGCGGCAGATGCGCAAGATGGGGCCGCTCAGCGATCTGGTCAAAATGATCCCGGGCATGGGGAAGATGCTCGCCACGCAGGAGATCGACGAGCGGGAAGTCGGCAAGGTGGAGGCCATTATTTGCTCTATGACGCCGCGCGAGCGGACGGATCCGTCGGTGCTCAACGCCAGCCGCCGCCGGCGGATCGCAAACGGGAGCGGCACCCAGGTGCAAGACGTCAACCGGCTCGTCAAACAGTTCGAAGCATCGCGCCAGATGATGAAGCAATTCGGGCGCATGCGCGGTATGCCGAAGTTTTAACGGACCTAAAGGTCCGTTGCTTCAATGGTTTGCTGCAAGGTCCGTTGCTTCAATAACGATTGGTTCAAAAAGGAGAGATATTGAGCGTCAAAATCAGACTGCGCCGCACGGGCGCCAAAAAGCAGCCATCATACCGTTTTGTCGTGACCGACACCCGCTCGCCGCGCGACGGGCGCTTCTTGGAGATCATCGGGCATTATAATCCGCGCCACAAGCCGATCGAAATCGTCGTCAACGAAGAGAAGGTCAAACACTGGCTGAGCAAGGGAGCCCAGCCGTCGGGAACGGCAGCGAGGCTGTTGGCCGCAAAGGGACTCTATGACAAGAGCAAAGTCCCCGTCCGCAAGGCGCGCAGCCGCAAGAAAGAGAGCACGTAACCTATGTCCGAGCGTCCACCGGAATTCGTAGATCTCGAAGAAGAGGAAGAGTTCGTCGCGCGTGAGGAGCCGGCCGCCGCTGAGGAGCCGGTACAGGACGAAGAAGCAGAGTTCGACGGCAATGGAAATGACGATGTCGTCGGACGGGCTGCGGCCGTCTTGAAGTATATCGTCGAGCGCATCGTCGACGATCCAGCTCAGATATCCATCGGGGCGACGACTGACGACCGCGGCCCGGTTCTGCTGCTCAGCGTGGCTGAAGACGATCGTGGTAAGGTGATTGGACGCCAGGGACGCATCGTGCAGGCGATCCGCACGATCGTCAAGGCCGCGACTGTGGGAACGGGTGAGCGAGTCAACGTCGAGATCGTCGACTAGGGATAGCGTCTTGCCGGACGACGTCATCGTCGGGCATATTGTCGGAGCCTTCGGCGTGCGGGGTGAGGTCAAGCTTGCGGCTGCGGACCCTGACGCGCTGCGCCCAGGCGTTGCGATTCGCCTCCGGCTCAGAGACGGCGCGGAGCGCGCGGTCGCAGTCGAGGCAGTTCGTCCGCACAAGCACATCCTGATCGTGCGGTTGCACGGAGTCACGGACGCAGACGCCGTGCGTGAGCTGCGAGGCGCACTGGTGAGCATTGCACGCGAGGAACTTCCGCAGCTACCGGAATTGGTCTATCGGCAAGCGGATCTGATCGGGCTGCAGGTGGTCGACGCGCAGCGAGGTTCGTTGGGCGAAGTGAGGGACATCCGGCGCTACCCGTCCTGCGACATGCTCGTGGTTGGTGACAAGCAAACCCTCGTGCCGCTGCTTCAGGCATACGGCGCGAAGGTGAACAGGGCGGCAGGCACGATTTCCATTCGGCTGCCGGATGGTTTTGAAGAGATCTAGCCATTGGCGGGTTCCGTCCTGAACGGGCATGTGCCGCGCGCCGTGTGGATCGCGGTCGCGACCTACTTTCTTGTGTTGACGGCCCTCGGCATCGATCGTTACGTGACGTATCGTTCGGGTGTGGACTTGGGACTATTCGCGCAGTCAATCGCCGACGCAGCCCACGGCATGCGAAATCAGCTTGAGGGCGGCAGCCATTACGTGTATCATTTTTCTCCGCTCCTGTACATCGCCTGGCCGCTGCTGCTAGCGGTGCATTCCCCGATCGTCTTGATCGCGCTGCAAGCGCTGGCCGGCGCGTTGACTGCTCCCGCGATCTATTTGCTTGCGCGGCGCCGCATGCCAGAGCGGCTCGCGATCATGGCCGCGACGATCTCGTTGCTCTATCCGCCGCTTGTGGGCGTGTCGTTCACCGATTTCCACGAGGCTGGTTTTGCGCCCGCGGTCAGCGCCTGGCTCGTGTGGGCCGTCGATGGGCGGCGATTCGGATTGGCAGCGCTGTTCGCCGCTGCCGCGCTCTCGATCAAAGAAGATCAAGCCTATGCGCTGTTGGTGCTTGGCGCAGGCTATGGTGTCTTTTGCGTTTATCGTCGCGATCGCGTGGGAGCCGCTTTTGGCGCAGCGCTGAGCCTGGCTTCGGCCGCCGTGCTCGCCGCGTTTTTCGTCGTGGTTCGTCCATTGGCTGGGGCAAATCTCAGCTGGGTACCACTCGGCTATTATTTGGCAAACAAACCCGGCGAATCCCAAGGCTTCGCCGCACTCTTCTTTCGTGTAACGTTCTTGATCGAGGCGCTGGGACCGCTGCTGTTTCTGCCCTTGCGCTCGCCCTGGTTCTTGCTCGCCGTCCCCGGGCTGGTTGAGGTGCTCGCGTCACGCTGGTCAATCACCTACACCATGGGTCAGCATTACGCCGGGGTATGGATCGGGTACGTTCTTTGCGCATTCGTGCTTGCGCTAGCCAACATTGCCCGCAAAAATGTGGCTCGTGCGGAAACACTGGCCAAAGCCTGCATGGTCGTGTGCGTCCTGATTTTGCTCGTCGCGAGCCCCACGCACTGGGGACATTTCTTGAGCCTTCGCACAGAGCACCACCGGGCGCTCGATCGCGCCCTCGCGCTCATCCCAAGGAATGCTTCGGTGGGAGCGGTCGATGAGGTGTACGTGCATCTCGCGCTGGATCCGAATGCGCGCCCCGGTTACAAGGGCAATCCCGAATATCTGGTGGTCGACGAGCAGTACGATTCGTCCGCCTGGCGGCAGCTGTACAGCCATCAGCTGGACGAGTGCTTGCGCTCCGGAGCGTACGAGCTCATCAGCCGAAACGACGCGGTGGCGCTGTACAGATTACGCAAGCGCGGATAGAAATGTTGCGATCGCTGCATTGGTCTCGACCGGTTTTTCAGCCATCACAACGTGTCCGGCGCCGCTAATGATCTCAAGTGTGCTGCCGGCAATCCGCTCGTGCAAAAAGGTCGAGTACTTGGGCGGCGTCATCTCGTCGTGCTCTCCCACCACAACCAGCACCGGGATCTGCAACTCGCCGAGGCGGTCGATAACGTCGAATTCGTTGCACACCGAGTAGTCCGTCCTGGTTGAGTCGCGGCCGACGAGCAAGTGCCAGCTCTTCGCGCTTTGGCGCAATTCGTCCGGGGCACCGGGGGCAAGCGCCCAATCAACCAGCGAGTCGATGCATGCGGGCCAATCTTCATCGAGCATCCTAAAAATTTCAGCTGAAACGCGCAAACGCGCTCCCGTCCCAATGAGGACCAAGCCGGCAACTTGATCCGGATGATCGAGCGCCCAGCGTAGCGCGATCGCTCCGCCCAACGAGTTCCCCGCAACGACGGCGCGGTCGACGCGCTTCCACTCAACATAGCGAGCCAGCCAAGCGGCGCACTCGGCGACCGATCCGAGCGCTCGGCCGGCGGGATGGCCCGGCAGCGACAGCGCGTCTGAGCCTGGGAACGCGGCAACCTGCGCGCGGAAGCTCTCCTCAGTGTATCCGGAGCCATGCACGTACAGAAGTTGAGACATGCTGCGGGGCCTTCGGGCCGTCCGAGGAGGCTCCCGGCTGCCCAGCATAGGATATCGTACGTGCGTTCGAAAAACGTATGTTCGATATGGCGCTGGCGCTTTCGACCGGCATGCCTGCGGGCATTGCATCGGCCTATCTTGGTGCAGACCTTGCAGAAGAGGTCCGGCAAGCGCGGCTTGCCGCCTTAGCTGGGCTGGATCTGTGGGACCTGCCGTTCTCAGTCGTCGACATCGAGACCACTGGTGCAGTGGTGGGTCGCGACGGCATCACCGAGATTGCGCTGGTCGCGGTCAACGGCGGACGGGTGGTGCGCCGGTGGAGCACGTTCGTCAACCCCGCGCAGCCCATCCCTGTGTTCATCACCCAGCTCACGGGGATCACGAACGAGATGGTTGCCGGTGCTCCTTCCATCGCCGATGTGCTTCCGGCGATCGTCGAATTCGTCGGCGATTCCGTCATCGTTGGTCACAATGTGCGGTTTGACGCGCACTTTATCGACTCGGAACTTTGTCGCCATGGTCACGCGCCGCTCTCAAATATAAAACTCGATACGCTCGCGCTTGCGCGGCGCACGATCGCCGAGGTTCCCAACTACAAACTCGGCACGCTGACGCGTGAGCTCGGGATCGACGTCGAACGCCACCATCGAGCGCTTGCCGACGCAACGGCTACCGCCGAACTGTTACTCCACTGTATCAAGAAGTTCGAGGATAGCGCGGTCTTCACGCTTGGGATGTTGTTGGACCATCTGCGGGTGCGCACGGCGCCGAAACGGCGCAGTCTCGCGCGGCGGCTCCCCGACGCGTCGCAGCTGCCGGTCTGGACGGCGGTGCTCCTGAGCGAGCTGGAGGGCGTGCCCACGAAACCGGGCGTGTATACGCTGCGCGACGCTGGCGATCAAATCGTGTACGTCGGCAAATCACGTAACCTGCGCCAGCGGCTCCGCGCCTACGCCACCGCTGGGAAACCGGTTGGTGCGAAGATGCGCGCGCTGCGTGCTGCTGTCGCTTCCTTCAACTACACGGAGACTGGGTCCGAGCTTGAAGCGCTGCTGATGGAGGCCGAACTCGTTCGCAGCCACAATCCGCTGTTCAACGATCGCTTGCGTAATTTTCGTCAGTTTGGCTTCATCAAGGTCGAGGGAGGTCCGCAGGGGCGCTTGCTGACCACCACCCGATTGTGTCAGGATGGTGCGCGGTATTACGGTCCATATCGGAGTATGGCAGCGGCCCGAGCAGCCGTGGCGGCCTTGCAGGATGCGCTGGGGTTGAATTGGGGCACGAATGAAGGCGACGTGGCGCTGCCTCCCGCTCAGCGCGAAGCGCTACTCGAGCAGGCTGTCACATTTATCGAGGGTAGGGCAGACGAAGTCTTGCTCACCGTCGCGCAACGGCGTGACGAGGCGGCGGCTCGTGGCAAGCTCGATCTTGTTTTGCGAGAAGAAGAACGCCTCGACCGGCTGCGCCGGTTGAGGGAACGTCACGCCGCGCTCGAAGCGGCCGCCCGCTTGCACGCGGTCGTGCTCGCGGCTTCAGCGAATCCGGGCGATGAAGCGTGCTTTCTGTTCTGCGGCGGACGGCTTGTCGCGCGCGAGCGGCTTCCGCGCAGACTGCCCGAGCGGCCCCGTGCCGTTGCGTTACTGGCAAAGCTGATTGCGGATGGCTTTGCGCCGCAAGATGCGCCTCGCTGTTTTGTCAAACAGCATGAGATCGACCAGCTGTACATCTTCGCCGGCTGGTACGAGAAGCGGCTGGAGGGCCTCTACTACGCCTGCCTTCCCGATCGGCGCCCTGCCGACGGTGAGGCGCTTCGCTGGGCCCAGCTGATTTTAGACGGCGAGGCGGTCGTCTAGGCTCCGACCGCGGCTGCCGGGTCACACCTGCAGGTCATTCCTTTGTTGCGAAAGGTCGCTTGGGGGGAAACCGCAAAACATTTGGCGGGCGCCCGGAGTTATAAAGATATGCAGATGCGCCGCCTCGTCAGCATTTTCGCCGCTACGGCGATCCTCAGTTTCGGCATGGCCGGCTCGGCCTTTGCCATCGAACACGCCACCACGCCGCAAAATGATGAAACGCGCGACAGCCTTATCGGCCAAGGCACGCTCGTGCGCATCGAGATGCTTCAGACGGTGAGCACAGCCCACTGTAAAGTCGGCGACAAGTTTACCTTTCGCGTGATTGACGATGTGAAAGCAGGATCGCGCACTGCAATTCCCGCCGGCACAACCGGTTCGGGCAAGGTGACGGTCTGCGTGCCCGCCCACGGCGGGCGTCAAAACGGACGGTTAAAGGTCGAGTTCGATCCGATTCTCTTGGGTGACGGCACGCAAGTGATGGTGGCGATTACGCGCATCAGTGTTGCCGCCGACCATAACGAGAAAAACGGCACGGCGCCGGCAATCGAGGACCTCGCGAATATGACGATCCCCGGGTTCTTCCTGGTTGATTTCTTGCGCAAAGGCGACGACGTCACGCTGGGCGCAAATCAACCGTTTCACATCGCCGTCGTTGAGGACGCATTCCTCTCGCAGTAGACACGCAGCGGACCTTTGCAGCAACGGACGTTTGAAACAACGGACCTTTGAAGCAACAAAGCTTTGAAGCAACGGACCTTTGAAGCAACGGACCTTTAGGTCCGTTACGAGCCCGCATGATCGGCATAGTTGCGGCCAACACCAACGATTTTTGGACAGGACGCAACGCAGTCACACGCGCAATAGCGGGGCATGGGCATAGCACACGAATTCGATTTTTGCGTGCTGGGTGGTGGCAGTGCGGGCTACGCCGCAGCGGTCACAGCGCGAACCTTGGGAAAGTCGGTAGCGATCGCCGACGCCACAAGCCCGCTGGGCGGATTGTGCATCTTGCGCGGCTGCATGCCTTCGAAGACCTTGCTGCGTTCGGCTGAAATTGCGCACCTGATGAAAGTCGCGCCGGCGCTTGGTGTGACTCCCGCAAACGTGCGTATCGACGTGCCGGCGGTTATCCAGCGCAAGCGCCGCATCATCGGGGAATTCGCCGACTATCGCGTCGAGCAGCTGCAGAAGTTTCCGCTGTTTTTGGGCGAGCCGCGGTTTACCGGCCCGGCCGAAGTGACGGTGGGCGAGGACATCATTCGCGCCAGCAGATTCTTGATCGCAACCGGATCGATCATCAACGTGCCGCCGGTGCCGGGCCTGGTCGAGACAGGCTATCTGACGAGCGACGATGTTCTGGAGCTTGAGAAACTGCCCAAAAGTGTCGTTGTCCTCGGCGGTGGAGATGTCGCAGTCGAGCTGGCCCAATACCTGGCGCGCATGGGGGTCGTCACGACGATGATCCAGCGCAGCGCGACGATCCTATCGGCCGAAGATGCCGATGTCGGGGAGTCGCTGCGCATGTCGCTTGAAAAGGAAGGCATTCGGATATTTACGAGCGCCACCATCCGCTCAGTGGAGAAGAAAACAAGCGGCAAGAGTGTGGTCGCCCAGGTCGGCGGCAGCGACATCACGGTTGACGCCGAGCAGGTCTTTTTGGCAGCCGGTCGTCGCCCATACGTTGAGGGTTTCGGATTTGAAGAGGCGGGTGTGGCGTACGGCCGCGAGGGAGTGAAAGTTGACGAACATTTGCGCACGACCAATCCCAATATTCTTGCTGCCGGCGACGTCACCGGGAATTGGGAGCTCGTGCATGTGGCCGTCCACGGAGGCGAGCTTGCGGCGCGCAATGCCTTCTCGTCGCAGCAGCGCACGGTCAACTACGACCTATGGGTGGCACGCGCCGTTTTTACGGATCCGCAAATCGGAATCGCAGGGCTCATCGAGCGGCAATGTCAGCAACGCGGCATCGAATACGAAAAGGCCACCTATGCCTTTGCCGATCTGGGTAAGGCCATAACCGCCGAACTTACCGACGGTTTTATTAAAATGTTGGCCGCGCCCGACGGTCGGATCCTCGGGGTAACGATCGTCGGCGCAGAAGCTTCCGATTTGATCCACGAAGCGATCGCGCTTATTTATTTTGGCGCCAAGTGCCACGACGTGCTGCAAATGCCTCATTTGCATCCGACGCTGGCTGAGATCATCACCTATCCAGCTGAAGAGCTGTGCGAGCGCATCGAACACCAACGTCATGTCGTCGTCACTCCGTAGAGCTCGGACTGAAGGCCTGGGTGCGGGCCTTGCGATGTATCGCAAGCCGCGTCTGTATGACGTTGCATTCGGCTTTCGGGATATTGGTGGCGAGTGCAATGGCATATTGAAGCTGGCATCCAGATATGGGATCCGGCGGCCCAAGAGCGTGCTTGAGTTGGCCTGCGGTCCGGCACACCATCTCCGCGAGCTTGCGCGCCGCGGCCTTGATTGTCACGGCATCGACATCAACGGCGAGATGCTCGACTATGCGCGCGCCCTGTGCCGCCGAGAAAACAGAAAGGTCACGCTGCGGCGCGGCGATATGCGTACGTTTCATACGTCGAGGCGGTTCGATCTCGTGATTTGCCTCTTCGATTCGTTTGCACAATGTACGACCGAGCGCGACGCGATTGCAACGTTGCGTCGCGCCGCGTCTGCGTTGAAGCCTGGCGGCCTGCTGTTCGTGGAATTTACCCATCCCTCCGATTACTTTGGCTCCAGGCGCAGCCGGACGGTCGGCCAGTGGACGCACAGCGACGGCGATCTCACCGTGAAGGCGCATTTTAGCGTGACTCGTCTGGATCCAGTCGCAGAGACCTTTATTGCAAGCTTGATCATCGAGCCCAAGAACGGCAAGCGCAAACTGCGGCGCGGCGAGCGGTTGTCGATGCGCTGGTTGCAGCGAATGTGGTTGCGCGGGGGCTTCCGTTATGTCGCTCTTGCAAGCGGCGCATTCGACATCGTAGGATGGTACAGTGACCTCAATCCGATTCTCCCGCTGGAAGGCGACGCTGAAGGCTGGCGCATGATCGCCGTGCTGCGTCGCATCTGATTCGTGCGAATCGTATCATTCGACAGCATCTGGAATGAAGAGCTGTCGCATCTGCTCGATGCGGGCCTCTCTCTCATTGTGGTCGATCCTCACGACGCGACGCGTCGAGACGCAGCGATGGCGGATGCTGAGGTTCTCATCAGCGCAAGATTTACCGCCAACATGGGGCGCGCGTGCAAGAACCTCCGGCTGCTCGTATGTCCTGCAGCCGGCACCGAGTTGATCGATCGGAGCGCCCTGCCCTCGGGGGTGCGGCTGGTCAACGGCACGGGGCACGAGATCCCAATGGCGGAGTACGTGATTGGATGCCTGGTCGCGCTGCGCCAGCGGTTGTTGGAGAGCGACGCGGCGCTGCGACGCGGGCAGTGGCGCTACGGGTTCTACGGGGGCGATCGCATGCTCGGCGAACTCGCCGGCTCGAACCTCGGCATGATTGGTTTCGGGGGCATCGGTCAGGCAGTTGCGTCGCGGGCCACCACGCTGGGCATGCAATGCGCAGCGGTGACTCGTGATCCGAAGCGCACGCGCGAGGGAGCGGGTAGTCTTGAGTTCCTGGGCAGTCTATCGAGTCCGTCGGAGGTGGACAGGTTGGTCTCGTGGGCCGACCAGCTCGTGCTGTGCTGCGAGCTCTCACCGCTGACGAAAGGATTGCTGGATGCGCGGCGCTTTGGCCTTATGAAGCCTGATGCAGTGTTGGTCAATATCGCTCGCGGAGCGATCGCGGTGGAGCGCGATCTTTATGATGCTCTTGCGACGAAACGGATTGCGGGTGCCGCCATCGACGTATGGTATCAGTACCCTCGCGCGAGTGGCCAGATGCAAGCGCCGTCTGCGTTCCCCTTCCACGAGCTCGATAACGTCATCATGACGCCGCACGCAAGCGGCTGGACCGAGGCGGCAAAGCGGCGGCGTTTGGCGGCGATGGCCGAAACGATTAACCAATTCGCACGCGCCCAGACCATTGAAGCAGCGGACCTTAAGCAGCGCACCATTGAAGCAGCGGACCTTTAAGCAGCGCAGCATTGAAGCAGCGGACCTTTAGGTCCGCTCAGCTACGCGTCTGCCAGCAATTGCTTCGCGCGCAAAAACACGCGGTCGAGCATTTCCTGAGTGAGTTTTCCCGTGTTCGTATTTTGGCGACTCGGATGATAGCTGGCCAGCAGCACGAGGTCGCGCCGGCCCGGGGCGCTGAGTCTGGACTCGCCTGCGTGTCGAAATACTGGACGTTCGCTCGCGGAGTAGCCGCGCTCGCGCAGGCGCGCGTAGATGTTATCAAAGCCGATCTTGCCAAGCGCCACGACCACGCGCATGGACCTCAAGATCTCAAGCTCGGCGCGCAGGTGGCCAACGCAATTCTGCAACTGTCGAGGCAGGGGTCGATTGCCCGGTGGAGCGCAGCGCAGTGCGGCCGACATGAATGCATCGATGAGCTCGAAGCCATCGCCGCGGTGCAGAGAGGTGGGCTGGCTCGCAAAGCCGGCGCGATGCAAGGCGCGCGCTAGGAACAGCGCCGAGCCATCCCCCGTGAACATCCTTCCGGTGCGATTGCCGCCGTGCGCGGCGGGCGCCAGCCCCATAATCAAGAGCCGGGCCGAGGGGCTTCCAATGCTTGGCACCGGCTTGCCCCAGTACGTTTCTGCGGCGAACTCTCGCTTGCGCTCTTGCGCGATCCGGCGGCAATACGCGCGCAACTCCGGACAACGCGTGCAGGCCACGATGCGTCGCCTGATTGCCGCCAAGCTGGCTGCGGATCGCGGCATGCGCTTAGCCGTGCCGCTCATCCAGCGCAGACCGGTCGCCGATCCACTGCGTCGGCGTGATCGCCCAATAGCGAGCCATGTTGTTGAGCGCGCTTGCGTACTCCGATCGCAGCTTTCGAAACGTGACCCAGGCCTGCTCTTCATCGCTGAGCACGAAGCCGGCGATACGCAAGCGTTCGCGTGCCGCCCGAAATTCCGAGCGTTCGACCAGATCGCGTTCGGCGCCGAGCAGTCGGAAATACTTGGCGATGTCGTGCGTGAGATGGCTGCCGACACTATGCAACAACGTGGCATGCCCTTTAGGGACGTTCTCGATCGACGACACGGTGAGCGTCGCGGCGTCGAGCATCGCGCCCAAGGCGGCTAACCAAGAGACGCCGACATGGCTGGAACGAAAGTAGCACAAAACGGGATAAGCAAGATGGGTGTCGAGCACTTCCGCGCACCACGCCTGACCTTGCTCGAAGAGGCGCGGCAGATCGTCAATGAGATCGAGGTTCGCATGCGCCTCGAGAAGCACAAGGCCGGATGCCGGTACGCCACCGCGCGCGTCGAGCATGATGACGAACGTCTCGCGCCGTTGAAATGAGGCGAAGAGTGAGAACAGAAACGTCAACACCACAGCGACGGTTGCGAGACCGGCAGCTCCGGCGGCAATGGAAAATAGTCGGGTGGCAGCGTGCGTGGCGACGATGTCCCCGTAGCCGATCGTCAGAAGCGATGTGCCGGCGTAATACATGGCTGCGCCGAGATCGGCAGGGACTGGGCGTAGGCCGTCGTGGAACCCGAGAAAAATAAGCCCGAAGCCAAACATCAACGCGATAACCCAGACCAAGAGCGAAAGGACCATCACCATGGGTGCAAAGACGCTCAGGAAAACCTCGCGCCGGCCCGCCGCCTCAATGCCGATGCAAAAATGGCGCCAGAGCTGCCAGCCGTAGCGCCGCAACAGCCCGCTCACGAGCAAAGAGCTGCGCACCGGGCGCGGCACCACGACCGAGGCAAAGATGTCGAAAAGAATGATGCCGACGATGAGAATGCCAATCACGACGAAAGAAAAATCCACCATGCTCTATTGTCTTTGGCGCGCTGATGTTCATGCAGGTACAAGGAGCCGATGAATTTTCTAGGATTCGATCATATCGATACTCGCGTGCGCTCGGTCAAGGCGGTCGAAGCTTTTTATGACCGGTTGATGCCCGAATTGGGGTTCCCGGACAAGCGCTATGCGCACGTGGACAAGCGCGGCGACTGGCACGACTCATCCGACCAGAAGCCCTACAACGCGATTGAGTATCATGAGCCCAAAGAACGCGGTAAAGCGGGCTTTTTTATGGGCTTCATCGAGGACGCGACGATGGTTCCAACCTTGACCAGGATCGCAATTCGGGTTGCATCGCCGGCGGAGTTGCAGCGCTGGCATTCACTGCTGAGCTCGATCGGCGCGCTCAACATCGAATGGTCTGCTTCGATGGAAGCCTATCCGGCGTTGTTCTTTGAGGATCCGGCCGGTACGAAGCTCGAACTGGTTGCTCGCCGCCCCAGTGAGTAGCGACCTGCGCTAGTGGTGTAAGCCGACGACCCCGACAACGATTTCGATCGCGATGAGCACGATGACGATGAGCTCGAGGAACTCACCGCGCGCCACCTGGCCTTGATCCACCAGATAGCGATAGACGTCGCCCACCGCATCGAGTTTGGTCTCGATCTGGCGTTGCCAGACATCGAGGCCAAGGCGCGTCGCGATGGCGCGATAGATGCGCGCGTAGTACGCGTCGCCGGTAATCTTCAGCGCATTGCTTGCGCGGTCCGCCAGCTCACGGATGTCGACCAACAAATAGCGCAGCTGGGCGGCGCGCAGTTCCGTGTCGCGGCGCCGAAACGGACGCCAGCGGTTGCGCGGTGGAAAATCGACCGTGTATATGGCGTTCAGCTCGGCGTCGAGGCGGCCATCGTAGGTGCGAAACTCGACCAGCTCGGAGTTGGCAAATTCCAAAAGATCGAGCACAACTTCCGCATCCGGGCGGCTGTCGTAGATAAATGCTGAATCCCATTGAACGACGACCAGGTCGTCTGGAAAATAGCTGAAATGGAAGCGTATGGCCTCCGCTTGCTCGTCAAGCGCGAGCTCTCTCGGCTCGGCCATCATCAGCTTGACGAGTGCGGGTCTGAAGCTGTCGAGCAGTTCTCGTGCCTGCATCGGCTGCGCGAACTCCTCAACGGATGCCACGAAGTAATCTTCGGTGAGCGGGTCGTGGGGCTCGTCGAGGGCATCCGAGCAGTCGCGCAGGACGTCGTTCAACGACTGACGAGCGAGGGTGAGCAAGCGTTCGTCTTTGCGCAGGTCCGCCGCCAGATCCACCAGCCCAGACCACGGCCCCGCATAGGCAAACGAGTAGCGGATCGACACCACGCCGTAGTCGTAGATTTTGGTCCGAGCTAAGGCCGGGCGCCCATCGACTGCGACCGCCGGAAGGTTTGCAGCCAGCGGGGGCACGGCGAATTGAATTGCCTCGGGCGAGGGAAGCGTGCGCAAGAGCGGCGCGGGCTCGGTGCTCTCGCCGGCGACGCTGCCCAGCTTCTTCAGGTCGATGCTGTCGGCGACGTCGAAAAGGAAGCAAGCGAAAAATGTGGCGCAAGAAATGACCGGGTCGCCGGACGAGATCGACGGCTCGCTGGTCGTCATGATGCTGCGCAGCATTGAATGGCGCACCGCACCTTCCCTGGTGAACGCGCCAATCTAGAACGTGCCCGCGATGGTGCTGCTCAGCCCAGCGCTATGAGCATCCCATGCTGCGTCCGCAACTATCGCAGACGTAGCACGCGCCGTTTCTGCGCGTGATCGAACCACAAACGTCGCACAACGGAGCATCGCCCATGAGCGAGGCCATTTGCGCTTCGCGTGACCGTAACGCCATGAGCTGCGCTGCAAGCTCGGGATCGACCGTGGCGCGTCCTGAACTCGATGCGAGCGGAACGCGTGCGTGCGCCGACGGAGCCTGGGGCTGCGGCCTCGTCAGGCCAGCCTCATCTGCCGCTTGCTGTTCGCTGACCCGGGCTTCAAACTCGGCGTGCGCGTGTTCATCGTTTCGGGTTTCGTCGACATCCTTGTCCGCAGGCTTGACTTGAACGAAATCCGTCCGCTTGAGATACTCCATACCCAGCACGCGGAAGATGTAGTCCACCACGCTCGTGCAGTGCTTAATGTTGGGGTGGTCGACGAAGCCATTGGGCTCAAAACGCGTGAACGCGAATTTGTCAACAAACTCATCCAATGGCACGCCGTATTGCAAACCGATGGATACCGCGATAGCGAAGCAGTTCATCAAGCTGCGGAATGAGGCGCCTTCTTTGTGGAGGTCAACAAAGATCTCACCCAACGTCCCATCGGCGTACTCACCGGTTCGCAAGAAGACGGTATGCCCGGCGATCTTGGCCTTCTGCGTCCAGCCACGGCGTTTTGCCGGCAGACGGTTGCGCTCCAGCGCTTGCGCGACCTTTCGCTTGAAGTCCGTATTGGTTGCATTGGCCAAGATGCGCTGCGCAGCTGCCAGGATCTCATCCGGTCGCAGCTCCTCAGCCCGCTGCTTGCGCGCTTCTTCAAGCTGCTTAGCAAACTCCTCAGACAGCGCGAGCTGGCGGTCGTTGTCGCTTGCACTCTTGTCACTGCCCTTATTTGAGAGCGGTTGCGATAGTTTGGAACCATCGCGATACAGTGCAATGGCTTTTAACCCAAAGTCCCACGAGCGCATATAGGCTTCTTTGATCTCGTCCACGGTCGCCTCGTTCGGCAGATTCACCGTCTTTGAGATGGCGCCACTGATAAATGGTTGGGCAGCTGACATCATGCGCACGTGGCCCATGTGATGGATGAAGCGCTTGCCAAGTTTGCCGCATCGGTTGGCGCAGTCGAAGATTGGATAGTGCTCGGCTTTGAGGTGCGGCGCGCCTTCAATCGTCATGGTGCCGCAGATGTAGTTGTTCGCGGCGTCGATCTCATCTCGACTGAAGCCGAGTTGCCGCAGCAAGTCAAAATCGGTCGCGTTATACTGTTCGGGTGCAATGCCGATGCGCCGCATGGTGTCTTCGCCAAGGGTCCACTGATTGAAAGCGAAGCCGATCTCGAAGACCGTCGGCAGCGCCTTTTCGATCGTAATGATGTCCTCGCTCGTGAACCCGCGTGCCCGTAGGGTTTCGACGTTCACGTACGGCGCGCCGTAGAGCGAGCCTGAGCCCTTGGCGTAACGCACGATGTCGTCGATCTGCGCGTCTGCGTAGCCGAGGTTGTGGAGCGCCATTGGCAGTGACTGATTAATGATCTTGAAGTAGCCGCCGCCCGCGAGTTTCTTGAACTTGACGAGCGCAAAATCGGGCTCAATGCCGGTCGTATCGCAGTCCATGAGAAGGCCGATTGTACCGGTAGGCGCCACACAACTCGCTTGGGCATTGCGGTAGCCATGCTGTTCGCCGAGCTCAACCGCTCGGTCCCAGCATTCGCGCGCTGCCGACAAAAGGTACGGCGGGCAAATCGCTGCATCAATGCCCATCGGAATAACCGACAGTTCTTCATAGTCCGCCGCCGCCGTGTTATAGGCGGCTCTGCGATGATTGCGCATGACCCGCACCATCTGCTCGGCATTTTCTTTGTAACGCGGGAACGGGCCAATCTCTTTGGCCATTTCAGCGGATGTTGCGTATGACTCGCCGGTGAGGATTGCGGAAATAGCTCCGGAAATCGCGAGTGAGCGAGGTGAGTCGTACGGAATGCCCGACACCATCAGCACCGTTCCGAGATTTGCATATCCCAAGCCAAGCGTGCGGTACTCGTACGATTTGCGCGCGATCTCGGGACTTGGGAACTGCGCCATGAGCACGGATATTTCGAGTACCATTGTCCAGAGCCGGCAGGCATGACGGAAGGCCTCGACATTGAGCTGGTTCCGATCGGCGTCGTAGAACTTCATCAAGTTAATGCTGGCCAAATTGCACGCCGTGTCATCCAAGAACATATATTCTGAGCATGGATTACTTGCGCGAATGCGGCCGCCGGCTGGGCACGTGTGCCACGAGTTGATTATATCGTCGTACTGAATGCCTGGATCAGCGCACGCCCAAGCCGCGCGACCTATCTGATCCCAAAGATCTCGAGCTCGGACTGTTCGAGCGACCGTCTTATCGCGGCGCCACAGGAGATCCCATGTGCTGTCCTTTTGCACCGCCTCGATAAACTTGTCAGACATGCGGACTGAATTATTCGAGTTCTGTCCGGAAACAGTGGAGTACGCATCGCCCTCATACGAGCTGGCATAGCCAGCAGCGATCAGCGCTGCGACTTTTTTCTCTTCCTCGACCTTCCAATTAATAAACTTCTCGATATCGGGATGATCCATATCGAGGATTACCATCTTTGCTGCCCGCCGAGTCGTGCCACCACTCTTGATCGCGCCCGCCGCGCGATCACCGACCCGAAGGAATGACATCAACCCGCTCGAGGTGCCGCCGCCAGAGAGCTTTTCACCCTCGGCTCTCAGGTTCGAGAAGTTGGTGCCTGTGCCGCTCCCGTATTTGAAAAGCCGGGCTTCGCGAACCCAGAGATCCATGATGCCGTTGTCATTAACGAGATCGTCTTCGACCGATTGGATGAAGCAAGCGTGAGGTTGCGGGTGCGTGTAGGAATCCTTCGCGCGCACGAGTTCTTTGGTGTCGGGATCAACGTAGTAGTGGCCTTGCGCGGGGCCGGTGATGCCGTATGCGTAGGCCAACCCAGTGTTGAACCACTGCGGTGAGTTCGGAGCAGCCATCTGATTGATCAGCATGTGACTGATCTCGGCGTCGAAGGCGGCCGCGTCTTCATCGCTGTCGAAATACTTGTAGCGACGACCCCAGTCGGTCCAACAGCCAGCCAGCCGGCGAACGACTTGGCGAGCAGATGTCTCGCGCCCAAGACTCCCATCGGGCTGCGGCACGCCTGCTTTGCGAAAGTACTTTTGAGCGATGATATCGGTCGCCACTTGCGACCAGTCCGCCGGTACCTCGATGTCGCGCATCTCAAAAACCACGGTGCCATCGGGTTCGCGGATGACCGATTCGCGGCGCTCCCAGCGAACTTCGTCGAGCGGATCGATTCCAGCTTTCGTGAAACGACGTTGAATCTTCATGGAGTCAAAATTGCCCTTCTCAGATAACGGCAGCTACTCTCGGCCCTTATCACACGTTTGTTCGAGGGTAGACAAGCCACCCCTACCTATAGGGGTATAAGGGGTGTTTCCCCACATTATATAGCGGTTAATATGCGGGTGCAAGCGTTTTTTCGAACGGCAGTTCGTTCCGACGCCAAGCCTTATTCGGCGGTATTTTGCCCGCCTATTCGCACCTTTCATCCACAGAATACCGCCGCCTGTGGAGACGCGCACGCGGGCTGGGGGCAAGGACCAGGACGCGGCGAACGACGCTTGCGATGAAGAAGCGGCCACGCTCCAAGCAGCAGGCGAAAAGAACACCATCAACCAGAACGCACAAGGCACCGTTCAAAGCGAAAAACCAACGCAAAAGCCGCATGCTTGCGGACCGTCCAAACACCGTCGGCATCAAGCCTCGCCCAAGCCACAATGGCCAGCGCAAGCAAGGCGCTCAACGTCAAACCGTCAGTCTCGCACTCGTCCAATTCGCGCCTCGCAAGGGCGACGTGAACGCGAACCTCGAGCGCATCGAACAGGTTTTCTCGGCGCTGCGCCATGATAAAGAAGGTTTTCCATCGGTTGTCGTCTTTCCAGAGGCATCCTTGTCCGGATATTTTGTGGAGGGCGGCATCAGCGAGGTAGCGCTCAAAGCGCAGAATGTTCTGAAGCGCCTGAGCAAGGCAGCGCAAAAAGCCTGCGGCCCACATCACCCCGCCTTTGACGTCGTGCTTGGATTCTACGAAGACGACGGCGGCAAGCTCTACAATAGCGCGCTGTACGCCACGCTGAGCGCAAACCCGGTGCTGCGCCACGTCCACCGCAAGCTATTTTTGCCCACCTACGGTGTGTTTGACGAAGAGCGGTTCGTCACACGCGGACGCAATATCGACGCCTTCGACACAAACCATGGCCGAGCTGCGATCCTCATCTGCGAAGACGCTTGCCACTCGATCGCTGTCACCATCGCGGCGCTGCGCGGCGCCCAGATCCTCTACATCCCAAGTGCGTCACCCGGCCGAGGGCTCGAGGACGCAGAGCCGGCGAACGTCAGGATGTGGCGCGACATCATGCGCGTCGCGGCAGCCGAACACGGCATCTTCATCGTGTACGCCGGGTTAGTTGGATTCGAAGGCGGCAAAGGGTTCACCGGTGCCTCGCGTCTGATGGGACCGTTCGGAGATCTTCGCGTGGAAGCGCCCTTCGACGGCGCCGCAATCGTGCGCACGACGATATCGCTCGCCGATGTGAACATCGCGCGCGCAGCGCTGCCTGCGCTGGGCGACCTGGAAGCGAATCTGTCGGAGCTCACGACGATGTTCGATGAGGAGGCGGCAAGCCGTCCGCCTCGCGCGAAGTCCCGCCAGAAAACGTGAAAACAATCAAGCTTCCGGTCGTCCATGCCCCGGTCGTGGACAATGGTTTGCGACTCGACGCCGCGTTGGCCCAGCGCTGGCTGACGAATTTCTTGCGCGACGAAATGATCGGGCGCCGCGGTAAACGGGTCGCCATCATTGGCGTATCGGGCGGCGTCGATTCGGCGGTGGTCGCCTACCTGTGTGCCCAGGCGCTGGGCGCCGAGAATGTGTACGGCGTGCGCCTGCCCTATCGCACCTCCTCCAGCGAGAGTTTTGTGCACGGTGGCCGGGTCATCGAGGCGACCGGCATTCATGACCGCGTGGTCGACATCAGCGAGGCGGTTGACGGCTATCTCCATCAGGAGCCGGAAGCTTCGGCCCGACGGCGCGGCAACGTGATGGCGCGCGTGCGGATGATCGCGCTCTTCGATCAATCCGCGAAATTTGACGGCTTGCCCATCGGTACCGGCAACAAATCGGAGCGCATGCTCGGTTACTTTACCTGGCATGCCGACGACTCGCCGCCCATCAACCCCATCGGCGATCTTTTCAAGACGCAAGTCTGGGCGCTGGCGCGTCACTTGGGAGTGCCGCAGGAAATCGTCGACAAGCCGGCCACCGCCGATCTCATCCGCGGTCAAACTGATGAAGAAGATCTCGGCATTTCGTACGAGCGAGCCGATCGCATCCTCAATCAGCTGCTGCTCGGCTACCGGCCCGACGACATCGCCGCGACCGGCTTCACAGCGCACGAAGTGGAGCTCGTCACGCGTAGGGTCAATGCGACGCACTGGAAGCGCCATTTACCAACCACTGCCGTCATCTCAAGCACTGCCATCAACGAATACTACCTGCGTCCGGTGGACTATTAGCGCATCATGCCACTCAAGCTCGGCACCGTCGGCCACTTTGGCATCGCCGTTCGAGACCCGGGCAAGAGCGCTCGTTGGTGGATAAAGACGCTCAACCTCAAGCGTCGGTTCTCGTTTCCGGGCGGGGTCGTGGTCGGCACTGATAACATCGACGTTGTCCTTCACAAGGGCGCGCCCCGACCGGACGTCATCGATCACGTTTCCTTTCACGTAAAGAACATGCGCGAACTGCGGGCGGCGCTGGCAGAGCTCAAGCGCAAAAAGGTCGAGATCGAGGATCCGGGCCACGAGATTGGCTCCGAAGGCGGCGGTTCAAAGAACATGGGGCTATGGTTTCGCGATCCTGATGGTTACCGATGGGAACTCTCCGTGCTGGCCAAACCGACTCGTCCGAAGAAACAGAGAAAGCGAGGGTAACGCTATTTCCAGATATCTGCATACCTCGATCTTCGTCAACAATATGGACGAGTCGATCGAATTCTACAAGAAGCTGGGCCTCAAGGTGCTGGGCGGCCCCGACCACTATCCGGGCAATGCCGATATGGCGTTTGTGGGTACGAGTTGGGACGCATACATCGAACTCGTCTACGATCTCGAAGATCATCCTCCGTACCAAATCGGCAATCGTTACGAGCATCTGGCCATTGAAGTCGACGGCGATTTGACAGCGTTGTGCGACCGGCTGAAAACACAGGGCGTCAAAATTCTCAAAGGACCCAAAAAGTCTCCCGGCGGCAGCCGCTCGATCGCATTCGTTGAGGACCCCAACGGCATTCCAGTGGAGCTGCTCGAGCCCAAGCAGCCTAAAGCAGGTGGAGCGTGACGGTCGACCACACTCGCTCGCTCCGTTTGTAGGATCATGGCGAGCGCTGAAATCATCACGATCGGCACCGAGCTGCTGCTTGGACAGCTGGTCGACACAAACACCGCCGTCATCGCGGCGGCACTGGCCGAGAACGGCGTCGACGTCTACCGGCAAACATCGGTGGGCGACAACCAAGGCCGCATCGCGCAGGCAATTCGCGAAGCGCTCGACCGTTGCGACGCCGTCATCTGCGCCGGCGGCCTTGGACCAACCGTCGACGACCTCACCCGCGAGGCGGTCGCCACGGCGACGGATACGCCGCTGGAAGTCGACCAAGCAGTCATTGAAGATCTGCGCGCCTGGTTCGCCAGTGTGGGCCGCAGAATGTCGCCGAACAATGCGCGTCAAGCGATGTTTCCGCGCGGCGCAACGGTGTTCGAGAATCCGAAGGGCACCGCTCCCGGCTTCGCGCTCCACGTCGGCGAGAAAATTATCGTGGTCATGCCCGGTCCGCCGCGCGAGATGGAGCCAATGCTCCATGAGCACGTCATCCCACTGCTGCGTCGCAGCTTCGCGTTGCAGTCCGTCATCGCCACACGCGTCCTGCGCACGGTCGGCATTTCAGAATCCGAGCTAGACGCGCGCATCGCGGACCTGTTTCGCTCCGGCATCAATCCCAGTATCGCGGTGCTGGCCCACTTAGGTCAGGTCGACGTCAAGCTCACCGCCAAGGCGCAAACGCGGGAAGCCGCCCATGCGCTCATCGATCAGCTCGAACCGGAGATCCGCCGTCAGCTGGGCGAGTTTATCTTTTCATCGGATGGCGCGTCGCTACCGGAAGCACTGGGCAGACTATTGCGGGCGCGCGGCTTCACGCTTGCCAGCGCCGAGTCGTGCACGGGCGGCCTGCTTGGAGCGATGATCACCTCAGTCGCCGGTTCTTCAGAGTACTTTCGCGGCGGCGTCATCACGTATTCCAACGAATCGAAAACCCATTTGTTGGACGTCGCACCCGCGCTGATCGAACGCCACGGCGCCGTCAGTGAAGAAGTGGCCGCCGCGATGGCGCTGGGCGCCAAAGCTTCGTTGCAGTCTACGCTTGGGCTCTCGATTACGGGCGTCGCCGGTCCCGGTGGCGGCACGAAAGAGAAACCCGTCGGACTTGTCTATATCGCGCTGGCAGACGCCGATGGTGGCGTCGAGGTCAAGAGCCTGCGCATCCCGGGCGACCGCGAAGCGATCCAGCATCGCGCTGCGCTCAACGCGCTCACACTGGCGTGGCGCGCGGCGAAAATGAGTGAGGCGCGGGCCTGAAGGTCCGCCGCCACATTGCGCGAGAAGGGCGGCGCGTGGAAGAGACCGGTGTCCGGCGCTTGCTGCGCTCGCTCTCGCTCGTCGACCTCTCCGTGCTCGCGTCGTCGAGCATGGCGCCCGCTTATAGCATCGCCGCAGTCATGGGCCTGGTGGTTGCCGTTGCCGGCACCGGGGCGCCGCTAGCGATCATCGTCTCGACGATTCCCATAACCTTTGTCGCAATCGGGTTCATGCGGCTCTCAATCGCAGCCCCATCTGCTGGCGGACCCTACACCTGGTCGCGACTTGCCTTCGGCGATCGCGTTGGCTGGTTCACGGCGGTGCTCATCATCATCGCCTACTATTTCGGCACACTTGCGTGCGCGGTGCCGGCCGGGGTCTACACGATCAATGCGCTGAGCCTGCTCGGCCTCCACGTGGCTGCGACACCACTCTCTGTCGCCATCGCCGGCGTTTTATGGACTGTTTTTTCGACCTATTTTCTCATCATCGGCGCCCGGCCAACGGCACTCCTATCCGGAGTTTTCTTGGTTATCGAGATCGTCGCGCTGCTCATCATCGCCTTCATCGCGCTTGCCCATCCCTTCACCGGCACGCCGCCACCCGTGCACCTCCCCATCGGCATCGCGATTGGTGCGACCGGGATTGTCGGCCTGATCGTGGCCGCCGTTCTCTCCATTTGGATTTCGGCGGGTTGGGAGATCGCGACGTACAGCTCAGAGGAATCAACCGGCGGCGCCAGCACACCGGGCGCCGGCTCGCTCATCGGGCTGCTCACCACCATGGCGCTTGTCTGGTTTTGCATGGTTGCGTTCATGCATGTTGGTACGGTCGACGGCTTTTCGCAGCACCGAGATGACGCGCTCGCGTATGTGGCGGATCGCATGGGCGGCGGCTGGATTGCAGCGCTGATGGTGGCAAACGTGCTGGTATCCAGCGCCGCTGCATTGTGGACGACGATGCTCGTTCTTTCGCGCGCCGTTTTTGCCATGGGCCGTGACGGGCTGCTGCCGCGCGCGCTGGCTCACGTTCATCCCAAATACGGCTCGCCCGGGGTGGCGATACTCCTCGTCAGCGTTCCGGTTGCGCTCTTGCTGCTGTGCTCAGGTTTGATCAGCAGCGCGCAACAAACCCTCACCACGGTCGTCACCGGATCATCGGTCTTCGTCGGCTCGACCTTTGTCATCACGGGACTCGCATGCGCTTCCTTGCATAGTCGCCAAAAGGCTGAACGGCAGCATGCCTTCACGGGTGTCGCCCTGCCTGCCATTGGCGCGCTTTGGACACTGGGTTTTCTCATATACGATGTCTGGAAGCAACAGACGTCGTTCATTCAACTGGTCGTGCTGTCAGGAATTGTGCTGGCTTTCATCTTTGCAGTAACGGCCGGCCGGTGGGTAACGTCATATCAACTGGCAGCGTTACATAAGGAAGAAGAAGCCTAAGCCCCAAGCCGGAACCTTCGGATGTAGCTCGGTACGCGAATGAAAGGCGCTGGCGCCAATGCGGGTCAGCGACGGTTAGCATCTGTGAAACGACACCCGCTCCTCGCGGCGGCGCTCATGATCGGCTCAGCGCTCTCAATCGGTGCCTGCGGTGGCGGCGGCTCGACGGCGAGTCCCCCAACGTCTACTCCGAAGAGCTGCGGCCAGTCGGTCGATCGGTCTGCAATGATTTCGTCCGTCGCTCGACCAGGACTCATTGGGCTGCGGGCACCCGCCACGCAAGCGGAATCGTTTGCGCCGGGCACCGTTGCCGTTCGCTTCGCAGCCAACCGGGTCTCGCCGGAAGCTGCAGCCGCGCTGACCAGATTGGGCGCTCACCAGATGAGCGAGTTGAATCCGCAGGGAGCAGCGACGTTTGCGATCCCGAACTCGCTGGATCCCAGTGCAGCGACCGCTGTATTGCGCGGCGTTCGCGGCGTCGTCAGCTCGGGCCCACTCATCTATCGCCACATGCTCTCGGTGTTGCCTAACGATCCGGACTTTGCCACTGGCGCAGTGGCCGAGCCCTCATCGTCCACGTCGACCAACCAGTGGGAGTTCTTCACCATCCAAATGCCAAACGCGTGGGGCGTCACAACAGGCAATCCCTCTGTACGCATCGCGGTCATTGACAGCGGCTATGACACGGTCAACCCCGATCTGATCAACCAAGTTGATGCCTCCATTGTCTTCGACCTAGGCAACGGCAAGCAAGATGTCTGCGCTTCCCCGCAAGACAAAGACGGCCATGGAAGCGATGTCAGTGGCATCGCAGCGGCCCAAACGAACAACACGACCAACATCGCCGGCGTTGGGTGGCAGACCCACCTGCTCGAAGCGCGCGTGTTTCCGTATGGAACGAATCCAGGTGCAAGCACGCAGGACATCGCCTCTGCTATCAATTGGGCGGTGGCGGCTGGCGCCCGAGTGATCAACTTGAGCCTTGGAAGCAGCACGCCGGACAACACGTTTGAGGAGCCGGCGATTGCTGCAGCGATTGCCAACGGCGTGATCGTCGTCGCCGCAGCGGGTAACGACGGGAAAAACACCGTCGATTTTCCCGCCGCCGATCCGGGCGTCATCGCAGTCGGCGCGTCAGCCTACCATGACATTACGCACAACGTCTTGGCTGGCGGACACGAGTATGTGGCAGCCTATTCGAACTTTGGCGTCATGCTCACGCTCGTGGCACCCGGCGGCGATCCAGATGCTGCGCAAATCAAGTGCACCACCCGGGCCTGCATCGATTATCTGCAGTGGATCGAGAACCTTGACAGTTTGCAGGGTCAGTTCAAGGAGCAAGTTGGACTCTTCGCGGGCACCTCTCAAGCCGCACCGCACGTCGCAGGCGCAGTTGCGCTCATGGTCAGTAAGGACCCGTCGCTCACGCCCGCGCAAGCACTTTCCATCCTCAAGTCGTCGTCGGACAACATTGGCGATGCGCATCAAGGGGCTGGACGCCTTAATGTTTTGAACGCCCTTAACCAGACACCCTGAAACGTTTGCGCAACTGGACGCGCGAGCGCCGCAGAAAGGACCTGCGCCAAAATTCTGGAAACCAGTCGACGTGAACCGGAGGTTGCTTTGGCGACTTTATAGTCGCAGGCTGAATCATACCCTTGACGTAACGCGCGGATTGCTCGGTTGAAGCGCACACGTCTCTCTCGCGTTCTCGGACTTTCCGACCTCTCGATCCTCTCCTCGGCCAGTATGGCTCCGGCGTACTCGATCGCGTCCACCTTCGGACTCATGGTCGCGGTCGCCGGTTCAGGTGCCGTTCTTTCGCTCGTCGTGCTGACGATTCCAATCGTCTTCATCGCCATCGCCTTTCACCGGCTGTGCGAGGACCAAGCCGACGCCGGCTCCACCTATGCATGGTCGCGCGTGGCGTTCGGCTACAAGCCTGGCGCATTCGCGGCCTGGATTGTCGTGCTTTCGTATTTCTTCGCCGCGGTCGCCGCCGTCGTGCCGGCTGGCATCTATACAATCGAGATTCTTTCATCCTTTGGCTGGATGTCTCCAGCCCTTGTGAACCAGGCGCCAGCAGTCGCGATTGCGGGCAGCTGTTGGGTGCTGGTTGCCAGCGCGCTTTTGATCGGCGGCATGCGCCCCACCGCGCGCGCGACAGGACTATTCTTGGGTCTTGAGGTCGTTGCGCTCTTACTCTTCGCCGTGATTGCGTTCTTTCATCATCCGGTGGCTGTGGCAGCTCATCCCGTTCAGTTCCTCACGCTCGGCGCGGGTGGTTTCAGCGGCTTCCTGGCTGCCATGGTCCTGTCGATTTGGGTCACCGACGGCTGGGAAGTTTCAACGTACACGTCCGAGGAGAATTCGGGAACGTCGCGTCAGCCGGGTCTTGGCGGTCTGCTCGGCTTGCTCTTCACCGTGGCCATCGTGCTGGTTTGCATGGTTGCCTTTTCGCGCGTCAGCGACCTCGCCGGAATCTCGAGTCACGCGGCTGATACGCTGGCCTTTGTCGCCAGCCAGCTCGGCGGCGGTTGGATGAAGATCGTCATGGTCGTGACGGTGCTTGTCTCGACAGCGGCCACGTTGTGGACGACTCAGCTCGGCATTTCGCGCGGCATTTTTTCGATGGCTCGAGACTCAGTGTTTCCGCGAGCCTTGTCTGCCGTGCACCCGAACTATGGCACGCCGCACTTGAGCATTCTTGCCGTCAACATCGGCGTCATGTTCGTCACGCTGCTCATGGGCTTTGCACCGTCGGCAAAAGTTGCGCTGCAAGAAGTCGTCAACGCGTCATCAATCTTTCTTGGCATCACCTTCATTCTCACCGGCTTGGCGTGCATCGTGCACTTCCGCCGCAAAGGCTTCCCTGTGACGGACCTCACACGTGTCGTGCTGCCGGCGATCGGAACGCTGGCAGTCACCGCGCTGCTGGTCTTTAATTTTGCCCAGCAATCTGCGGTTGACCAATGGATCGCATTTGGCGGCATCGGCCTTGGCGTGGTGTTTGCGCTGGTGCAGCGCCTGCCGCGGGCTGCCGCACCCGGGTACAGGGTGCCGGCAGCCTAAGATTCCCTTATTTTTGCGACGGGATAATACATTGGCCCTTGCAAACGTCCGGTTGCGCCCATGCTCCCGCGATCGAGCGGCACTCCAAACGTACGGAACCCTTTGGATCAAGTTCATCAATCTGGCACGCTCGCGCCGGTGCCGGAATAGCATCGCCATTTTTTTGGCCGGACAGCGAAAATGTTGTGCAATCCTTGGCCATGGTTAGGTAGGCGCCGGGTCTAGTGATCAAGGTCACAGATTGCCGCACGAGCGTCTGGTACTGCCCTGTGTAGCCCATGGGAGTACGATGGGAGTACGATACTTACTATAGGGCCGCAATTTAAAAGGATGGTATAATCTTGATGTCAGCTTGGAAAAAGATCGCAATCGCGCTTGCTTGTTTCGGCGCGTTCTCCTATGCCCCCGTGTTGGCCGCATCGAGTAGCGCGAATCTGACTGTCAGTGCTACAGTTGTCACGACCTGTAGTATCTCCACAGCGGCAGTCGCCTTTGGCAACTACCTCGCCGCCAACAAGCAGGCTAATGGGAGTGTTACGGTGACTTGCCCGAACGGGACCCCCTATAGTGTAGACTTAGGTCAGGGTCTGAACTTTTCTCCAGGCCGGCGCATGAGTTTCAGCGGCAGCTTCCTTAACTACAATCTGTACAGTGATGCCGCCGACACGATAGTCTGGGGCAGTACGAGCGGTGGCGCGGCGGTGGCGGGAACGGGTAACGGACTGGCGCAAATTCTAACTGTTTTCGGATTGGTGCCAGGGTTGCAGAACGTACCGGCGGGAGCATACAGCGACACGGTCGTCGCGACCGTCACGTTCTAGTCCGACGCGCGCCACGGCGATTGTCCTTGGCCTAACATGAACATAGCACCGACGAATCCCCAACGCTGCCTGCAGCTTTTTATAGCTGCAGCGCTCGTTGGCTTGGCGTTCATTCCTTCAAGCGAGGCTATCGCAGCCGCTGCCGGGGTGACCGTGGCGCCGATTCGGGTCGATCTTTCCCCCAGCCAGACATCGTCGTTCATTCAACTGACCAACGGCGATTCAGCCGCGAAGCTCATGCATGCGCGCATTTTTGTTTGGGATCAAATGGCCGGCAAAGATCGCTTGACGCCTACCCAAGATCTCATCGTGTCCCCACCTATTTTTTTATTGCAGCCGGGCTCAAGCCAAATCTTGCGGATGGGACTTTTGGAGCAGCCTTCCGGCAACGTGGAGCGCGCGTACAGAATTCTGATCACTGAAGTGCCCCAGACAACGAAGCCAGATCAAATCCGCGTTGTTTTACAACTGAGCATTCCGCTCTTCGTGGCGGCCACCGGGGGTGGCCAGCCGCTAATTCAAATCCAAGGCAAGCGAGGCCCCCACCAGCGGCTCGAGCTGACGCTATGGAACAGCGGCGCCCAGCATATCCGCTTCACGCGGTTGGTCGTGCGCGATGCTGCCTCATCCCAGATTATTGCAGACAGCAGCAATTCGCAATACGTGCTTGCAGGCCAAAAAATGCGTCACATCTTCACGCTGCCCAAGAGTGCCGCAGCCACGCCGCTGAGCGTTGAAGCATATTCCGAAGGAGGAATTTTTCGCAGCACGATTGCTTTAGCGCAGCCATGAACGCACCGCGGCGTATCGGCGCCACAGCTTGCGCTATATTAGTGTTTTGTGGCTGCCTCGCAGCGCGCCCCGCACTGGCGTCAAATTTAGCAACTGCTGATCCGCCCCAAGAAGCCATCTACGCGATAATCATCAATGGCGAGCGCGTCAGCGAAGGTACCGCGCTGCTTCAGCTATCAAAACAGGTGTTGCTCGCGAAGACAAGCGATTTGACACAATGGCGGTTGAAAATACCGCCCGGCAAGCCAGCTCTTGTCTATCGCGGTGAATCCTATTACACTTTTGCTTCGCTGGGAGCAATCAACATCAGTATTGACCCGCTCAAGCAGGAGATTGCGGTCAGCGTTCCTGTGGAGTCTTACGAGCTGTTACAAGTGGGACCGCCAAGCGTCGCACTTCATCCGACTCGCAACAAGGGAGCGTTCATCAATTACGATCTGTACGGCCAGGCAACGAGCTTCAAGGATCATGTCGTCAACGGTCTCTTTTCCACAGGGCTCAGCAGCGATTCGGGTGTGCTGCTCTTCAGAGCCCTGGCTATGTCTAGCCCAACAGCAGCCAAGCTAGTCCGGCTGGATACCGTTTGGCAGCATGACGATCCGACAAAACGAAGCACCCTGCTGGCGGGCGATGCCATAAGCTCGGCCGGGAACCTCGGCTCCGCCGTCCGTTTTGGCGGCGTGCAGATCGCATCGAACTTCGCAACCGATCCGACCTTCATCGCATTTCCGCTGCCAGTACTCGCGGGTCAGGCCGCCGTACCATCTACGCTGTCGGTTTATGTCAACAACGTGGAGACGTTATCACAACAAGTGCCACCCGGCCCTTTTACCATCGCAAGTCTGCCGGTCGTGACCGGAGCAGGTCAAATACAGTTGTCCGTACGCGATCTGCTCGGTCGCACCGTGTTGATTAATCAGCCGTATTACGCCAGCCCGCAACTGCTCAAACACGGTTTGACGGCATATTCGTATGAATCAGGCTTTGAGCGCAGGCAATACGAGTTGGCATCCAACGACTATGGTGCGTTCATGGTCTCGGCGACAAATCGTTTCGGAGTGACTGACCGCTTCACTGACGAGCTGCACGTGGAATACAGCGCGCAACGCGGTCTCGCCAGCGCAAGCGGCAACTGGGCGCTGGGGTCATCGGGGTCATTAGGGGTGGCGGGCTTGGGCGTTGCCGCCAGCAGCTCGCAAACCGGCGTAGGCAATTCGGGAGAAATCCATTACTCTTACATGAGCCGGCGGTTCAACCTCGGCGCGCGTTTCCAAGCTAATTCTATAAACTACACGACTCTTGCGACGCTACCGGCGTTTCAGCCCGTTCGGCAGGTGCAGCTTCAGGTGGGTTCCGCAATTTCGCAACACGCTTACGTGAATGCGGCCTACACCCAACAACAAACGCTGCAAAGTGGCAATATAAAGATAACAGCGGTCAATGCATCGTTCTCACTGCATCGCGGAACCGTCAGCCTGAGCGCAATCCATAGCGTCTCGGCGAGCAGCGCAACCGAGTTCCAACTGTTGTATTCGCTGTCCCTGGACCCTTCGCGCTTGCTCACGCTTTCCAGCAATGCACGCGCCGGTGCAGTGACCAGCTCCACTGAGCTTAGCCAGAACCTGCCCGCCACGGGTGTCGGGCTGGGCTATCGAACAGCCGAGAGCGTGGGAGCAAATGCCGGGAGCGCGTTACAGGTTACGCAGCAAGACGACAGCGGCACGAGGACGTTGCAATTCAGTCAATTGGCTGGCACTCAAATCTACTCGGCAACGGTCAGCGGCGCAGTCATCTTTTTTGGCAAGAACACCTTTGTGAGCCGCAGGATTAACGATGCGTTTGGACTGGCCAAGCTAGCTGGTTATCCTGGCGTGCGCGTTTTTGTCAACAGTCTCGAAGAAGGCAGGACCGATGCTGATGGAAATGTCGCGCTTCCCGATCTCGTATCGTACCAGTCTAACGACGTAGTGCTTGAATCAACTGATCTCCCGCTGTCCGCAAACGTCCCTCGCGCGCTGGCAACCATTACTCCCTACGCCCACAGCGCAGTCAAGCTCAATTTTGAAGCCGCACCAGCGGGCGGCGTGCTATTTTTGGTGGTAAGTGCAGAGGGCCAACCCATAGAGCCAGGCACGCTGGCGACGCTCGGCAGCCAAAGTTGGCCGGTTGCCGACAACGGAGAAGTGTTCGTCTTCGGTCTGGAGGCCGGACAGCACGTTTTGCAGATCACACAGCAACAGGGCGCTTGTCATTTTACAATCGTGGTTCCTAAAGACGTCACAAGAATCCCAGAGCTGGGCCAAGTCGTATGTAAATGAGCAATAGACCGCAGCTTTCAACATCAGTTAAGGTTTATGACCTTCGCGTCCCAGAGTCCGTTTTGGACGGCCTAGAGGCAGAAAAGTTCTTCGAAGCGAATTCAAGGACGAACATCAGTCCGCCCTTCGGAGGCCCCGCCCATGCCACGCGCCATGACGCTCACCGAAAAAATTCTGGCAGCCCACTCCGGCAGAGCCGAAGTGAATCCAGGCGACATTATCTCGATTGAACTCGACCTGGTCATGGCAAACGAACTTTCAGCCGCGGTAGCGATCACCGAATTTCGCAAGATCAAGGGTGCGACGAAGGTCTGGGATCAGTCGAAAATCGCGCTCGTGCCCAGCCACTTCACGCCCAACAAAGACATTGCCACCGCGACGCTCTCCAAGATGATGCGCGATTTTGCAACCGAGCACGAAATCGAGCATTACTTCGAAGTGGGGCGTGGCGGGATCGAGCACGTCGTGCTGCCCGAGAACGGCATGATTGGACCGGGCGAAACGATCATCGGCGGCGACAGCCATACGACCACCTACGGCGGCGTTGGGGCGTTTGCCACGGGCGTCGGTTCGACCGACATCGCCGCAGCCTTTGCCACGGGCGAGATGTGGCTGCGCGTGCCGCCCAGCATTAAGATTATCCTTGAGGGCACGTTGCGTCCGTACGCCTCCGCCAAGGATTTGATTCTGGCGACGATCGGCAAGCTAGGCGTTGACGGTGCGATTTATTGCGCGCTCGAATTTAGCGGTCCGGTTATCAAAGAGTTGCCCATCAGCGGCCGCTTTACCATGGCGAACATGTCGATCGAAGCGGGTGCGAAGAACGGTATTTTCCCCGTCGACGCGATGACGGAAGCGTATTGCGCGGCGGTCGGCAAGAAAAATTACACCGTCTATCACTCAGACAAGAACGCCGAGTACGCGAACGCTGTGACCATCGACTGCGCAAGGATCGAACCGCAGGTCGCCATTCCCTGGCTGCCGGAGAATACCAAGAACGCTTCCGATCTCAACGAGATCGATGTGCACCAGGCAGTCATTGGCACCTGCACCAACGGGCGCATCGAAGACATGCGTCAAGCGGCAGAAGTGCTCAAGGGACGGAAGGTGCATCCGCACGTGCGCGCTATCGTCATCCCGGGCAGCCAAAAAGTGTACATGCAGTGCATCAAAGAGGGGCTGACCGAGATCTTCATCGAGGCAGGCTGCGTCGTCTCCACCCCGACGTGCGGCCCCTGCGTGGGCGGTCATATGGGCGTTCTGGCCGAAGGCGAACGCTGCATCTCAACAACCAATAGAAACTTCCGCGGACGCATGGGTCATGTGAAGAGCGAAGTCTATCTGGCTGGACCGTACGTCGCCGCTGCATCTGCCGTGGCTGGCCACATCAGCGGCCCCGAGCAGCTCGGCGCGACCGTGGCAGCTTAGGGTAGCAGACATGATCCTCAAAGGCACGGCGCACAAGTACGGCAAGAACGTCGACACAGACGTCATCATCCCCGGCCGCTACTGTAACCTGATCGATGCGGCTGCGCTGGGCAAGCATGCGCTGGAAGATCTGGATGCAAACTTCGTCAACAAGGTCAAGCCGGGCGACTTGATCGTTGCCGACACAAACTTCGGCTGCGGGTCATCGCGTGAGGTGGCCGCGGTCGCGCTGAAGGGGGCGGGCGTGGCGGGCGTTGTCGCCAAATCGTTTGCGCGAATATTTTATCGCAACTGTATCAACACCGGGTTGCCGATTTTCGAGTGCTCCGAGGGTGTCGATGGCATCAATGACGGCGACACGATTAGGGTGGACGCAGACAACGGCGTCATCCGCAACGAGTCGACTGGCAAGGAATACAAGGCCACGCAATTCCCGAAGTTCATGCAAGACCTGATCGCGGGTGGCGGGCTGCTCAAATACGTTGAGAAGCGGCTGCAAGAAAAAGCGTCGCAGAAGACATAGCTTTGCCGAAAGCGCATCGCATCGCCGTCATAGCGGGCGACGGGGTCGGACCGGAAGTGACGGCCGAAGGTCTGAAGGTACTCGCCCATTCCGCCAAGCTCTTCGGGTTCACGATCCAAAGCGACGAATTTCCGTTCGGCTCGGATCACTATCTCGCAACCAACGAGTTCATGCCGGCTGACCAGCTGGAGCGCTTCCGAGCGTATGATGCCATCCTGCTGGGAGCAGTCGGTGACCCACGTTTGCCGCTGGGTTTGGTCGAGCGTGGCATCATCGCAGCGATCCGCTTTGGCCTCGATCTTTACATTAATCTGCGCCCCATCAAACTCTATGCAGAGCATCTCTGTCCGATCAAGGGCAAGACGCCTGCCGACGTCGACATGGTCGTCGTTCGCGAAAACACAGAAGATCTGTACACCGGCATGGGCGGCTACTTCAAACGTGGCACGCCGGACGAAGTGGTGATTGCCAATCAGATTTTTACGCGCAAAGGCTGCGAGCGCGCGGTACGCTATGCCTTTGGGCTGGCTGCCAAGCGCAACAAGCAGAAGAAGCTGACGCTGGTTGACAAGTCAAACGCGATCGAGGTCCAGCAGTTGTGGCGGCGGACGGTGGAAGAAGCGGCGCCCGATTTTCCCGGGGTCAACGTCGAGTTCGCCTACGTCGATGCCGCCTGCATGTGGATGGTCAAAAACCCCGAGACGTTCGACGTTATCGTTACCTCGAATCTTTTCGGCGATATCCTCACCGATCTCGGCGCGATGGTGCAGGGCGGCATGGGGGTGGCGGCGTCGGGAAACATCCATCCCGGCCAAGTCTCCCTGTTTGAACCCATCCACGGTTCGGCGCCAAAGTACAAAGGGAAAAACGCTGTCAGCCCGCTGGCCGCGATCGCTGCAGTCGGCATGATGCTCGAGTATCTGGGCGAGACGCGCGCAGCGCAGGCTATCGAAGACTCGATCGCCGGGCTGCTCGCAAGCAAGCAAATTCCCTCGCTCGATGCTTCAAGCGGGCTGAAGACCTCGCAGATCGGCGACCTGATTGCGGCCGAACTGTCCAAGCACGCGCAAGCCGCAGTCTAAGTAAGGAAGATCAATGGCTCCCAACGGTAGGTCGGTCGTCATCGTCAACGGAGCCCGCACGCCGTTTGGCAACTTCGGTGGAGCGTTGCGCGACGTCACGGCCATTGATCTGGGTGTCGTCGCTTCGAAAGCGGCCCTCAAGCGCAGCGGCGTCGATGCCGGCAAGATCGATCAGGTTATCTTTGGGAACGTCATGCAAACAAGTGCGGACGGCATTTACGGTGCTCGGCATGTCGGCTTGAAGACGGGATGCCGCATAGAAACGCCGGCGCTGACGCTCAATCGGCTTTGCGGTTCGGGCCTTCAGGCGATCATCAGCGGTGCTGAACAAATCATCTTGGGTCAAGCAGGCTACGTGCTCGCCGGCGGTATGGAAAACATGAGCCAAGCGCCGCACGTCATCCGCGGCGCACGCTGGGGTCTGGCGCTCGGCCAGGGCAAACTCGAAGACTCGCTATGGGAAGGCCTGACCGACAGCTACAACAACATGCCCATGGCGATCACGGCTGAGAACCTGGCGCGGCAATACGAAATTTCGCGCCAAGCAGCCGACGATTTTGCGCTACGTTCGCAACACAGCGCGCTGCGCGCTATCAAGGACGGTTATTACGCACAAGAGATCGCGCCGGTCGAAGTCGCCGGACGCAAGGGAACGGCCGTCGTCGATGCCGACGAAGGGCCGCGGCCCGACACGTCGGCCGAGAAACTTGCCAAGCTTGCGCCACGCTTCAAAAAGGACGGCGTGGTCACGGCCGGCAACGCGAGCGGCATCACGGACGGCGCCGCAGCGGTCGTGCTGACGAGCGAAGAACAGGCGCAGCGCGATGGATTGGAGCCACTCGGACGGCTGCTGGGTTGGTGCGCCGTGGGCGTCGATCCCGACATCATGGGCATTGGCCCCGCCTTCGCAATTCCGCAAGCCTTACAGCGAGCCGGTCTGGAGCTCGACCAGATGGACGTTGTCGAGATCAACGAAGCGTTCGCGCCGCAGGTGCTCGCGTGCGCGGAAGAGCTCGATCTCAATATGGAGCGGCTCAATCCGAACGGCGGTGCGATCGCACTTGGACACCCGTTGGGAGCAAGCGGTGCGCGTCTCGCCTACACGGCGTTGCACGAACTGCGTCGCGGTAAAAAAAGGTACGGCGCGGTGAGTGCCTGCATCGGCGGCGGGCAAGGCATCGCCGCGATCCTCGAAGCGTTGAACTAACCGCCGCTTACGAGCCGGTGAAATTGGGCGGGCGTTTTTCGAGGAACGCTTTCGTGCCTTCACGCGCGTCGTTGGTCACTGCGATGCCGCCGAAGGCCGTGGCTTCAATCTCTAGCCCCGAATGCAAATCCGTCTGCATGCCTTTGTGAATGGCGCGCTTGGTCGCGGCGATGGCTAACGGTCCTTTGCTCGCGATCAGGGCGGCAATACGCTTGGCTTCGCTCACGAGTTGATCGGGTGCGACAACCTTTTCGATCAGGTTTGCCTGCTTGGCTTCGTCGGCGGTGATCATTTCGCCGGTGAGAAGAAGGTAGGACGCCATGCCCTCGCCGACCAGCCTGGGCAAGCGTTGCGTTCCTCCAAAGCCGCCGATGATGCCCAAGTTCACCTCTGGCTGGCCGACTTTCGCAGTTGAGGCAGCGACGCGGATGTCGCCCGCCATTGCAAGCTCAAGACCTCCGCCGAGCGCAAAGCCGTTGATGGCCATGATGACCGGCAGGCGGCTGTGCTCGATGCGCTCGGTAACCAGATGCCCGGCGCGCGCCTTTTGCGTTGCGGCCTCAGCGTTGGGCAGCGCGTTTAGCTCGCCGATGTCTGCCCCTGCCACAAACGCTTTGTCTCCCGCGCCCGTGATGACGACTGCACGCACCGACGCATCGCGCTCGAGTTCGTCAAAGACCGCAATGAACTCCGTCAGCATGGTTGCATTGAGCGCGTTGAGCGCCTTGGGCCGGTTGATGGTGATGATCGCCGTTGGGCCGTCGCGTTCCAGAATGAGCGTTTCGTAAGCCATGGCCTCTCCTTACGTGTAGTCGTAAAAGCCTTTGCCGCTCTTGCGGCCGTAGTGGCCTGCCAGCACCATGCGTTTGAGCAGCGGCGGCGGCGCCATCAGCGGGTCCTTGAACTCGTCGAACATGATCTCGGCAATGTAATAGGTCGTGTCCAGCCCGACGAAATCCAAAAGCGTGAGCGGTCCCATGGGGTGGCCACAGCCCAGCTTCATGCCCTCGTCGATATCTTCTTTGGATGCCAAACCCGATTCGTACATGCGGATCGCATACAAGAGATAGGGCACCAGCAGCCGGTTAACGATAAAACCGGGTGTGTCTTGGGCCAGCACCGGCTTCTTGCCGAGTTTCACCGCAAGGGCGAACAGCGTGTCGATCGTCTGCTGGCTTGTGACGATCGTTTTCACGACCTCGACCAGCTTCATGAGCGGCACCGGATTGAAGAAATGCAGTCCGGCGACTTGCTTGGGGCGCTTGGTCACAGCAGCCATTTCGATCACACACAGGCTGGACGTATTCGAGCAGATGATGGCGTGTGGTGCCAGCAGTACGTCGAGCTGCTTGAACAGCTCCTTTTTTGCGGGCATGTTCTCGACAATCGCCTCGATGACCAGATCGGATGCTTTGAGGTCCTCGATCGCGGTCGTGGTCTTGATCCGCTGCAAAGTGCCATCGCGATCGGCACTGCTGGTGGTGCCCTTCTCAACGAACTTATCGAGCGACTTGCGGATGCCCGCCATGCCTCGCTCGAGCGCACTCTTATCGGCTTCAAAAACCACCACGTCGAACCCGGCCATGGCACATACTTGCGCTATTCCCGAGCCCATAAGCCCGCAGCCGCAGACAGCCACGCGTTTGATGTCTGGCATTTACTTCTGTCCTTTCCAAGGTGGAAGTTCGCAGCGAACCGGTTTGTCTTTGCGATAGCCGAGCGCATATTCACCGTGCATGAGCTTTTGAATCTCGCGAGATCCCTCGTAGATGACCGCGCCACGCGAGTTGCGCAAAAAGCGCGCAACCGGGTATTCGTCTGAGAATCCATACGCGCCATGGATCTCCATCGCGTCGTCGGCGGCGCGGTTGGAGGCGTCGCAGGCAAACCACTTTGCAAGCGCAGTCTCACGCGTATTGCGCAGCCCTTTGTTCTTCATCCATCCGGATCGCAGATACAGAAGGCGCGAGGCATCATAGCTGGCAGTCATGCCGGCGATCATCTCCTGAATGAGCTGATGCCGGCCGATGGGCACGCCAAACGTCGAACGCTCGTTGGCGTACTTGACCGAGGCGTCCAAGCAGGCGCGGATCAAACCGGTCGCTCCGGCGGCGACGGTGTAGCGGCCGCTTTCCAAAGCGGTCATAGCAATGTAGAAACCTTCACCCTCTTCGCCCAGCCGGTTGGCGAGCGGCACGTTCAAATCGGAGAACGACAATCCGCCCGTGTCTCCAGCGCGCACGCCGTATTTGTTTTTGATCGAAAAGGTGTGCAGCGCGCTACTGGCTTGGTCTCGTTCGATCACGAACGCGCTCAACCCACGCTTGCCAGCCGCCGGATCGGTCTTCGCGAAGACGAGGAACGTATCGGCTTGTGTCGCGCACGAGATCCATAGTTTCGAGCCATTGAGGATGTACGACTCGCCATCGCGCCGCGCGGTCGATCGGATGGCGCCCACATCCGAACCCGCGTCTGGTTCGGTTAAACCAAAAGCTCCGAGCTTCGTCCCAGCCGCTAGCGGACGCAGCAAGCGCTGCTTTTGTTCCTCGGTTCCCCATTGATAGATGGCACACGCAGCGAGGCCGATGTGCACTGACATCATCGTGCGCAACGACGTGTCGCAGTATTCGAGCTCTTCGCAGATGAGACCGAGCGTCAGGTAGTCGAGACCGGCTCCACCGTATTGCTCCGGAAACGGAATGCCGACAACGCCGAGCTGCGCCAGTTTCGCAAACGCATCGGGCAACGGCGTATTTGTGCTGTCGCAGCGCGCTACATCCGGGAGTATCTGCAGCGCGAGATAGTTGCGCACGCTCGTCACAAGATCGCGCTGCTCGTCGCTCAGCTCGAAATCTACCATGCTCGACCTCCGGCGGCGCCAGGGCTTTGCCGCGGGTGGCTGCGGCTCCCGCGCAGAACACGGCCGACCATGCAGCACACCATAGACGAGCGCCCGAGACGCTTGCAACCGGCCTTCATCGCTGCGCTGGTCATCGTTGCCATTGCGCTGACGGAAGCGGCATGCAGCAAGGTCTCAACCTCCATTGGCCATGACACGCATGCCTTCGGGCAGCCCGGGGTTTTGCGCATTTCGGACATTTCGGATCCGTCGACGCTCAACCCAATGCTGAGCGGCGCGGACATCGCCTATCAGCTCTCCGCCTATACGCTCGAGTACCTCGTGCAACTGGACGATTCCGGACACGTCATCCCGGTGCTGTGCGAACGAGTGCCGAGTGCCGAAAACGGCGACATCAGCCGCGACGGGCTGACCGTGACCTATCACCTGCGCCGCGGCGTCACGTGGTCAGACGGCGCACCGTACACGGCGCAAGACATCATCGCCTCGTGGCGTCAGGTCATGAATCCGCTCAACAACGTCATCATCCGGGAGGGCTACGACGTCGTCGACCGCATCGATGCTCCGGATGCGCACACCGCCGTCGTGCACCTCAAACATCCCTACGCGCCGTTGCCGACGCGATTCTTCTCCGGCATACAAGAAGGCCCGGTCGCCGTGATGCCGGCCCACATCATTGCCGGTCAGCGCGAGCTCAATCGATCGCCCTTCAGCGCGCACCCGATTGGAACCGGCCCGTTTATGCTGCGCTCGTGGGAGCACAACGGACGCATGGTGTTCGTGGCGAATCCTCATTATTGGCGCGGGGCCCCGAAGCTCGCGCAGATCGTTTTTCAAGCGCAGCCGTCGACGGCGACGGAACTGGTCGGCTTCCAGACGCACGAGATCGACGCCAACTTCGACGCGGGACCGGGCCGTCTGCCCGAATATACGACGCTGGGCGGCATGCGAGTGCTGCGGTCGCGCAGCCTTCGTCTGAGCGTGGCCGTGATGAATGCGCAGCGCTTCCCGTTCGATGACGTGCACGTCAGGCATGCCGTTGGGTATGCGATCGACCGGGCGGCAATCTTGCATAACGTCTCCCATGATGCGGGCGAGGTCGCGGATGAGTTTTTACCGCGCTGGTCGTGGGCGTACACCCCCGCCGTGCCGCGCTATCCGTACGATCCCGAGAAGAGTAAAGCAGAACTCGAGGCCGACGGCTGGAAAATGGGTCCCGACGGCATCCGCCATAAGGATGGACGCGCGTTAAGCGTGGGGCTGATTGTCACCGCCGGCGACTTGCCCGGCGGGCGGCTGGTCGCCATGGTGCAGGCGTTCTTGCACAGCGTCGGATTCGCTGCCATCATTAAAACGTATCCGTACGGCTTGATTTTCGACAACGCGGGGCCGATCCGCACCGGGAACTACAATCTGGCGTTCTACGCTTATAGCGTGAACTTCGATCCATCGTCGCTCAATGATTATGGCTGCGATCAATTCGCGCCGCATGGCGGCAACGATTCGCGCTACTGCGATCCGGAAACCGATCGGCTAGAGAAAGAGGCGCTGACCATCACCGACGTGGCCAAGCGCAAAGCGCTGTACGCAGAGATCCAGCGGCAGCGCATGGGGGCCTTGCCGACGTTGCCATTGTATTTCCGCGATCGCGTCGGCGTGGTCACGGAGGAGCTGCATGGCTACAGCGCATCGAACGGCATCCTTCCCGAGTGGAACGCGTGGCAATGGTCCAAGCCCTGATTTCATATGAAGCGGCGCGGCGAATGACGCAACTGTGCGGATGGTCACCTCGCTCTTGCTAACTGAAAAGCGAATGACACTCGATAGTTTCGATAGGACCATTTCGGTCCGCTTGCTTTCGAGGGCGCTCATTCTTGAACTCGGCCATTGCACTCACTTCCATGATCGCGGCGATCGTGCTGCCCTTCTTGGCACCTGCACCGCTGCCCCACGCGGAGGACCCGGGACCGGCCGTTCGCGCGCGACTGATTAACCAGATCAATGCGCATCGACGCAGCTACGGCCTGGCGCCGCTCAGCCTGGATACCATCGCGCAGCGTGCCGCGCAGTTTCAAGCGCAGGATATGGAATCCAACGGCGTGATGCGTCATCAAGACTCAGATGGACGAACGCCGATGACGCGTTACAGCGCATTCGGCGGCCACGCTGCGCTCTACGGCGAGAACGTGGCGTTTTACGGCGATCGGATTTCCGAATCGGATGCCGCCTGGCAGGCAGTCGCCAAACTTGACGAGATGATGATGGCGGAACGCCCGCCGAGCGACGGCCACCGCGAAAATATTCTGTCGCCCGACTATCGGTCAATTGGAATCGGCGTCGCAGTCGGCCCGAACGGCTTGTACATCGCTGAAGATTTCGTAAGCCCCGCCAGCGAGTAGCCGCAAGACCCAAGCGACCCTCAGCTCCCCTTCGCACCCACCCAGCAAGGGATACGCCTGCACCTTGCGCCAAGGCATATTTTCACCATGAGTGCTGTGACGGGCGAGGTTGGCAGCGCGCGCCAAACACCGCTGGACCGCCGGCTGTTTCCGATCACGTCATCGTGGGCGTATTGTAACCACGCTGCCGTCGGGCCGCTGCCGCGACCCACGCGCCAGGCTGTCGCCGCCGTGTTGGATGCGCAGATGAACGAGGGCAGCGCCGGCATCCTCGACGTCGAATCCCACCTCGAGTCAATTCGCGCCCAAACCGCAGCGGCGATCAACGCCAGTGCTGACGACGTTGCATTCTTGCGCTCGACCTCGGATGGGGCGCTCGTGGCAGCCAACGGTCTTGCCTGGCGGTCGGGTGACGAGATTATTATCAGCGATAACGAGTTCGGCGCAAACGCTTACCCGTGGCTCTTCTTGCGCGATCGGGGCGTCAGAATTGCGTTCGTGCGCACGCCACACGAGCGGCTGACGGTCGAGCAGCTCGATACGATGCGAACCAAGCGCACCAGACTGGTGGCGGTCTCCTACGTCAGCTCAATGGATGGTTACCGGCACGACGTGTCTGCGCTCGGACGGTATTGCCGCGAGCACGGCATCATCTTCGCCGTCGACGCCATGCAGGGTTTTGGCCCTTTGCCGCTTGACGTGAGGAACTGGAACATCGACGTCTGCTATTTCGGGGTCGCAAAGTGGCTGCTGTCTCCGCAGGGCCTTTCCGTCTTGTACGCGCGGCGCGATCTGGCTGAAAGCATGCGTCCGGCAATGTGCTCCTGGCGCTCGGTGCAAGACCCGATGGATTTTTTCGACTATGGCCAAGAGCTGCTGCCGGGCGCGCGCCGTTTTGATGGAGCGACGGTGAACTATCCTGCGCTGATCGGTTTTCGCGAAAGCCTCAGGCTGCACAGCGAGGCGTCGTTTGCGGCGATCGAGCGCCACGTACGCATGCTGTGCGACCGGCTGATTGACGGCGCTCGTACACGCGGCATTGACGTGAAAAGCGACGAATCCGCCGCGGCGCGCTCGGCCATCGTGTTGCTCGGCCTGGGCCGATGGCAACCGGATCACCTCAACGCCAAGGCGCTGGCAGACAAGGTCGGCATCACGGTGCGTGACAGCGGCGTGCGCGTTTCCCCACACGGCTACAACAACGAGGCAGACATCGACGCCGTGCTCGAACTGCTCGCCGCGCGCCCGGAAAATGCAGCCGATGCGCCGCGGCGGGCCGACGAAGGCGCGCTGCGACCGTGACGGCCCGATCCAGCCGCGCTGCGTGGGGCCGTCCGACGGTGGGTGAAATGCGCTGGCCCGCCTCGCTGGCGGTCGTCGTCGCCTTGCTGCTCTATATTTCCCTTCCGCAAAGGCTGACCATCGGACCGTTGTGGGTCATTCCCGCGCTCGAGCTTGCGCTGCTCGTGCCGTTATCCATCGCGTCCCCACGCCGGGTCCCGGGTGAGGGGCGCCTGTTGCAGATCGCCGCGATGTCGTTGATTGGCATCGTCAACATCGCAAACGTCGCATCGCTTGCGCTGCTGGTCAAAGTTCTCGTCACCGGAACCAAGGTAACCGGCTCGCATCTGTTGGCCGGCGCGGTGGAGATATGGCTGACCAACGTCATCGTCTTTGCGCTGTGGTACTGGGAACTCGACCGCGGCGGTCCGGACGATCGCGCCAGGCAACAGCATAAAGAACCCGACTTCTTGTTTCCACAAATGGTGACCCCGGGCTGCGCCGAGCCAGATTGGTCGCCGAAGTTTTTAGACTATTTGTACGTCTCGTTCACCAACGCGAGCGCGTTTAGCCCGACCGATACCTTGCCGCTGACGGGGTGGGCGAAAGTGCTGATGATGGTGCAAGCGCTCGCGTCGCTGTTGACGATTGCGCTCGTCGCCGCGCGCGCGGTGAACATCCTCAGTTAGCCTGCTGCAATCGGGGCGAGCGTTTGTATCGTGGGTGGCGTCAGTACCCGGCGTCCGATTGCATGCACGGCACCATGACCGCCTCGCTCATCCCATGGATCAGCCGCTTTTCGGCCGGCACAATCGTTGCGAGCACGCCGGAAAGCAGCGCCTCGTCGCCAGCCACGAAGTAGTAGGGGCACAGGCGAACGCGGCCATCCAAGGTGCGAATGCTGTCGCTTGCGGCATCCAGATACTCACTACGAACGCGGCGCGCTTTATGGTAGCGCTGTAAAATCTGTGGCGTTTTATCGAAGGTAGCGAGCCCGCCGTCGATGATGGCCATCCACTCGTCGCGGGTAAGATCGTTCGCGATATAGACACCCCGGCTGCCCCAGGCAAGTTCGGAAAAGCCCGACGGCTTGACTACGAACTGACGTTCAGATTTGCTCAATTTGAAGAGGTCGTTCCAGCTGCGAATTTGTCTGCCGTCTACCTCGAGGCCGGCAATGACCGCTTGCGGCGGAAGTGGCCGCGGATCGAGCACCCAGGTTTGCGGCATGAGCTTGAGGAGTCGTTCAAACGTCTCGTCGCCTAATTCCGCGCGCCATAGCGCATGCAATGTCGTGTTGTGGAGCAACGCGAAGATAAGCTTCTCTTCCAGGAACGCTTTGGGCGGCGGCGTCATTGCCACGCGCTTGTGACGCGCGGCGTAGAGCATGAGCTCCTGTTTGGGAACGTTGAGCAGATCGAAGAGTTCGAAATTGCGGTACAGCACGTCGACCGTGCGCCGCCCCTCCGGCATGTCGACCACCAGCGCTTCCTCGGTGAAGAAGACCTGTTCGGGTTGGAGGGTGACCGCCTGCGCGAGGCCGCTCGCGCGCAACGCTTCCGCCAGCCACAGCATCTCGCCGCGGTAGTCCTCGGATTCTGGTGAGACCACGATCGCAACCGTCGGCTGCTCTTTGCCGCACAACGACTGCGCCATGCGCGCGAAACTGCGGATGATGCCGTCAAACTCGCCAACCTGATCAAAGCCGAGTTCGCAGTATACCGCGCCCATCGCGCCGACAAATCCCATGCCCCCCGGAATCGAATCCAGCTCGGATGCGATCATGCCGTCGTCCGTTAAGATGATGTCAGGACGGATGACGCCGGGAACGTCGCCTTTGAAACGGTTCTGTCGTTGCAGCCGCACAATGTGTTCCGGCTTGCCCACATCCAAATACTCGTGGATGAAATCGGGCGCATTGCCGCGCACGCTCATGAAATAGAGATGATTGACGGCGCGATACAGCTTGAGCAAGTCGGCGCCTAGCGTTTTGAGGCTTGCAACAGTGGCGGGAGCGAGCGGGAAGGGTTGCGGTGAGAGCCGCCAGGCGGCTGCGTGCCAATCGGTGGCTTGTGGTCCGGCGACACTGCGGAAAAGATTCGGAGCGAGATGCTCGTGGACGTATCGGGCGCGATCGAGGGCTGAATCTTGTGGGCGAAGTTTGACACTACAAGGCATGGTCAACAACCTCCGCCGTCTTGGCTAGCACGGCTTCGACACGCCGGCGGGATCTTCGGCATGCTCAAGAGACGGAATAGGTGTCGGACCATGGCCTCGTGCTTTCTATTGGAACGGGAGCTGAGCCTCCGGGCGGCGGCCCCGCTTTGCGGCGTGGCCTGCAACAGGCGGTATACCAGGCGGGCTCCTTTTCAAACGAGAAATCGAGGAGCCGACTATGTGTGCCGCATCATCCATCGTCTACGCCCGCGCGCTGACCAAACGGTACGGCAACATCGAAGCCGTGCGTGGAATTGACTTTTCGATCGCGCCGGGAGAGTGTTTTGGATTTCTCGGCGTCAACGGTGCGGGCAAAACCTCAACCATGAAGATGATCTATTGTCGTATTGCGCGCAGCTCGGGTGAGCTGTCAGTGCTCGGCATGGATCCGGCACGCGATGCGTCGCGCATCAAACGGCGACTGGGGGTGGTTGCGCAAGAGAACGCGCTCGATCCGGAACTCAACGTCATCGAAAATCTACTGCTCTACGCGTCGTTCTTCGACGTCACCGGCAGCGCTGCGCGCCGCAAGGCCGACACATTGTTGGATATGGTCAGCATCGGCGGCAAGGAGCATGCGCTCGTTCGCGAGCTGTCGGGCGGGATGAAACGCCGTCTGGTGATCGCGCGCGCTCTGGTCAACGATCCCAATATCCTCGTGCTGGATGAGCCGACGACTGGACTGGACCCGCAAGCGCGGCTGCTCGTGTGGGAGAAGCTCACTCGCTTGCGCGAGGAAGGTTTGACGCTGCTGCTGACCACCCATTATATGGAAGAGGCGGCCCGGCTGTGCAACCGCGTCGCGGTCATTGACGAGGGCAAGATACTCGCCGAAGGACCGCCCAGCGCGCTCATCGAGCAGTTTGCTGCCAGGGATGTCCTCGAGCTCAGCGACGTCGACGGCCGCTTGCCTGCCGACGCCGCTCTCGACGGGTTGGTCGTACGGCGCGAGCGTCATGGCGAAACCAACTATCTCTATACCACCGACAACCGGCTGCTCTTGCACCGCCTGGCCGAGCTCGGATTCGACCCGCCGCGACACGTCGCTCGGCAAGCAACGCTGGAAGACGTATTTTTGAACATCACCGGAAGGGAGCTGACCGAATGAAGCGCCTGACCACGCCGCTCATGCGCCGCCTTTGAATCCGATCGCTGCGTTCTTTGCTCCGGGAGCCTGGCGCGTCTTTCACCGCAACCTGCTTGCCTGGCAAAAATATGCATGGTCAAGCGTTGCCATCAACATCGTCGAACCTTTTGCCTACTTCCTGGCGTTAGGGTTCGGCCTGGGCGCGTATCTCTCGCTCACCGGCTACGGTTCGCTCGTGCAGTTCATGGCGCCCGGTTTTCTTGGACTCACCGCGCTCAACACTGCCACCTTCGATGCTGCCTGGGGGTGCTATGAGCGGCGCGTTTTCAACGGCGTCTACGAATCGATGGTCACGGCACCAGTCGACCCGCTCGAGATTGCAGCCGGCGAGTATCTGTGGGAAGCATTCCGCTCGCTGCTGTACGGTTCGCTGTTCCTCGCCGTCATCGCGGGCTTCGGCTTGGTGCATTCGTGGTGGGCGCTCTTGTGCCCGTTCATGCTTGCGCTCTCGGGCATCGTCTTTGCCATCCCGGCGCTGCTCGTTTCCTTCATCGTCAAAACGCAGGAGCACCTGTTCTATTACTTCTCGTTTGTCGCCACGCCGATGGCGATGATCGGCGGCGTTTTCTTCCCTCTGGACAAGTTCCCGCACTGGGCGCTCGCCATCGCATGGCTGACGCCGCTTTACCACGCGGTCAAAGTGTTTCGCGCACTCGTGATGGGGACGGTCACGGTCGGCAGCGGCCTGGAAGTGCTGTGGATCGTGGCAGCGATTGCGCTGCTGGCGTTCATTCCGGTGCGGAGCATCCGAGCGCGGCTTGGGAATTGAACCGCTGAGCTCGGCGATATGCGTAAGCGGACCTAAAGGTCCGCTGCTTCAAGGTTTCGTCCGATATGCGAAGCGGACCTAAAGGTCCGCTGCTGCAAGGGTCCGTCCGCGTATACGAAGCGGACCTAAAGGTCCGCTGCTTCAAAGGTCCGCTGCTTCAAAGGTCCGCTGATGCAAGGGTTCGTTTGTTAGCGGTCGATCAGCGCCATATTCTTCGTGAAAACACTGGGCGGCATGTAGCCGCGCCAGATAGCCCTGACGATGCCGTGTCTGTCGATGAACACGCTCTCTGGAATTGCGCCGATCCCAAAGTCGGCCCCCACCTGTCCCTCGTCGACGCCGACCAGATAGCGAATAGAATATTGTTTGAGAAACGGTTTCACAAGGTCAGGCGACTCTTGCTGATCGAGACCCAAAAAGACGACGCGACCCTTGTAGGCCGGATAGCTTTTGACGATGTTGGGCAACTCGAGTTTGCACGGCGGGCACCAGGTAGCGAAGAAATTGATAAAAATGGGTTGTCCTGCAAATTTCTGCAGCGTGAGGCGGTTACCGTCGAGACTGGTGAAGGAAAATTGTGGCGCCGGCTTCCCGACGGATGCAATCTGCGCGCCGGCGGCGGGCAGTGCTGTTGCGAGCAGCGCGGCAAAGCTGAGGACGGCAAGCGGTCGTTTCATGGACTAGGCCTTTCGGTACGCAGTCGGGAGTCGATCTCCTAACGTATACGTTCGCCTGTTCGTTTTTGGTCATTCCAGTCCAGCGCTTGTACGACACCTTCGACAAAAAGGAGGCAACGCATAGGCGTTGAAACGAGCGGCACCTTTCGAGCATCCGTTTAAGACGGAGGCGACAATGCTCGTTTTGACACGTAAGCTCAACCAAGAGATCGTGATCGGAGACGATATTCGCATCACGGTCGTGGCTGTTGGCAGCGACCAAGTCAAACTCGGAATCACAGCACCCCGTTCTATTCCCGTTCATCGTTCAGAAATCTATAGAGAGCGGCAAGGCCTTGCCCTGGCCGGAAGCGCGCCGCCTAAGCCCGATCGATAGGCGCGACACTCGCGCGAAAAAGTCGCAACGCCTCCATTGTCACATGACGAACCCCGGCGGGTTCGTTTTCTTTTAAAGTATGGCGGCTAGCGTTCACCGATCAGCGCGCGCACGGTCGACAGCACGGCCACAGCGGCTTCATCCCGCTCACGGTGCAGTTGCGTGCTGTCTGTCGCGCGCAGCTGGCGATGCCACGCGTACGCCAGCGCGGAACGGCGGTAGGCGCCAAGCACGGGAGAGACAGCCTGCCGCGTTGCAAGCTCCGCGCCCGTCAATCGCTCTGGAAGGCGGGCCGCTCGAACGAGATCGTCGGCGTTCAGCCGTGCCGCCTTTGAGACCAGACCGCGCAGCAACGCGAGATCACTCGGGCGCAGCGTCACCTCGAGGGCAGCGCCGCCGTCGGCGACGGAAAAAGGCGGCGCGTCGAAAAGTGCCGGCTCCGACCGTCCAGGCGAGCCCACCGGGTAGCATACAAGGGCGTTCGCCAAGGCCGAGTGATCGATCGGACCGCTCCAACTGATCTGGACGAGACTGACCTGTGCGATTGGGCGGCGCAGCAAGACGTCGCCCGAAGCAGCGTCTGCGGCGGCCTGTTCGCCAAGCAATCCGCCTTCGATCTGCTGATCCTCATCGGCAATCAGTTGATCGTCGTCTGACACGAAGATCTCTTCGTCTGCCGCCTGGACGGTCGAAGAAAATTGAGCAGCATCGGCAGGTGCGTCGCCGCGCAAGCGCCGCCGGCGTTCTTCGATCAGCAACATGTCCGCCGGAACCGGACGCCTCTGCTGCGGCGTCACGATGCCCTCCTCCACCACTGCCACCACGGCCGTGGCGCTACAACGCGTGCTAGAGGCGAAGCTTTGAGCCCAGCAGACGACAGCGGCACAATTCTCTTCGCCGCAGCCTCGACGTCTGAGCGCCGCACCTCGCGCCGCGCGTACTCAGCGGCCGCTTCCATCGACTCGCGCGCCAGCGTTGTCAGGCGCCTCGGAATTCCAGCGCTGTGCAACCAAAGCGCATGCAGCGCTCCATCGTCAAACGGAGAGCGATCAGCAGAGAAGCCGGCGCAGCGAAGCCGGTGGTGGAGGAGGCCCGCCGATTCGCTTTCGGACAACGGGCCAAGCTCGATCCATAGGGCGACACGATCGCTGAAGTTCGGATGGCGCAGCACGTTGCTTGCCAGCTCCATTTGACCCGACATCGCGATGCAGAGCAGCTTCCGATCGTCGAGCTGGTAGTTCAACAGCGCGCGCAGCGGCTCGAGAAGCGTTTCCGGCAGGAGCTGCGCCTCGTCGATGAAGAGAATCGGCTGGCGTCGGGCGGCCGCGCACTCGAAGAGCGCGCGCTTGAGCGCGTCTTTGACGGCACGCGCCGGAGCATCCGGATCCACCTCGAAAGCAAATGCGTCAGCAATGGCGACCAGCAGCTCCGTTTCACTGCCGAAGGTCGGGTCCAAGATTGCGCCCACCAGATTGCGGTCGTCCGCCAGCAATGCTTGCTCGACTGCGTTGAAAAGCGTCGTCTTGCCGGCGCCGATCGGGCCCACCACTACCGCCAGCCCGCGACCCTGCACCAGACATTCGGCCAATCGCCGACGGCCGTGCGCGCCGGGTAGGGTGTCGTAATAAAACGCAGGGTCGGCGGTATCCAAAAACGGATCCCGGCTGAGCCCAAACGCTTCGAGGAACATCGTAGGGGCGGGTTCAAGCGGGCGCCATGCGCCCCCTGGAGTCCTGCGCCGGCGATTGCGCGGCCACCGGGGCCCATGATATAATGCAGCGAGCGCAAGTTTAGGGCAGTTCGGCGCGGGCGGAGGCGGCAGCTTCCGCCATCTGTGCGTCATAAGGCGACGCACCAAGCCCTAGTAATGCCGCTCGCGTCCATCGCGCGCGGTTGAAAGGCAGCACATGGCTACCCCTTCATCGATTATATCTATGAAGCAGCTCCTCGAAGCGGGAGTGCATTTCGGTCACCAGACGCGCCGTTGGAATCCGAAGATGGCACGCTACATCTTCCAGGAACGCAATGGCATTTACATCATCGACCTTCAGAAAACCGTTATCAAGCTCCGCGAGGTCTATGAGGCCGTCAAAGACTTGTCGCGCCGCGGTAAGATATTCTTGTTCGTCGGCACGAAGAAGCAGGCGCAGGAGGTGGTGCGCGAGGAGGCCGAGCGCGCCGGCATGTTCTTCGTCAACCAGCGCTGGCTGGGCGGCACGCTCACGAACTTTCAGACCATCCAAAAACGTATCTCGCGCTTGCGCGAGCTCGAGCGACAGCGCGACACCGGACTGTTTGAAGTGCTGACCAAAAAAGAAGTCAGCAAGCTGGAAGATGAACTCAACCGTTTGGAGCGATTCCTGGGCGGCATCAAAGACATGCCGCGTCTGCCAGACGCTCTGTACGTGGTGGACCCGCGCAAAGAACGCATCGCTGTCTTAGAAGCGCGCAAGCTGAAGATTCCAATTATCGCCGTCATCGATACGAACTGCGATCCGGATGAGATCGACTATCCTATCCCCGGCAACGACGATGCCATCCGCGCAGTCAAGCTCATGACGAGCAAGATCGCAGACGCGATCATTGAAGGTCGCACGGAGACCGAGTCCGCAGCCGAAGCGCAAGAAGAAACAGCGGCCCCAACGCAGCCTGGTCCCGAAACGATCACGGCGGTCCCGTGACGCAAGAGAAGCATGGGCATGCGCGGAAACGGAACCCGCTGAAATGGTGAAAGAATACACGCCCAGCGCGGCCGACGTGAAGGCGCTGCGCGATGCGACGAATGCGCCCGTGATGGACTGCCGCCGGGCGCTTGCAGAAAGTGGCGGCGACATCGACCGGGCGAAGAAGCGGCTGGCCGAGCGCGGCCAACAGCTGGCGGCCAAGAAAAGCGATCGCGAAGCGCGCGAAGGTTTCATCGGGCATTACATCCACCAGGGCGGGAAGCTGGGTGTGCTGGTTGAGCTGGGCTGCGAAACGGATTTCGTCGCCCGCAACGAGGTGTTTCAAAGGCTGGCGCACGATTTGGCGGTCCATATTTGCGCAGCGCGGCCCCGCTACGTGAGCCGCGACGACGTACCCGAAGGCGAGCGCAAGGCGAAAGAGGCCGAACATGACGGCAAGATCGATAAGTATTATGAAGAGGTGGTCTTGCTCGAGCAGCCCTACGTTCGCGACGAGGCCAAGACGATCAGAGAGCTGATCGAATCGGCGGTCGGCGTGCTGGGCGAGAATATCAAGGTTCGACGCTTCGCACGGTTCGACATCGGCGAATCGTAATGAGCGAGAACGGTATCGGCTCCCAACCGGTGTACCGCAGGATCTTGCTCAAGCTTAGCGGTGAGGCATTTGCGCGCAAGGACTCGGCCGCCATCGATACCGAGACCGTCTATCTCATCGCCAATCAAATCAAAGAAGTCGCGCAAGCCGGGGTGCAGGTCGCATGCGTGGTTGGCGGCGGCAATATCTGGCGCGGCAAGGCGGCGGCCCATGCCAACATGGACCGCTCGACCGCCGACTACATGGGCATGCTGGCCACCGTCATTAACGCGCTGGCGCTGCAGGACGCACTCGAAGATATCGGCGTGCAGACGCGCGTGCAAACCGCCATTTCCATGAGCCAGGTCGCCGAGCCATACATCCGTCGCCGTGCGATCCGACATCTGGAGAAAGGCCGCGTCGTCATTTTCGCGGCAGGCACGGGCAATCCGTATTTCACCACCGACACAACCGCCGCACTGCGTGCGCTGGAGATCGGCGCCGAAGCAATCCTCAAAGCAACGCAAGTGGATGGCGTCTACAATGCGGATCCGAAGAAGGATCCGTCGGCCGTGCGCTTCGAGCGGCTCGAATATCTAGAAGTCCTCCAACTCGGCCTCGAGGTGCTCGATAACACCGCGCTCACCCTATGCATGGATAACGGGCTGCCGATCGTCGTCTTCGAGCTCATGCGCCAAGGAAACATCAAGCGCGTGATCTGGGGTGAGCCGATCGGCACGTTCGTTGGGAGGGCTCCCAGCAGTGCTACCCCAGCTGTTCCGTGATCTCGAAGACAGAATGAAGAAGGCCGTTGAGGCCACCCGCGGCGAGTTCACCGCCATTCGCACGGGTCGCGCCAACGCGGCGCTCCTCGACCACGTGCTTGTCGAGGCATACGGCTCGGAGATGCCGCTGCGCCACATCGCCAACGTGGCCGTGCCTGATCCACGCAGCATCGTGGTGACGCCACACGACAAGTCGATCATTGGCGACGTCCGCAAGGCGATCGAAAAATCGGACCTTGGGATCGCGCCGAACGTCGATGGCAACACGATCCGCTTGGGGTTGCCCCAACTCAACGAAGAACGACGCAAGGAGTTGGTCAAGCTCGTCCACAAGCGCGCGGAAGAAGGCCGCATCGCGATCCGCAATATTCGCCGCGATGCGCACGACCAGCTCAAGCACGGGCTCAAAGATTCCAAAATTACTGAGGACGAAAATCGGCGCTCCAACGAGCAGCTGCAGAAGACCACCGACAAATTCATCGCCGAAATCGATCAGCTGGTGGCGCACAAAGAGAAGGAGATTATGGAGGTGTGAGCGGCGTGGCCGGCGCGGACCAACATGAGCTCCTGCTGGTTCCCTATACGCGCGCCATCGAGCTGCTCAACGGACGCGACATCACGCTGACCATCCTGACCCCGCCGTATCCCGCGCTCGGTTGCGGGGTATTGCACGTCGTGCGCGCCACCGAAGAAGGCAACGCCGTTCACCTCGAGGCGACCTATGACGATTACGAGCGCCTGCCATGAACACCATAGCAGCGGCTGGTAAATCAGCAACCTCCGAGCGGTTCCGGCGCGAGTTGAGCGCCAAGCGCGTGATCATCGGCTTCCTCGTCGCCGGCATCGGCATCGCCTCCATCTTCAATGATGTCTCGTTCGCAATCGTTATTACCGCCATCGCGGTGATCGGAGCGACCGAGTTCTCCAATCTGGCGCGCCGCGCGGGCGCGGAGGTGGCGCTTCCGATTGCCGTCGCAGCTTGCGCCGCGTACCCGCTGCTCGCTTACGTCCACCTGCTTGCTCGATACGAGTCCGCACTGATCGTCATCATCGTGCTGGCATCGTTCGCCGCTTCGATGAGTGCGCAGCTCGAGCGTTTCGCGGGCCGCGCCGCTATGACGGTGCTGGCGACGCTGTATCTCGGCAAGCTGCTGACGTACTTTATCATCTTGCACCAGCAGCCGGACGGTGCGCGCCTCACGCTCTGGCTGGTGGTGATCGTGGCCCTCACCGACATCGTGGGCATGATGGCGGGCTTGGGCTTTGGTCATCACCCGCTCGCGCCGAAACTCTCGCCGTCAAAGACGCAGGAGGGTGCGGTTGCGGCGCTGGTGGTGGCAACGTTTGTCGGCGCCGCCATGTGGTGGATCATGCGTCTGCACGGGCCGTGGTGGCTTGCGTTTGCCTTTCCGCTGAGCGTGTCGGTCGCCGCCGAGTTTGGGGATCTGGTCGAGTCGGCGCTCAAACGAAACGCGCACGTGAAAGATTCCGGGCAACTGATTGCCGGTCACGGCGGCGTGCTGGATCGGTTCGATTCGTACATTTTTGCGGGCGTTGTTGGCTACACAGTGCTGCTCGCGGCTGGCGCTCTCTAGGACCGGCCCGATTGCCCAAACGCGTCGCCATTTTGGGTTCGACCGGGTCCATAGGCCGCCAAGCGCTCCAAGTCATCGAAGCCTATCCGGATCGCTTTGAAGTCGCCGCGCTGGCGGCAAATTCCAACATCGAACTGTTAGCTGCGCAGGCGAACCGCCACACACCGCGCGTCGTGTCTGCGGGCAACCCATCGCTCGCCGCTGAGCTTGCCCGGCAGCTGACGTTCAAGCCCGAAACAATTGCCTTTGGGCCAGATGGACTGCTGTCAACGGCAACCCGTTCGGGAGCCGACGTCGTGCTCGCGGCGACCGACGGGATGGTGGCACTGCAAGCACTCGTCGAGAGTATCGAGCGCGGGATGCACGTCGCGCTTGCCAACAAGGAGCTGCTCGTCAGCGCCGGACGCTTTCTGTGCGATTTGGCGCGCGCTCGCGGCGCTCGCATCGTTCCAGTCGATTCGGAACACAGTGCGCTGTTCCAGTGCCTGATCGGTGAACGCATTGCCGACGTGGCGTCGGTCGTGCTAACCGCGAGCGGCGGCCCATTTTGGGGGCAGACGCTCGAGCAGATGGAGAGCGCCACGCCAGAACAAGCGCTGCGGCATCCGACCTGGTCGATGGGCGCCAAGAACACGCTCGATTCAGCGACCCTCATGAACAAGGGGCTTGAGATTATCGAAGCGAGTCATCTTTTTAACCTGCCTGCAGCTCGCATTCAGGTCGTCGTGCATCGTCAAAGCATCGTGCACGGCTTCGTCGCATTCGCCGACGGAAACGTGAAGGCGCAGCTTGCGGCACCGGACATGCGGCTTCCCATTGGTTTTGCCCTCGCCTACCCGGAGCGACTACCCGGCGGTTTCGTCGATGTTTCGACGAAAAACGCAATCGGGTTGGGGCACGCTCTCTCCAGCTTGTCCTTCGAGCCGATCGACGAAGGTCGCTTCCCGGCAGTGCGCCTTGCATATGCCGCGCTAGCCGCAGGCGGTACGTCGCCCGCTGTGCTTTCAGCCGTCAATGAAGAAGCAGGACGGGCGTTCCTCCAAAAGAAAATCAAGTTTACTGAAATCTGTCCCATCGTCGAGCGGGCACTCGCGAAGCACCCGGTTGCCGCCGATGGTCTGGAAGAGATAGAAGCGGCAGACCGCTGGGGCCGAGCCTTCGCGCGAGATGCCATCAGCGCCGCAATGCAGCGCTAGAGAGCGAGGAACGCGGCCCACCGCGTGTAGCATGTTCGAGATCATCCTCATCAGCGTCACCATCGCCAGCATACTGGCCGTTGCCGGCAAGATCGCGATTTTTTTGGCGCTGCTCAGCCTGCTCGTGGTCTTTCACGAGTTCGGACATTTCGTTTTCGCCAAGCGCGCCGGCGTCACGGTCACAGACTTTGCCGTTGGCTTCGGCCCATCGCTTGTGGCCGTGCGGCGCGGCGACACGACCTACCGGCTGAATATGCTGCCCTTAGGCGGCTACTGCAAGATGGCCGGCGAGGACGTTGCCGACGATGGCTCGAGCGACCCAGGCAACTTCCAGCGCAAGAGCATCGGGGCGCGCTTTGCGATCATCGCGGCGGGACCGATATTTAATCTCGTGCTGGCAGTGGTCATCTTCGCGGGCATCGCCGGCATTAATGGAATTGAAACCGGAGCGACCAACGTCGTCCGAACGGTCAATGCCGGCACCCCAGCCGAACGCGCCGGCTTAACGCCGGGAGACAAGATCGTGGCGCTGGATGGCGTTCCCGTTCGCAGCGGCGATGAAATGGTAGGATACATCCACCAACATCCGGGCAAGGTCATCGCCGTCGATGTCGAGCGTTCGCGGCGTTTGCTGCATCTGCACATCCGTGCCGAGCCGGTCACGGTCGGCGGACAGCGGATCGGCCAGTTTGGATTCCTGCCGCAGTTTGCCGTCGAGCATAAGCCGCTGCTGGCTGACGTCGTCTACGGCGTCAACATGGTCGGTGCAACCATCGTCCAGAACTTCGTTGGCCTGGGTGACGCAATTCGACGTCATGATGCGTCGGCCGTCCACGGCCCGGTCGGCATCGCGCGCGTCGTCGTCAGCGCGGAAGCAATGGGGCCGATTGTGGTGGTCCAATTGACGGCTGTCCTGTCCACCGTTCTCGGCGTTATCAATCTTCTGCCGTTTCCAGCGCTCGACGGCGGCAGGCTCGCGTTTTTGCTCGTCGAGCTCGTGCGCGGCAGGCCGGTTGACCCCGAGAAAGAAGGGCTTGTGCATCTAACCGGGTTTGCGCTGCTCATGATTCTGGTTATCTTCGTCACGTATCATGACATCATGCAGTGGGTGGCGGGGAAGGGCGTATTGTGAAGAGCGAGTTGCCGCCGGTTCCACAGTGGTCGGGCGTGCAGCAGCGCGACGCGCAAGCGCTGCCGCTTACAACCCGCCGCGCAAGCCGCGCCGTCAAGCTCGGCAAGCTGACGATTGGCGGCGGGGCGCCGATCTCGGTTCAGTCCATGACCACGACGAAAACCGACGACTGGGCCGCGACGATCGATCAGATCGAGCAACTTGCGGCCGCCGGATGCGAGATTGCCCGCGTTTCGGTGCCCGATCCCAAGGCCGCAGCCGCCTGCAAGAAAATCAAAGAGGGATCGCCGCTGCCGCTGGTCGCCGACATCCACTTCGATCACCGCTTTGCGCTTGCTGCCATCGACGCCGGCTGGGATAAGCTGCGGCTCAACCCTGGCAACATCCGCGACCCGCAAAAGGTCCGCGAAGTCGTCAGAGCGGCACAGCAGCGTTCCATGCCGATCCGTATCGGTGTCAACAATGGGTCGCTCGCGCCGGATATCGTGCAGCGCTACGGTCACACGCCGGAAGGCATGGTGGAATCTGGGCTGCGCCACATACGGATTTTAGAAGAACTGGATTTTCACGACATTGTCGTGTCGCTCAAGGCGCACGACGTTCGAACGACGGTCGCCGCCTACCGGCTCATGGCGACGAAGGTCGACTATCCTTTCCATCTGGGCATCACCGAAGCCGGAACGCTGCGCAGCGGAACCGTCAAGAGCGCCGTCGGGTTGGGCATTCTTTTGGCCCAAGGGATTGGCGACACGATCCGCGTCTCATTGACCGCCGACCCCGTTGAAGAAGTGCCGGTATGCTGGGAGCTGCTCAAGTCGCTCGGCCTGCGCGAGCGCGGTGTCGAGATCACGTCATGCCCATCGTGCGGGCGCGTGCAGATCGACATCGTGAAGCTGGCCGAAGAAGTTGAGCGCATTACGGCCGAATACAGAGCACCGGTGAAGGTCGCGGTCATGGGCTGCGCGGTGAACGGGCCCGGCGAGGCCTCGATGGCGGATGTGGGCATTGCCGGCGGCAAAGGCATGGGCCTCCTCTACCGCGACGGCGTGATGGTACGCTCGCTGCCCGAAGCACAGCTGCTCGCCGGCCTGCGCGAAGAGATAGAAAAAGTCATCCAAGAGCGATACCCAGAGTACGTTTAGTGCAGCGCCCGAGAGCGTTGCTTTGGGCAATTCTCGGCCTAGCTGCACTGTTGCGAGGAGTCCCGGCGCTGCGCCGTCCTTTGCAAGTCGATGAAGCGTACACACTCCACGTCGCAGCCCTACCGATTGCGCAGATCATGCACGTGCTGCGCGAGATCGACGTCCATCCGCCGCTGTTTGCGCTCCTGCTGCACTGGCTCGTGGGGGCAGGCGTGCCCGACGCGGCGATACGCTTGCTGATGGCGGCGCTGGGGGTCGGATCGGTCGCGCTCGTCTATGCTGTCGTCCGCATCTGGCATACGGACCGAGCCGCGCTGATTGCTGCGCTCTGCGCGGCAGTCATGCCGAGCCTCATTTTCTATGACGTCACCATTCGCATGTACGGACTGTTCGACTGCCTCGCGCTCGGAAGTTTTGCGGTTCTTTCGTTGCTCTATGCCCGGGACGATTTGGCAGTTCCGTCGCGCAGGTTGTTATGGACGTCGTGGACGCTGATCGCAGCGCTGCTGTTGTATACGCAGTACCTCGGCTTTATGGTCATCGCTGCCCAACTACTGTACGCCGCGTTGGCACGGCGCGACGGCCTCGTGCGTTCCTTGGCGGGAGCAGCCGGCGCGTGTGTCTTGTGGCTGCCGCAATTGGGAACGTTCTTGTACCAGTTGCCGAGCGGCGGCATGGCATTTCCGTTCTATGCGCAGCACGAGCTGTCGGCGCTTTACGAGCTCGTCGGCCAGTCGACGATCGCCGTGCAAACGCACGGAGCAGCATACTTTGTGGGCTGGACGAGCCTCATTGCTTGGCTGTGGCTGGCGGCGGCGTTACTGCTCGCGCTTCCCAAAAACGGGCGAGCGCTTTCGGTGTGGTTGTGCGGGCCCGCGCTGATCACGCTGCTCTACGGCGCAATCGCACACAAGCTGCTGTATGTCGACCGCTACTATCTGCTGCTCGCGCTGGGAATGAGTACGCTGAGCGGCATTGGTGCTGAGCGGCTGCTGGCGCGATATGGCAATACAGCGGTCGTGGGCTGGGCGGCGGCTATCGCGCTGGGCGCATTTGGGTGCATGTACGCATTCAATCCTTCATACTATACGGCAGACTGGCCGGCTGTGGCCGGCTTATTCCGCGCGCGTGCACAGCCCAGCGACCTGATTATTTTCGACCAGGGTTCTCCATTCTTCGCACTTGACCGCATGGGCGCGCTGCAACACCATCCCGTAATCTTGGTCTTTCGCCGGCGTGACGTGCAAACAGCAATCCGGCTGTCGCGGCCGTTCCGCCGCGTGTGGCTCGTGCTCTTCCAGTCGGGCCCGGTCGATCGGAATGCAGATGTCTTGCATGGCCTGGCGAGCCGCTACACGCTCGCGGGCTACTGGGAGTTTTTCCGCCGGCTCCCAGCTGAAGGCGCGAGCATCGTTTTCTTCGAGCGCTAAAGACATTCGGCGCGCGGCCGGGGGTTTTTGGTACGCGCACCCGGAAAAACGCCGCAGCATGAAAGATGTTGCCAAAAAAGAGGTTCAGCGCATCCCACGCAAAGCTGACGACCTCTCGGAGTGGTATACGCAGGTCTGTCTGCAAGCGCAACTCGCCGACTACGCGCCGGTGCGCGGTTGCATCGTTATGAGACCGTACGGCTACGCGATCTGGGAGCTCATCAGCGCGGAGTTCGACCGGCGCTTCAAAGCGACCGGGCATCAAAATGCGTACTTCCCGCTGCTCATTCCCGAGAGCCTGCTCGTGCGCGAGGCAGAGCACGTCGAGGGATTTGCGCCGGAAGTTGCTTGGGTTACTGAAGGCGGCGGCGAGAAGCTGACCGAGCGTTTGGCGATCCGCCCGACATCGGAAGCAATCATCGGTGTAATGTACGCCAAGTGGATTCAGTCGCATCGCGATCTACCCGTGCTCATCAATCAATGGGCCAACGTCATGCGTTGGGAGAAGGCCACTCGCCCGTTTCTGCGGACGCTGGAGTTCTTATGGCAGGAGGGTCACACGGCGCATGCCAGCCGTGAGGAAGCGGCAGCCGAAGTCCAGCAGATGCTGGAGATCTACCGCGCGGTGGCCGAAGGCGTGCTTGCGTTGCCGGTGATCATCGGCCGCAAGAGTGAGAACGAGAAATTTGCGGGGGCGCTCGCGACCTTCGCAATCGAAGCGCTCATGCCGGATGGCAAAGCGCTGCAAGCGGGCACCTCGCACGAACTCGGCCAGAACTTCGCACAAGCATACGACATCAAGTTCACGGACGTCGACGAGCAAGTCAAATTCGTATGGACGACGTCGTGGGGAGTGTCGTGGCGCGTTTTGGGCGGTGTGATCATGGTGCACGGGGACGACAATGGGCTCGTCTTGCCCCCTTCGATTGCTCCGCACCAGGTGGTCATCGTCCCGATTCCGCGCAAAGGAGCAGAGGACGTCATGCCCGCCGCTCGCGAGCTGGCAGCGGAATTGCGATCGGTCGCCCGAGTTCATCTCGACGATCGCGCCGAACAGAGCGCACCCTGGAAATTTAACGAATGGGAGTTGCGCGGCGTGCCGTTACGCATCGAGCTGGGCAAGCGCGATCTGGATGCAAACGCCGTGACCGTGGCCCGGCGCGACACGCTGACCAAAGAATCGGTGCCGCGCGCCGACATTGCCTCGCGCATTACGACGCTGCTGTCGACGATGCAAGACGCAATGCTGGCGAAGGCTCGCGCCGACCTGGACGCGCGGACCACCTCCGTCGGCGACAAAGCCTCGCTGATCGCGGCGCTCAAAGAGCAAAAAGGATTCGTCATTGCGCCCTGGTGTGAGGATGCCTCGTGCGAGCTCGAGATCAAGGCGCAGAGCGGTGCCGTCACGCGGGTCATCATCGGGCCGGCACAGGCAGGCGAAGCCTGCGCATACTGCGGCAAACCTGCTCGCGTGCGGGCGTACTTTGCCAGGTCGTACTGATCATAGGGTCTGGTTGCGGCGTCAAGGCGTAACGCTGGTTGCCGCCGCTGCCGCGATCATTGCGATATTGAGTGCCGCCGTAGCGCTGCCAACCGCCACGCCAGGTCGAACGGACCTAAAGGTCCGTTGCTGCAAATACGCTGGCGCGAGCGCCAGCAGATACGCTGGCACACGCGTCATGTATCCTCGTTCCGATGGCGCGGGCGCCAGCAGATCCGCTGGCACGGGCGTCATCTTCATGTATCACCATGTTTCGCCGACCGTGCTACCCGGCCCGTATGCGCGCGCGCTCACCCTGACACCGAACGAGTTTCGCGAGCAACTTGTCTGGCTGCGCGCGCACGGCTGCCGGGTCGTTTCGGTGGATGTGCTGCGCGCGGACACACGCCGCGGCGTAGCGGCGCCCTGCGAAGCCGCGTTGACGTTCGACGATGGATACGAAGACGTGGCGACGGTCGCGTTGCCATTGCTGCGCGAGTTCGGCGACGTGGGCACATTCTATATCGCGACCGGTTACGTTGGTACGCCTGGGCACCTGAGCATTGGCCAACTGCGCGCGTTGCGCGCAGCAGGCATGGAAATCGGCGCGCACACCGTGCACCACGTCGATCTCACCGCACTGCCGCGGGCACAAGCCTCGCGCGAAATCGGCGCATCGCTTCGGTCGCTGCGGCGCTGGCTTGGCATCTCAGTCACGTCATTTGCCTACCCGGCCGGGCAGGTCAACCCCGTCGTCGTTGCAATCGTCCACGGCGATGGGGTCGACAATGCCGTGATCACCCGGCCTGGCACGGTCAACGGGGATACGAATCGCTTCGCACTGCCGCGCTACCGCGTGAGCCGGGGCGACGGCACAACGCTGCTGGCAATTGCCTTCGGCCAACGCGCACGCGCTGCGGGCGAAGAAGGACGACGCGCACCGATCGCGCCGGCGGCGCTTGCCAACATCGCGCGCCAGCGGATTGCGGGGAACGACCCGACCGTGGCAGAAGATGTCGCCGTCGCACTTCTGGCACGCGGTTTCCCCGAACAGATTCTGAAAGTGCATGTCCTTGCATTGCGGCCGGCCATCGTGGCCGGCATCGTTCTGTCCGGCGTCAAGTTTCACCGCGCGCGCAGTCGCGAACAATTCGAGGTCGATGTGAGCAAGATCGTGCAGCTGGCCTTTGCGGCCGCGCCGACCGTCAACGAGGTTGACGTGTGGGCGACGGTACCGGTCAGCGTCAGCGCAGGCCAGCCGGTCTCCGGTGATTACGCCGTGCCAACATCGAGAACAGTGTTTTCGGCTGCGGTCCTTCGGCAACAGGTGCTGGCCGGCGGCCGGGTGGACTTGGGAACGATGTACTGGGATCCCCAGTTTCTGCGGTAATAAGGATACATGAGCGACGAGACGTACGCCAAAACGGTTCTCGACAACGGCATTCGCGTGATCACCGAACAGGTGGAGAGCGTGCGCAGCGTGGCAATGGGGTTATGGGTGGGCGTCGGCTCGTCGCACGAGGAAGCCCCCGTGCGCGGCATCAGTCACTTGATTGAGCACATGCTCTTCAAAGGCACGCCCACGCGAAGCGCCCGTCAGATCGCCGAGACGATGGACTCCGTGGGTGGCAACCTCAATGCGTTCACCGACAAAGAGGTCACCTGCTATCACGGCCGGGTCGTTGACGCGCACACCAGCTTGGCCTTCGAGCTGCTGTCGGCCATGTTTCGCGACGCCAAATTCGATCCAGCCGATCTGCGCAACGAGCAGCAAGTCATCTTGGAAGAAATACGCATGTATGATGACTCGCCGGACGAGGTGAGCCAGGATCTGTTTTTGCGCACCGTTTGGGCGGGCAGTGCACTGGGCGAGCCGACGATCGGGTATGCGGAGACGGTTTCGGCTATTACGCGCGAGTCGATCAAGGCATATATGGCGCAGCGTTACACGCCGGATCGAGTCGTCGTGACTGCCGCAGGCAGCCTCGAGCACGCCGAGTTCGTCAAGCTCGTTGCCAGCTGGCTAGGATCGATGGATGGGAAGTTCGACGGTGCGGAGCCACCGCCACCCGCATTCCGGCCGGCAATTGCAGGCAAGAACAAAGATTGCGAGCAGGTGTACGTGCTGATCGGAGCGGAGGGAACAAACGCTAGCGACGAACGGCGCTACCCGTTGTCTATGCTCGACGCAATCTTAGGCGGCGGCATGGCATCGCGCCTGTTTCAAGAGATCCGCGAGAAGCGAGGTTTGGCGTACAGCGTGTACTCGTCGCACAATGCGTACCGCAACGGCGGCATTTTCAGCATTTCAGCGTCCACCAGCCCGAAGAACTCGCAAGAAGTCTTGTCGCTCATCCGCCACGAACTCACCAAAATCGCCGACGAAGGCGTGAGCGCCGACGAGCTGCAACGAGCCAAGGAGCACATTAAAGGAAGCTTGCTGCTTTCGCTCGAGAGCACCAGCACCCGCATGATCCGCCTCGGTCGGTCAGAGCTCAACATCGGCCGCCATATCCCGACGGCCGAGGTGACCGCGCGCATCGACGCGGTGACCAAAGAAGAAGTGGACGAGCTGGCGCGCCGTCTGTTCGCCCCGCAGCGCCTGGCGCTCACCGTGCTCGGTCCGGTCGATCCACACGCCGTCGCCGGTGCGTTCGAATCGCTGGCGCAGCCGGCATAGGCGCGGCGTGATGCACGGACGGTCGTGACGGCGTACCTGGCCATCGCGGCTGTGCTCTACCTGTTCGCGCAAGCGTTACAGATGGGGACGAGCGCCGCGCGTCTGGCCGGCGTGCGCAGCAAGCGCGTGGCCACCGGTCTGACGCTTTTCAACTTGTTCGCCACGAGCTCGCGCTTGCTCAACTTGATGTACGCGCCACTCATGGGTGCACTCATCGACATCTCACGCCGCACCGGCGACATTGCTGGATTCGAACGCGATCTGCGCGTGATCATCTTCGCTGCCACGATCGGCGCGCTTTTGGGCGGCGCGCTGACGCCGACATTCGCAGTGCTGCTGCAGCGCGGCATCAGCTCGTTCGAGCGCTCGGGTTCGCTCGTGGGATCGATCCTGCGGCTTGCCCGGCCGGCGACGTTTGCTTCAGCCGCTGCCGAATTCCGCGCGCCGCGGGCCGACATGTTCCGCTACAGCCCGGCAGGCTTGCCGAGAGCGTTTTTGTTCTGGAACGTCATCGTTATGGCGTTTTGGATCGCCGGTCCGCTTTCGGCGTTCTACGCCGGCGTCATCGACTCAAAGGTAACCGGCACTGCGCTCTTGCTTTCGGGTCTCATCACGGGTGTCGCGACGGTGACGTTGACGCTGGTGGTGGATCCGACCGCCGCGGTCATTACCGATCAGGCGGCGCTCGGCATGCGCCCTGAAAGCGACATCAAGGCGATGCTGCTCTACCTCGTGCTCGGTGCGGTTGTGGGAACGCTGCTTGCGCAGCTGATTCTGTGGCCGGCCGCGCATTTAATCGTAACGGTCGCGAGGTTCTTGGTGGATCATGGATTACAACACACCTAAACGGCTGTTGCCGATATGCCTGCTCGCTTGTGCCATCGCGCTGAGCGGATGCGCTCAATCCCTCACGCACTGGATGGTGAACCTGCGGACATCGCAGGCTGATGCCGCGCTGGCCAAACCCAACGGCATTGCAGAGGCGAAAAAAGAATACCAATTGGCGCTCGCGCTCGATCCCCGCAACGCGCACGCACGCGCCGGCCTGGCCAAAGCGCTGTACTTGACCGCCAAAGCGGACTTCGCGACCAGCAAGCTCGACGAAGCTGCAAGCGACATTGCCGAGGCGCTCAAATACGCGCCCAACGACGCGGCCACGCTGGCGCTTGCCAACGAGATCGAGCAGGCGAAAATTCGCCGCGAGATCGTGGTTGCCAACTATCCGCTCTACGGGTCGATCAATGCCGCCCTCAAGCCCATTTTCAAACAGATCACTGCAAGCAACAAGGAGATCGAGGAGCAGGTCAAGGCATTTTCAAGCGACTTCGACACGTCGCACCTGAGCAAGGCAATCACCGAAGCCTACGACCTCGAGGACGAGGCGCACCGCATGGCGCAACGGCTGAATACCTATCGCGGTCTCGTGCAATCGGGCCAAGAAAAGACGAAAGTTCCGCCCGCAAACGAAGCGCCGTCGCTGCTGCCGATCCCCTAGCGGACCATTGAAGCATCGGACCTTTAGGTCCGATCGTGAATCATCGGACCATTGAAGCATGACCATTGAAGCATGACCATTGAAGCATCGGACCTTTAGGTCCGATCGTGAGGCGCCTAGCGCCGACGATGGCGCAGATCGTAGACCTCCCAACCCGAGTGCGTCGGCACGAGTTGGTACCGTTGCAGGAAGGCAGACAGCTGCCTGTTGGCCCGCAGACGCGGCACCTCAATCGCAACAAAATAGCGCGCGCCTTTGTGGATAGCGCTCGTCATGTCACGCACGCTCCAGAGCAGCGGATCCTCTTCCCAACCACGATGGCCGATCGTGTAGAGCACCGATGGGTCGTAGTGACCCATGACGATGAGCGTATCGGGTGGCAGCGTGCGGCGAACCTCGTTGGCGGCGGCGTAGACTGCGCGGCTCCAGGTATAGTAGGGATGCACTTCAAGCATGTTGATGTACACTGTGACGCATAAGGCAGCCGCCAATGCGACGATGGTGCGCCCTTCCAGCTGCGGCGAGCCGAGCGACAGCAGATAATCAAGGCTGCCCGCGATGGAGAGTGCGGCGAACGGCACAAAAAGCATGAGGTAGTAATCGACGCGCTCGACGTTGACGACGACAAATGCGTAGGCGCATAGCGCGGCAATCCAGGCGCCGAAGAACGCCGAGCGAGCTGCAACCCGATCGCGGGGCTGGGTAGCGGCGGCGAGCAGCAAAAGCCCAAACATTACCGGACCCAAAATCGTGGTCGCCAACATCTTTAGAAGGGCGAGCGTGCTTTGCAGGCCGGCGAGCAGGCTGGACAGGCTCGTCGTTTCGGCCCAGAGCGTCGGAATGACGTGCTTTGAGGTGATGCCGCTTGCCCAATGCCACTCGGCAATCGAGTGCACATGCCGAAAGTACAACCACAACGGCGCCACGCTCGCAGCCAGCAGCGCGTAGAGAGACCAGTCAGAGAAGCGGCGCACCTTGACAAACCATAGCGCGAGCATAGGCGCCACGATCAAGAGCGCGGGCGGCTTGGCCAAAAAAGCCAGCGCCGCGAACAGGGCGGCGAGCACAAAGTCAGCCAGCCGGCGGCGGTCGATCCAGCGCCACCAATACAAGAGCGCCCCAACGCAAAAGCAAAGCATGACGCTTTCCGGAATGATTGCTCTGCCATAGTAAACGGCGCCGGGAGCGATGGCGAACAGCAAGGCCGCGATGCTGCCCGCACGGCGTGAAGCGTACACCTCGCTGCCAAGCAGATACATGAGCGGGATCGTGGCAAGGCTAAACGCGATCACGAGCAGCCGCGCGAAGACTTCGTGCACCCCGAACAACCGGTAGAGCTGGGCGGCGGCATACGGAACGATCTGCAGCTCGAGTTCGACATAGTGAGGGGGCGGCCCGTTGTAGTCGGTCTGCGGATAGAAGATGTTGTTGCGCAGCTCCAAGAAATTGCGGGCGATCGACGACTCGTCTCCCTGCCGCCAAGCGGGATGATCGAGAATTGGATCGTGCAGATGATAGACGCGCAGCGCCAGACCCAACAGCATGATGAGGGCGAGCGCCAGGATCGACGAGCGATTCACGTCTTGGAATCGGCCACGGGCTGATGTGTGTGACGGAACGTCCAGAATTTATTCCCGAAGAAGTTCCAGCCCATGCCCACAAACGTGGCCGCAAGCCAGACCGCCGAATTGCGAAACGGCATCGCCGGAAAATGCCGCGTCGCCAGCACGATTACGATTTCGCTGATGCCCAGTGCAACCGCCGAAACGGTGATGAACTGCGCCAGCTCTTTCCAGGGATGGCCTTGCGAGCGAAACGTCCAGCGCCGGTTCCACCAGTAGTTATTCACGCCGCCCAGGATAAAGCCGATGGCATATGCCAGCCAAATGGGCAGCAAGAAGTGCAGCCCCAGGTGATAGATGAGAAAATTGACGATCGTGCCTGAGGCGCCAACGACCCCGAACTTGATGAACTGACGAACGCCGCGGCGGACGACAAACTTGGGCGGTCGGCTCACGCCAGCCAATACCAGTCTGCGAACAAGACGGTGAAAAGCCCGAGCAGCGGCAAGAAGAGCGCCACGATGAGCGAGTTGACGATTGGATTTCGGCCCCACAGCGCCAGCAGCATGAACGCCGGGAAGATCACCAAAACGAAGCGCGGCATGCTCATTAGGCTAGCGGTCGATAACGGCACGAGCAGCGATGCGGCAAAATATAAGGAATAGGAAAGCCGCAGCGTGCGAAATGCGGCGACCATCAACGCCAAGAATGCGATCGTAAATGCAAGCTCGATCATGTGATTGACGGACGCGCTGGACGCAAGCGACCCTTGGGCAAGCTCACGGATCGTATTCGAGATGCTGACCCAGGGCGGAGCGAGATGCCGGTTCCAGTTATCTTGCAGCTTCATGAATTGCAGCGGGTTGGCGACCAACGCATATAAATAACCCATGTAAACGATGAGCCCAGCCGGCACGAGCGCGACGCCGATGATACCGCGAGTCAGCGTCGTACCGCGCCGCTCGCGCCAGCCGCTCCAGGCCTCGTAGGCCAGCGGAATCGCGGTGAGCATTCCTTCCACCCTGGTCATGGACGCAAGCGCACCGAAGATGCCGGCCGTGACATAGTTGCCGTGCCGGGCGTAGTACACGGACGCAACCGTCAACGCCAAAAAAAGTGACTCCGTATACACCGCCGAGAAGAAGATGGCGGTTGGGAATATGGCGGTATAAAAGATGGCGTGATAGGCGATCGTGTCATCGCCGTATTCCAGTCGCGTGAGGGCGTACAAATAGCCCAGCGCAATGAAAAAGGATAGGTTGGAAATGATCAGACCCGCCGTGAGATGGTCGCCGATCGCTCCGCCCAGCAGGTGAATCAGCCAAGGGTACAGTGGAAAGAACGCCATCTCTTTGCCGGAGTACCCGTGGGTGGCGATCGTCAGGTAGTGTTGAGCGTCCCAGCGGCCCCACACGTTGAGCCATACGTTGTGCGAAGCGGTGAAGTGCTCGCCTTGGCGTTGTCCGATAATGACCGCCGACAAGGGCGCGATGATGATCAGCGGCAGGCGCGTCGCGATGAATGCGATCGAGACGTGATGGACCATCGGATAGTATCGGCCGAGGGTGCCGATCTTGATCGCGACAAACAACAAAAACAGCGTGCCGGCCAGCGCGGCGGCAACGGTGAGCGTGGCCGGCATCCAGATGACGTATGCCCACAGACCGAGCAGCGGAAGGTAACTCCAGGCATCAGCCTTGAGCATCTCTTCGAGCGATACGTTGCACGTGAAGCTGATCCAGCGCGAGTAGAAATACCATGCGACGGTGGCCGCCAGCGCCAGACCGATGGAGAAGCCGGCAAGCGCAACGTTGGAGGCGAGGGACGACATGCGCAGATGGGTTGCCAATAGGTACCAGACGAAAATGCCGGTGCTGAGGCCCGCAAGTACGGTGAGGCCTAGGCCCAGACGCGCGCTGCGCGGCAGGAGAAGAGCAGGGCGGCCAAGCCTTGGCGCGCCCTCTTCCAGCCGAGATGAGACTACGGCATCCACGGCCTTTCGCGTTCGCCGTTCCCCAATGCGGCCCTTTCATGACGGGCGTCCGAGGGTTTACCGGGTAGTTGGAAAAGGTGCGACAGATGCAGTCGCCATACCCGGCGCTCGTCGTTTTCACGTGCGCGTTCGTTGCGCTCAGCGCTGTCCTCGTGCGAGGAGCGAGCGGTGCACCAGCGCACGAGTTGGTCAGCGGCATCTTCGTCTCGTACGACGTCGATCAACGCGGGGGATCGATCACAATCCAAGAGGCTGACCGTCTGATGGTCTACAGCCTTACCGCAAACCCAACCGTCCGCGAACGCTCCGCTGAAGCAACCTGGCAGACCATCTCGCTGGCGCAGATCGCGCAAGGCGAGCCGATTTCGCTGCAACTCGATGGAGCAGGTCTGGTGCGCAGGGTCGACGCCGAGTTTTCGACGGTGACGACACGACTCGTGACGCAGCGCAATGGCTTTGTCGTCACGACGTCGGGGCAGGCTTATAAGCTCGTCGGCGCGGCGGCCCAGGTCCAACCCGCCTGGAGCCTGGGCACGTATTTGAGAATGCGTGTGGATCCGAAAAGCATGACCGCCTTCGACATCGCTGCATCGAGCCAACCCTTCAACGGCAACGCGCCGGCACAGGCCATCGCAGTAACGATCATCGTGACCGTGCCGCCGAACACCCCGTCACGCGATATCGTCTACCTTGCGAGCGACGCGGCCAACTGGGTTCCCAATGGCGTTCGCATGTCGCCGCTTTCGGGGAATCGCTGGACGACGACCCTGACTTTGGGCAAGGGATCGGTGTTGAAATACAAATACACGCGCGGATCGTGGGCCACGGCCGAGACCAATCGTTCCGGCGTCGTGATCCCGAACCGTAGCCTCACCACACAAAAAAACGGCGACACACAACTGGTCGAGGATGTCGTCGTGCGCTGGTCAGACTTGCCGTCCTAAGGAGGCATCATGGATACGCTTGATTTCGTCAAGGTCACCGAAGCCGCCGCGCTAGCGGCGTCGCGATGGATGGGCAAGGGAGAGCGTGACAAAGCGGACGGCGCGGCTGTTGAAAAGATGCGTGAAACGCTCAACGACATGGAAATCCGCGGACGCATCGTGATCGGCGAGGGCGAGCGCGACGAAGCGCCCATGCTGTTCATCGGTGAAGAGCTGGGCAAAGGCGGCGTCGAGGTCGACATTGCGGTCGATCCGGTGGAGGGCACGAACCTCGTCGCCAACGGGTTGCCCAACTCGATCGCAGTGCTTGCGGTGACCGCCAAGGGCTGTTTGCTCAACGCGCCTGACACGTATATGGATAAGCTTGCGGTCGGCCCGCGAGCGGCACCCTACGTCCACATTGATGCAACAGTCGCCGAAAATCTGGAGCTCATCGCAAACGCCCTGGAACGACCCATGGGCGACGTGACCGTCGTCATCTTAGACCGGCCCCGGCACAAGCAGCTCATCGACGACGTGCGCGCGGCGGGCGCAAAAATCAAGCTTATCTCGGACGGTGACGTCGACGCGGCCATTGCCACCGCCATCGACGGCACTGGCATCCACGTGGCGATGGGTACGGGCGGTGCTCCCGAAGGTGTGCTAGCGGCTGCGGCGCTTCGTTGTTTAGGCGGCAACTTCATGGGCCGCCTCAAGCCGCGCAACGATGACGAAATCAAACGCGCCATCCAGATGGGATTCGACGACGTCAACAAAGTTCTCAAGATGGATGACCTGGTGAAGAACGACGACGTCACGTTCGTCGCAACCGGCATTACCGACGGTGACCTCGTCAAAGGCGTCCGATCGTTCGGCAACGGCGCACGCACGCACTCGATTATCATGAACAGCCATTCCGGTACTGTCCGCTTCGTAAAAACCGTGCACCGCTTTCGGGCCGAGCCGTTGCGAGGGCATCACTGACGCTGCTGCGCTACGTTACCCCGGATGCGATCGTCGACCGGGTCGTCGACGTCTCGCCCGCCCTGCTGCGCCAGTGGGGGATTCGAGGCATTGCGCTCGACCTGGACAACACGATCGTCCCATGGCACACGGATGCCCTCGCCCCGGGCGTCGCCGAATGGACGCGCGACCTCATTGGTATGGGCATCCGGCTGTGCCTGGTGACCAACAACTATGGGCCGCACGTCAAAGATATTGCGCGCGAGTTGGGCTTGCCGGTCGTTCGCGCTGCGCTTAAACCGCTGCCGGTTGCGTTTGCGCGCTGCTTGCGCGAGCTGCAGACCAATGCCCCAAGCGCGCTCGCCATCGGCGATCAGCTCTTTACCGACGTTCTTGGTGCAAAACTGCTGGGCATGCGAGCCATTTACGTGCGGCCCATCGCGCAACGCTCGTTCATCACGACGAGATTGCTTCGACTGCTCGAGCGGCCATTGCTTGCGCATCTGCGGCGAGCCGGCGTGGATGGCGCATGACCACGCCTGCGCGCCGCTATGCGGTCGTCGGCAGCCCGGTCGCCCATTCTCTTTCCCCCATTATGCAGCAGGCTGCTTTCGCCACATTGCATATCGAGGCATCGTACGAAGCGATCGACGCGGGCAAGGATCGAGCGCGTGAGGTCTTCGCGCGTCTGCGCGACGAAGGCTTCGCAGGCTGGAACGTCACGACTCCGCTCAAAGAAGAGGGCATGTCGTTTGTCGATCGGCTGAGCCCCGATGCGAGCAAAGCGCGTGCGCTCAACACGATCCGCGCGGAACCTGATGGATCGCTCAGCGGACACAACACCGACGGTTTGGGCTTCGTGCGCGCCCTGGCAGCGTTATGGTCGTGGCGACCATTGCACAAGAATATTCTCATTCTCGGTACTGGCCCGGCGGCACGAGCAATCGCTATCGCATTGCAAGAAAATGGGGCTGCCACGCTAGCATGCTGGTCGCGCGACGCGCAACGCGCGGAGCAACTAGCGCCGCCGCCGGGCGCGCTTGTCGACCTGGTTGTTTCCGCGTTGCCGGCTGAGGCCGTGGTGCCTACCCACATCGTGCAGGCGAGCAACGACGACACGTTGATTTTCGATCTCAATTATGGACGAGAACGATCGCCGGTGAGCGGCATGCGAGGCGGCCGGCGCAGCGATGGGTTGCCGTTGCTCTTACACCAGGGAGCGCTATCCTTTGAATGGTGGACGGGCCGCCCTGCGCCACTATCGGCAATGCGGGCAGCATTGACGTCCGGGCGATAGAGCGCAAGCAGGCGATAAGACGGACGCTGCGGTTGACCGGGGTCACTTTTGAGAGGCCAGCATTCTAGACGCCATTCATATGGAACATGCGCGTCTGGCAGGGCGCCGGTACAAAGGTCTGTCGCAATCCGCTCGAAAAATCAAAAGTAGCCGGACGATCATCTGTCGCGACTGCCGTTGGACAAGGGTTTGCCCCCTTCAGACCTCTGCGCAGATGCCGATAGGTATAGTGAGTCCGCTGCGAGTCAGTTTGGGGACCAGGCTTGCATGTGGTCCGGCTCCATTGTCCCGAGCAACGAATCGAGAAGCTAAATGGCGTCAAACGTAAGCGATCTCCTCGGCCTGCGCATGGATGAGCTGATGCGCGTGACGATCGAGCGAGGCGCATCGGACCTTCACATGAGCGTCGGCTTGCCGCCGATGCTGCGGATCGATGGCCGGCTGACGCCGACCGAGTTCCCCAAGCTCACACCCGATGACACCAAGCGGCTCATCTATAGCATTCTCACCGATCAGCAGAAAGAGAAATTCGAGAAAAATCTCGAGCTCGACTTCTCGCACGGACTAAAAGGCTTTGGCCGCTTTCGTATCAACACATTTCGCCAGCGTGGCGTCATTGGCGCGGTCTTCCGTGCCATACCGTCGTCTGTGCCGGCCCTGGGCAGTTTGAATTTGCCGCCGGTCATGGGCGATCTCGTGATGCGTCCGCACGGCCTCGTGCTCGTCACCGGTCCGACGGGATCGGGCAAATCGACCGCCCTCGCCTCGATGATTGACGTCATCAACGCAACGATGGCGCGGCATATCCTGTCCATGGAAGACCCGGTCGAGTACCTGCACTTTCACAAGATGTCGATCGTGAACCAGCGCGAGATCGGCCACGATTCGTACAGCTTCGCCAACGCGCTGCGCGCCGCGCTGCGCGAAGACCCGGATGTCGTCCTGGTCGGCGAAATGCGAGACATGGACACCATCGCGACCACGCTGACCATTGCCGAGACCGGTCACCTCGTGTTCGCCACCTTGCACACGTCGGATGCGGCTCAGACTATCGACCGCATCATCGACGTGTTCCCAGCCCATCAACAGCAGCAGATTAGAGTGCAGCTGGCTTCGGTCGTCGAAGCCATCATCTGTCTGCGCCTATTGCCGCATGCCTCGGGTGTCGGGCGCGTGCCCGCGGCCGAGGTCATGATCGCCACGCCCGCCATTCGCAACCTTATTCGCGAGAACAAAACGCACCAGATCCACAACGCAATCGTTACCAGCCGAGGCATGCACATGCAGACCTTCGACATGAGCTTGCGCGACCTGGTTCGTAAACACATGATCACAGAAGATGAAGCCCTTGCCGCGTCCACGCATCCGGAAGAGCTTCGGAAGCTCATCGAAGGTTCATGACAAAGGGGGACACACGACCATGCAAATGTCACTAGCCTGGCTTTTGATATTGCTCGTCATCATCTTGGTCGGCCAAGCCACGAGGCTCTAAAGGCTTCGCGGCCGCTGCCGACAGAGAAGTATAAGCCTACTCGAGGAAAGTAACGCATGCCCAGTTTCGCATATCAAGCTAAGGACGCCAGCGGCAAGTCCGTCAACGGCGTCATCGAAGCGGAGAACGAGCGCGTCCTACGCGCGAAACTCCGCGAGATGAACTATTACGTCACCGGCATCACGCAGAAGCAGACAGCCGGTCTTAACGCCGACGTCAGTACGATGTTTGGCGGGATTATCGGCAAGATCAAGGGCGTCAGCGAGCAGGCGCTGGTCGTTTTCGCGCGCCAGTTCGCCACCATGATCAACGCCGGTCTGGCAATGGTGCGTTGCCTCGACGTGCTGGGCATTCAGACGGAAGACGCACAGCTCAAGCCAGTCATTGTGCAAGTTCGCCGCGAGGTCGAAGGCGGATCGACGCTCGCCAATGCGCTTGGAAAATTCCCGAAAGTCTTTTCGCCGCTGTTCGTCAACATGGTGCGAGCCGGCGAACTGGGCGGTATCTTGGACGAGGTCCTCAACCGCTTGGCGGGCTTCCTCGAAAAGGACTTCAACCTCAAGAAGAAGGTCAAAGCCGCAATGACCTACCCGATGGTCATCTTGTTCATGGCCATCGCTATCGTCATCTTCCTCGTCACCTTCATCTTGCCGACATTCGTGAGCTTGTTTACCGGCATGAACATGAAGCTGCCGCTACCGACCAAGATCCTCATCACCTTTACCGAAGCGGCAAGAAACCCCGTTGCCATAGGCATCACCGTGGTCGTGCTGGTCGGTGCGTTCTTCCTCTTCAAACGCTGGACGTCGACGCAAGCCGGGCGCTACCAATTCGACAAGTTTAAGCTCAAGCTGCCGGTCTTCGGCATGCTCATCCGGAAGGTCGCGATCTCGCGGTTCTGCCGCACGCTCGGCGCGCTGCTGCAGTCAGGCGTGCCGATCATGCAGGCGCTCGAGATCGTCGGCAAGGCATCCGGCAACGAAGTGATCGCCGAGACGGTCGGCAAAGTGCGAGAGTCGGTGCGCGAGGGCGAATCGATCGCCGTGCCCTTGAATTTGTCCGGCCTCTTCCCGCCGCTCGTCACCCAGATGGTGGCGGTCGGCGAAGAGACCGGTAACCTCGACGGCATGCTTGGCAAGATTGCAGATTTCTACGACGTCGAGGTGGAGTACATGCTCGCCTCGCTGACGTCGCTGCTCGAGCCGATGTTGATCCTGGCGATGGGCTTCGTCGTCGGATTCATCGTCATCTCGGTCTTCCTGCCGCTGTACCAGATCATCGGCAACATCAAGTAGCAATGGCTGTGCAGGCCCTGCAAACGCAGGGCGGCGATCCGGAGTTCGGAGAGTACGCCAAGACGCGCACGCTCGAACTCCGTGACCGCATCGTGATGTCGCACATGAGCCTGGTCAAGTCCATCGCCGCGCACTATGCGCCTGGTCAGGCGCAGCGCGACGACCTCGAGCAGGTTGGCTGCGTGGGCCTGATCAAGGCCGTCGAGCGCTACGATCCGACGCTGGGCGTTCCGTTTGAGGCGTACGCACGCACGGTCGTGTCGGGCGAAATATTCCACTACCTGCGAGATCTTGCGCCGGTGCTGCGGGTGCCGCGTTGGTATCGCACGCTCAACCGGCGCCTGCACGAGTCGCACGACCGGCTGGTCGTGTCAGTTGGCCGCGAACCCAGCCACGACGAGCTTGCCGCCGACATGAACATTCAAGTTGAGGGCGTCAAAGAGATCCTGCGGCTGCGAGACTCGTACAATTTGATGTCGCTTTCCGATAGGCCCGATCATGGCGAGGGTCCGCCGCGCATCGACGCCATCCGCAGTGCGCGGCTTCAGACCTTCAAGTTGCCAGTGGAAGATCGCATCGTGCTCGACAAGGCCCTGGAACGCTTGGCCGAATTCGAGCGCAAAGTCGTGGACCTATTTTTCTACAAGGACCTGACGCAGACAGAAATCGCTCGGCGGCTGGGCTTCTCGCAAAAGCACATCTCGCGCACCCTCGCCAGCACCCTACGGAAGCTCAAAGAAGACCTTCGTTGATCGAACGGACTCGCGGCCGCCGAGCGGCAGGCGAGGACATCGGCCGGCTTGGACTCTTGCTGGCTCTGCTCATCGGCGGGCTGCTGCGCCTGTGGGATCTCACGAGCGCAAGCCAGCACACTGACGAAGCGTTCACGTTTGCGCTCAGCGCCATGCCCATCCCAGCGCTGCTCGCCAACGTCGCTGCGCATGATTTCCACCCGCCGCTCTTTTATCTCGTCACGCACTATCTCATGGTGTGGCTGCCCAAACCGCAGTGGGACTACCGCTTCATCACAGCGCTGGCGGGATGTCTGACCATCGTTGGCAGCTGGGGAGCGGCTCGGCGAATGTTCGGACCGGTCGCCGCTGCAGTTGCGGCGCTGGCCGTCGCCCTCGCGCCTGCCCTCGTGCAGCACGATCGCATCTATCGCATGTATGCGCTGACGGTGGCGCTGAGCACGCTGTTGTGGTGGCTCGTGCTGGAAATCGAGCATGCCTCTGGACGGCGGCGCGCCTGGCTGACCGCAACCTACGCTGTCTTGGCGGTTGCCTTGCCGTCCATTGACTATTTTGGTTTCCTCGTGCTGTTGACGCAGGGCGCGTATGCGCTCACACGGCGAGCCTCGTTGTGGCCCGTGCTGGCCGCCATTGGCATCTCGTTTGCCGCGTTTGTGCCGTGGTTTGGCGCGTTGCGCGAACAGCTCCCGCTTGCCGGCATAAGCATGAGCCGGCCCGGCATTGATGTCGGTCTTGCCAAGAGCATCCAGGGCGCCTTTGCGGCCGGGATGCCGGACGCGTGGCTGTCGTGGCCTGGCGCAGCATTTGCGCCGGCGCTCGTCCTCGCCGTCGTCGTGCTCGTCGCCGGCTGGCTGGGAAGAAAAAGCGCGCTGCCGTTTTGGATCGGCGCGCTTGCGCTGCAGATCGCGGGATCGTTGCTGCTCGTAAAAAATCTAGCGTACTTTCCGCGGTACCTGCTCATTGACGTGCCGCCCGTGTGCATCGCAATCGGGCTTATCGTCTGCGAGCTGATCGCGGCACGTTTGCGCCTTGCCGCCGCCGCCCTGGGCATTGCGCTCGTCACGTTCTTTGCGATCACCATCTCGAACGTCATGTTCGTGCCGTACTACCAGTTCCCGGACTGGTATGCGCTCAACGCGCTGATGCTGGCGCATGAGCAGCCGGGCGATGCGGTCATCCTGGATGCGGGCTACGAAGCCTATGTGGTCCATGATTTCACCGCCTTCCGCGGGCGAGAGGTGCTTCGCTTCATGAACCCGTCGGACTTCGACCCGCTCTTGCGCTGGATCGCGCACCATCCGCGCCGGCGTGTTTGGTATGTGCAGGCGCAGAACTTTTACTGGGATCCCAGCGCACGCATTGCGAGTGAACTTGAACGCACGCGGCCGGCCGTGCTGCGACGGCGTTGGCCTCGGCAGTCGCCGGTCGACGACGTGTTGCTGATACTCTTTGACAAAAAGCCGATGACAATACGGTGAGCCAACCGACTACCAGCACGTCGTTTCGGCACGACGCCCGAACGTACGGGTGGCTTGGCGCTGCCGTCCTGGTCGGGGCAGTATGCCGGTTTTGGGATTTGACCGGACCGAGTCTTTTCATCGACGAGGGATTCGTCTTTCACATCAGCGAGCACGCCCCCAGAGAAATTCTCCAACTTGTGGCCTATGGAGATTTCCACCCGCCGCTGTTCTATCTTATCAGCCACTTCCTGATGAGCCATCTGCACTGGCCACTGTGGGATTACCGCTACTTTACGTCGGCGTTCAGTCTCTTGGGTATCGCTGCAACCTGGGCGATCGCGCGGCGCTGTTTCGGGGATACTGCCGCGGCCGTCGCAGCATTTGCCCTCGCGCTGGAGCCGGCGCTGATCGAGTTCGACCGGTTGTACCGGATGTATGCCATTCTGACGGCGCTGGGCGCTGTCTCATGGTGGCTCCTGTTGCGCGCGAGTACAGCCCAAGGTAAGGCATGGCCTTGGTGGATTGCATATGGCCTCGCAGCGGTGACGCTGCCGTACGTCCACTACGTCGGTGCACTCGTCGTTGCGAGCCAGGGTCTCTATGCATTGACGGGTTTGCGCCGGATGTGGCCGGCGCTCGCGTGCGGCCTCGTGGCGGCGCTCGCGCTCGTGCCGTGGCTATGGGCCATAAAAGTGCAGTATCCCAACGGCGGCTTGGTCATTCGCCTCGACTCGCCGGAGTTTTCGTGGCCGCACGTCATCCGGTCAACCATCGCGTACGGCCTCCCGATCGATTGGATGATCAAGCCCGCCTTCGACCTGACCTTCAGCGTCGTGGTCGGAATCCTGGGTTTGGCTGGTATCTACCTCGGTCGCAAGACCCTGTTGCCTTTCTGGTTCTTGCCGGTTGTCGTCCAAGTCGTCGCATCGTTTGCAACCGGTAAGGACCTCGTTATCCCGCGCTACCTCTACGTCGACGTTCCGGCATTCTGCATCGGCTTCGGCGCCCTCGTGGCGGCGCTCGCGCAGACGAGGTTTCGCGTGCTGGGCGCGGCGTTGGTCGCAACCTACATCGGCCTGAGCATCATGAGCGTGTACGACCTCATCTTCGTGCCGTTCTATCAGTTTCCGAATTGGTATGAAATCAACGCGCTGCTGTTGCCACGCGAGCACAAGACCGACATCATCGTCATGGACCAAGGTGCGGAGTACTGGGTGGTTCGCGACTTCTCGGCATTTCGCGGCCATCAAATGCAGGGGCCGGCGTTGCCGTCCGACCTGGCCCCCACCATCAGGTGGTTGGACGGCTACGGCAAACGCCGCGTTTGGTACATAGAAAACCAGCCGGGATTCACGGATGCGGGCCATAGGGTCGAAAGGGCTCTCGACGCAACTCGTCCAGTGATCGGACGCTGGCACCAGCCGCGAGCTTTTCGTGAAGATATCGTGCGAGTCGTGCTTTACGGTCCGCGCTTTCCCTCCGGCGGCAAGAAGAGCGTCGTCAAAACAACGTCACCGTAGCCTGACTGTGTCGAGCGCCAGGTCACGTGTTTGGGATGAGCGCGTGCAAGTATAGTGAAGCCGTCATGCTGGGGATCCGGCAGTTCTGACTGATAATCGACGTACCAAACACGCGGCGCACGGGCTGCCTGCGCGGCGTACGCGGCGGCATCCTCCGCGTTGCTCACCAGAAAGAGCGGCCGGGCGTTGGCAGCTTTCGATCCGATGAGCACATAGTAGACCATCGAGCTATCGAGGACCACAGCATCGTTGGGCTGAATCTTGGCGTCCAGAAAGCGGCGGTACTCGGTCCAGTCGACCGGCATGTACTGCGCGAGAAAATGCTTGTCGATCGTTCCCGCGGTCATCATCACGGCCAAGCCAGCCAGCAATGCCACGGCGAGCGGCCGAGCGCGCGTTTGTAACAGCCGCTGGGCGACAAGGATGATGAGGAAAACAAGCACCGGGATCGCTTGCAGCAGATAGCGTTGGCCGAGCAGAAGTTTACCGGACCAGAGTGAATATCCGATTTGCATCAAGAGCGGCGCCGCCAGTGCGAGGATGAGCCAGCGGCGCTCGATCAGCGCCAGCCCCAAGCCAGCGAGGATCGCCAGCCACAGCACGGCGGACAGAATGGCGGACAGTTCGAGCGTCGGCGGCAGGCCGTCGACCAGCAAGACTGGCGCTGCTTGGAGCATCTGCGACCAATGACCATGCACTGCATTATAGGCCGTGCCGCCCAGCGGATACTGGATCATCAAAACCGGTAGCCAGGGCAAAAATGCCACGCACGCTGCAGCGGCGGCGATCCAGAACCCCTTGCTGCGGCCGTAGAAGATCAAAACATACGCGACCTGCGCCGCAACGGTGAAGAACGCGAGATAGTGGGTGTACAAAAGCGCAGTCAAGCAGACACCGTAGGCGACCCAGCGCAGCGGCCGGCGAGGATCGTCGAGCGCCCAGAGCAGCAACGCCCATGAGATCATGCACAGCGACCACAAGAGCGCATACATGCGGAAAAATCCATCGAAAAAAACCAGCGCTGGGTTGACTGCGACGAGAAAAGACGCCAGCGGCGCAAACCGTGATATGGCGCGGCGCGCAAGTGCATACGTCGCAACCACGCCGGCAATACCGAAGAGTGCGCTCACGATCCGGAAGAGATAGGCGCGAGTGGAGAGCTGGAAGAGTCCGTGGCCGATCAGGTAGATGAGCGGCGGGTGGAAGTCGCCGGTTTTGAGCAACGCAACAATCGCCGGCAGCGGATGTGATGCGATAAAAAATGTAAACGCCTCGTCGGGCATGGTGGCGTGATGGAAGAGCCCCATCAGCCGCACGAGCGCGGCGCATATGACGATAGCAATAACGAGTGTACGTTCCCGCAAGGCGGGCTCAATACGTCGATCGGCGGAACCCATCTATAACATTGTCGGCAAGAATTGGTGACGACAGTCACGACTGTGCGCGAAGTGGCATCCTGACGGCAACTGAATGTCCTCAGGATGTGTCGAATTGGGGATTAACCCAATGGTACCCGTTACGGCGCAGTGCCGATAACGAGAAGGCGGAACACGTGTCGATACTGCAACGATTTTCTACGCACCTGGCGATCACGCAACGAGGTTTGGTTCACTTGGCGGCCATGCAACGAGGATTCACGCTCATCGAGTTGATGATCGTGATTGCTATTATCGCTATTTTGGCAGCGATTTTGATTCCGAACTTTCTCCACGCACGCGCAGAATCAGTAACGGCAGCCTGCGAAGGCAACGAGAAGCAGCTAGCGACCGCCGAAGAAGAGTATTCGGTCGACAACGGCGGCGCCTATGCCTCGCTCGCCGTTCTCACCACTCCCTATATCTCCACAGTCATCACCGACCCGGTCAAGAAGGGCAACGCCTATACCGTGACGATCC
>JALYZV010000012.1 GCA_030948685.1 Vulcanimicrobiota bacterium | reverse complement strand
AGCCAAAAGAGCGTCCTGCTTGACCCCCACGCGTCGACGCGTGAACTACTACCCATGCAGCCTGCCAATAATCTTGGATGGTGGATTGCAGGCACCGCGGCGCTCTTGCTCGTTGTGGGATTCGTGTTGCCGCACCACGCGTTTAGTGCCGTGACGACCGCGAGCATCGCGCCCGCTGCAAGTGGCACCGTGCCGGCGCAACTTCTCGCTGCCGATCAAACTGCTAACCCATCCGCTGCACCGTCACCACCGCCGCAGATTGCTGTTTATATATGTGGCAACGTCCGCCGGCCTGGCGTCTACACGTTTCGAAGCGGCCTGCGAGTTGCAGACGGTATTGCGCGTGCTGGTGGAGCGCTGCCTCAGGCGGACCTCGAGCAACTCAACTTGGCTGAGCCGCTGACCGATGCGATGAAAATCGACGTCCCGAAAAAAGGCCAAATCATTGCGACCCGGCTCAATGACGACACAGCGTCGTCCGGCAATCGGCGATCTCACCGCCGGAGCCGGCACAGCAGCAGAACGAGTCACAAGCTGCAGCCTGGCCAGACGCTCGACATCAACACGGCAGGCGAATCGGACCTTACGGCCCTGCCTGGTGTTGGACCCGGATTGGCGCGCCGAATTGTGGAATACCGGACGGCAAACGGGCCCTTCCAATCGGCGGACGACCTGCAAAACGTTTCCGGCATCGGCGCGTCAAAGTTCGATCTTATCGCCCCGTACGTCAGGCTCTAGGACAACCTTTCATCCGAACGTCGCGCCGGCACGTAGTAGGGCCAGAGGTGTCATGATGCGTTCTTTGTTTGCTCTTGCCGCCGGCGCGGCGCTATTCGTTGGAATACCTTCTCTGCCTTCTCCCGCTCGCGCTCAAACTGCAACCCTCAGCCACGTGCTGGCAGGGAGTACCTGGCTGAATGCGACGCCCACCCAACAGCTTGTCCGTGGCAAAGTCGTCCTTTTGGACTTCTACACGTTCGGGTGCTTCAATTGCAAGAACGTGCAACCCAATCTGCGAGCGCTCTATCGCGACAAGTCGCGCGCCGATCTGATCATCTTGAGCGTTCACACGCCCGAGACGGCGATCGAGCGGGATCGCGACAATCTGCTCGCCTCCATGAGCGATCAGGGAATCCTTTGGCCGGTTGCGGTCGATAACGATTACTCGATTTGGAATGCTTATGGTGTCAGCGCCTGGCCGACCCAGATGATCTTCGATCGATCAGGACGTCTGCGCAAGACCGTGGTCGGGGATTCCCAGGACGCGGCGGTCGATGCGACCGTGGACGAGCTCATCCGCGAAAAATAGACCTAGCGGCCGGTTCCAGGCTTTTGTGCAGGACTTGGCCAGAATTGTCGACAATCGACAATAGGTGCAAGCCGCCGAGCAACTCGACCGTTCGTCCACCGCAAACCGGGTCGCCGTCTACCTTCGAACCCGCATCGCCGAGGGAGCCATTGCTCCTGGCGACCGGCTCAATGAACTTGCGCTTGCAAGCGAGCTCGGCGTCAGCCGCAGCCCGATTCGCGAGGCGCTTGCACAACTTGCCGGCGAGGGTCTGGTACGCGTTGTTCCCTACAGGGGCACATTCGTCACCGCGCTCAGCCGGGAGCGGCTGCAGGACCTGCTCGACTTTCGTGTCGCGCTCGAACAGTTCGCCGTCAGGCGCGCGATCGAGCGCGCGACGCCCAAGGATTTCGATCGCTTGGGGGTCCTCATTGCCGCGATCGCAAGCCAGGCCAAGCGCGGGAACTTCGCCGGTGCCGTCGACGCCGATCTGCGCGCGCACGAATATCTTATCGGGCTGGCAGACAGCGCGCTGCTTGCACAAACGTACAAGGCGATGCTGGGCGAGCTGCGGCTGTACATCGCTCAAACAAGCCGCCACTACAAAGGCATTCACGAGCTTGCAAGCGAGCACGCAGCGTTGCTCAAAGCGATGCGCGAACGCAAGGTAGCCCAAGCAACGTCACTCATCGCAGACCACATCACCCATGGCTTCAGCCGAGCTCTCGAGGAAACGAAATAATGCTCACCGCGGAAACGAAGACCCGTTCCAAGCACAGCCAGTACGTCCTGACGCCCTGGTCGGCGCAGGGCGCTCTCGACATGCCCACCATCGACCACGCGCAAGGCTCGTGGCTGTACGACACGACCGGCAAGAAGTACCTCGACCTCTCCGCCGGCCTTGTCGCGGTCAATCTCGGGCATGGCCACCCCACCGTCGTACGAGCGATCGCCGATCAAGCTGCAAAACTCTGCTACGCGGCGCCATCGTTTTTCAACGATCTGCGTGCAGCGGTCGCACAAGAACTCGTGGCGCTCACCCCCTGGACCGAAGGCGGGCGTACCTTCTTTACCACCGGCGGCGGCGAAGCCAACGAAGACGCGGTCAAGATGTCGCGCATGATGAGCGGCCGCCACAAGGTGCTTGCGGCGTACCGTTCGTTTCACGGATCCGCCCCAGGGGCGGGAACACTGAGCGGCGAGAACCGTCGCTGGCCGAACGAGCCCGGCATTCCCGGTGTCGTCCATTTCTTTGCGCCGTTTCCATACCGCAGCCCGTTTCATACCGACAAACCCGCCGAAGAGACTCGTCGCGCGCTCGAACACCTCGAGCTCGTTTTAACCTACGAAGACCCGGCGCGCGTTGCCGCGATCCTGCTCGAACCGATCGTCGGCTCGAACGGCGTGATCGTCTATCCTGACGGCTACCTCGACGGCGTGCGCGAGATCTGCGACCGCTACGGCATCTTCCTGATTTTCGATGAGGTCATGACCGGCTTCGGCCGTGTCGGCGCATCGTTTGCCTGCCGCCGGTTTGGAATCACTCCCGATCTCATAACCTTTGCGAAGGGTTGCACATCCGCGTACGTGCCGTTAGGCGGCGTCATCGTGCGCGAACGGCTCGCGAGTTACTTCGACGACCACGTCCTCGGCTGCGGGCACACGTACTCGGGCCATCCGCTCGCGATTGCTGCTGCGCACGCTGCCTTGAAAGCTTATCGCGACGACGAATTATACGGTCGCGCCCTTTTGATCGAGGGCTGGATGCATGATCTGCTTGGAGGATTGCGCGCGGGCTCGCCGCTGGTGGGCGATGTCCGCGGCATGGGCGCGTTCTTCGCGCTCGATCTCGTGCGCGATCGCGCAACGCGCGAGCCGATCGTCCCATGGCAGGGCTCAAATGCGGGCATCATGCCGGCGTTGCTCAAGTCACTGCGTCAACGCGGCGTTTACGCGTTTGGACGCTACAACGTTATTTTGGTCACCCCGCCGCTGACGATCTCGCGCGACGACCTCGCGTTCGGCGTCGACGCTCTCTCCGCTGCGCTTGCCGAAGTCGGCAACGCGCTGTAGCGCTTTTTGACAGGCAAAGGATACGTTATGGCTTCGACGAGCACCACAAGTGTCAAGGGCAGTCACGCAGCTCAGACGCTCACCACCATCGGCCACTTTATTGACGGCCGGCCCGCGGCGGGTTCTTCCGGCGTCTTTGGCGACGTGTGGAACCCCGCGCGGGGAGAACGCAGCGCGCGAGTTGCGTTTGCCAACGCCGCCGACGTCGATGCGGCAGTAGCGGCCGCCAAGGCCGCATTTCCGGCCTGGTCAGAAACACCGGCTGTTCGGCGCGCCGCTGTCCTTTTCAAGTTCCGCGAGGCGCTCGTCGCTCAGCTCGACCATCTCGCCGCGATCATTACGGCCGAACATGGCAAGACCTTTGATGACGCCAAAGGCGAGATGACTCGCGGCATCGAGGTGGTGGAGTTTGCGTGCGGCATGCCGCAGTTGCTTAAAGGCGAGCTGACCGAAAACGTTGGACGCAACATTGACGGCTATACGGTCCGCCAGCCGTTGGGTGTGTGTGCAGGCATCACGCCGTTCAATTTTCCCGCAATGGTCCCCATGTGGATGTTCCCGGTTGCGATCGCGGCGGGCAATACGTTCGTCCTCAAGCCTAGCGAGAAAGACCCTTCGCTTGCGCTCGAGCTTGCGCGCCTGTTGAGCGATAGCGGCGCCCCGCCCGGCGTCTTCAACGTCATCAATGGCGGCAAGGATGCGGTCACAGCGCTGCTCGATCATCCGGATGTCAAAGCGGTGAGCTTTGTTGGATCGACGCCGGTCGCAGAATTCGTCTATACGCGCGGAACCTCACATGGCAAACGTGTCCAAGCGCTGGGCGGTGCAAAGAACCACCTCGTGGTCATGCCCGACGCCGATCTCGACCAAACAACTGATGCTATCGTCGGCGCGGCGTATGGTTCTGCTGGTGAGCGCTGCATGGCGATTTCCGTCGTCGTCGCTGTGGGCGATACGATCGCAGATGAGATCGTGCAGCGGCTCGAGACCAAGCTTGCCACGCTGCGCGTGGGTGACGGTGCTAGCCCTGGCATCGAGATGGGTCCCCTCGTGACCGGAGAGCACCTGGCGCGCGTACGCTCGTACATCGACATCGGCGAGGGTGAAGGCGCGAACGTCGTTGTCGACGGCCGTACACACGCCAGTACCAAGACCGGCAGCGGCTTCTACCTCGGTCCGACGCTGCTTGATCGGGTTACGCCGACCATGCGCGTCTATCGCGAGGAGATTTTCGGGCCGGTGCTGTCTGTGGTGCGCGTGCGCAGCCCGCAGGAAGCACTCGAACTTGTCAACGCTCACGAGTTTGGAAACGGCGTTGCCATCTTTACGCGTGACGGCGATACCGCGCGTTGGTTCAACCACAACGTGCAGATTGGCATGGTCGGCATCAACGTGCCGATCCCCGTTCCCATGGCCTTCCATAGCTTCGGTGGCTGGAAACACTCGCTCTTCGGCGATCACCACATTCATGGCCCCGAGGGCGTTCGTTTCTACACTCGCCTGAAATCGACCGTCGAGACCTGGCCATCGTCGATCAAGGATGGCTCATCCTTTGTCATGCCGACGATGAAGTGAACGCTCCCTAGCGCAGAGACGGGGTTCCGGTGAACGATCGCCACTTGGGCATGCACGCCAAGATCAGTCGCCGAGATTTTCTGGACGGCGTCGCCGTCACGGCGGTTGGCGCTCTTTCCGCAGGCGTGCTGCCCGCCTGCTCACCGCACAACGCGACCCCCATCGCAATGGCGGGCTCACCTGGTAGAAGCGCTTACCCACCCGCGACGACGGGCCTGTGGGGCCAAGACAATTCGAGCTTTGCGGTCATGCACAAGATCCGCGACGGAACATTTTGGCAAGGCACGGCCGCGCCCCAGGCTAGCGGCGAACATTACGACCTCGTCGTCGTGGGAGCTGGGATGTCCGGGCTTGCCTCGGCCTACTTCTATCGCCAGCAGCGCCCGAACGCACGCATCCTCATTGTGGACGTGCGTCTGGACTTCGGCGGCCACGCCGGCCGCAACGAGTTCCGCGTTGGCGATCGATTCTTGCTCAGCAATGCTGGAACGCAGTCCATGGAGAGTCCAAGCCATTATCGCCCGTCGGCCGCACGATTGGTCCGCGAGCTCGGCATCGACGTCAACCGCTTCTTCAAGTATTTCGACACGAATCGCTACGCAGGGCTCTCGACCGGGCTGTTCTTCAACCAGCGTACCTTCGGGCGAAATCATTTTGTCGCCGGCGCATACAAGCGGCCCTGGACTGATGTTTTGCGGGATGTGCCGCTCGCTACGCGGGCCAAAGCAGACCTCATTCGCATCCACACAGAAATGGTTGACTACCTGCCCAATCTTTCGGTCGATCAGAAGACCGCATATCTTAAAACGATCTCCTATTCGACTTTCATCACGAAGCACGCAAGGTGCGATCCTGGTGTGCTGCCCTACCTCCAGGACCGCTCGTACGATCTCTTCGGCACCGGCATCGAGGTAGTCGCGGCGTACGATTGCTTTGAATCAGGCGACGACTATGGCATGGACTACCCCGGCTTTCAAGGCATGGATCTTGGATTAGGGGTCGGCAAGTGGCGGCGCGCTAAGCCCGATCCCTACATTTTTCATTTTCCAGACGGCAATGCGTCTATCGCGCGCATGCTCGTACGGTCGCTCGTTCCGGGTGCGATTGCGGGATCCACGATGGAAGATATTGTGCTTGCACCTTGCGATTACTCGACATTGGATCGTCCCTCAAATCAAGTGCGCATTCGTCTGAACGCGACGACGGTCAAGGTTGCCCATCGGGGTGATCCGGCGCGGGCCCGCAGCGTCGAGGTCACGTACACTAGTGACAACCATCTAGCGACCGTCACCGCCGATGCGTGCATCTTGGCGTGCTGGCATGTCGTCTCGCGGCTCATCGCACCAGAGTTGCCGGCCCAGCAGAAAGAACACCTCGCCTACTGCGTCAAGGAGCCGTTTGTCTACACGCACGTTGCACTGACGAATTGGCGATCGTTTCAGAAGCTCGGTGTTTACCAAATTCTCGCGCCAACCAGCTACCACTACTTCACCATGCTCGACTATCCGGTCGACATGGGGGGCTATCACTCCTCAAAAACGCCGGACGACCCGATCGTCCTGTTCATGCTTCGCGCGCCAACACAATACGGGCTTCCCCCCAAAGAGCAGTATCGCGCCGGCAGATGGCAACTTTTCGGCACGCCGTTTGTGACGATCGAACGCAAAATCCGGCAACAGCTTGGCGATATGCTCGGGAACGCGGGCTTCGATCCGGCCCGCGACATCGCCGGTATTACGGTCAACCGCTGGTCGCATGGCTATGCCTACGAATACAACAAATCGTTGTGGGAACACTGGCCGGCTGGGCAGCGGCCGTGCGATCTGGCGAAGCAACCCTTTCATCGAATCGCAATTGCCAATTCAGATTCGAGCGGTGAGGCGTTCACCGACACGGCGATCGATGAAGGCTACCGCGCCGTCGGCGAGCTGCTGCAAACGGGTTAGCAGCGCGCGCTCGACCTAAGAGCCGCTACTTGGCGTGGCTTGACGTTGGATGGCCCAGGCTATAACTGACGGACTGCAACGTTATGAAGGTGAATCGCCTCCCGTTTCTCGCTTTGATTTCGCCGATAATGGCTTGCTTCAAACTTTGTTTGTCATACCATTGGTAGGCTACGGTCGTAAAAAAACCAAGCGGTATTGTCATCTTCTTGGCAGTCTTCGGTACGTGCGTTGCGTAGTATCGCATAACCGCGTCGAAATGGTCGGTCGTTGTGTACTCCATCGAAAGCGCGTCTCTCCCGCCCACGCGCGAGGATTGAACGGTAAGCTGCCCCTGCAGCGGCTTGGCATTTGGGTAGATGGCGATACCGATCTGTTTGGCCACCCCTGGTGTGGGTGTGATGCGCTGCGAGTACGTCGTGCAACCGCTCAGCAGCGTCATCGCAATCGCCACATATAAAATCGCGATCACCTTCGTCATGGCGGGCCGACCGGCGCCTTCAAAACGTTACGCATGTCGCGAATGCGCATCTCCTTCATCTGCAACGGCTGATCGACCACTGTCCACCTATGTCCATTTATTTGGATTCGCCAAGGGTTCAATGTCCACCGATGCCTATCCGCGTCCACCATGAGGTGTGGAGTGCT
>JALYZV010000153.1 GCA_030948685.1 Vulcanimicrobiota bacterium | reverse complement strand
TATGCGCCGGCGACGAGCCGACTGATGAGACGATATGTGAACCAAACGCTAAAAGCCAAGTCACCTTCTTCGACGTCGCGCCTTGGGAGGGCAAGCCGGGTTGCCGGGCCCCACAAGCTGCCGCCATTTGTGTACCACGCGTCGACAAATTGCGTGCGATCCCTCACGTAAGGCGAGAGGCCTTCTCGACGTCGCACCCAGTCGAGGTAGCGCCTGGTGGCCGCCGACGTTTCGACATCGACGCGTGCGATGCGCGACGCCAGGGCCATGATGGCCTGCAGCGCGACAGGCTGCAGCTGCTCTGACTCGATGAGTGCGCAAAGGCGACTGCAGACCTCGCTGTTATCGCGCAGGATTCGCGCGAGCATAACGACGTCATGCAGCCGTCGCAGCCCAGCTCCGTGTACGGTAAGGTGAACAGCGCTCCCGAGTGGGTTGAAGCAGATTGCCTTGTGCTCGCGGTTCACTACCAGCTCGAAAAAAGGTTGACATGCGCTCCAGTCAGTCGCGATCGACAAACTACCCGGCGGGGCGAGCTGGAAGTGAAGTTCGACCGGCAGCCCAAGCTGCTCAGGGTGCAGCGGAGCAGCGTGATGATGCCGCGCCCAATACTGCACCGAGCCTCGGTCTGAAAGCAGTGAGCGATAACCGCCCTCGCAGAGCGCGGCGATTGCCGTTGTCAGCTGCGTCTTCGGAACGAGCACGTCAAGGTCGTACATGGTGTCCAAGTCAGCTTGCCTATCGCCTCGGAAAAGCCGCGCCGATCCCTTGAGCAGCGCAAACTGAACGCCCGCCTCGTTCAACTTGCCAACCACTCGATCGAGCTGATGACGCACTGCATACGCTTGCATTGCTGCCCTGCCGGCATGTGCCCGCAGTGCTTCGGTGATGGCAGCTGCCCGTCCATCGCGGAGGCCGAGATTTAGAATTCCATGTCTTAGATATCCGCGGCATCGATGTCGCGCGGCAGCGCCAAGGATTGCTTGCTGCGACACGGACTGTAAAGCAACCGTCAAAGCTTCTGGCTCGCCGTGCTCGATCGCCGTAGACGCAGCCAGCAGCGCACTGAATCCGCTGGCCTGATCGCCCGCTGCAGCCTTGATCGTCATGACACGTCGAGGGCTACCATGAGTGGGACCGTCCGGATGCGAGCATTGAGCACTTCCGGAGGGCCTTCAAAAAATTGGCCGTCGACTGAAACCCACGCGTGCCCACGCAATCGTTGATGGGGGTCAGCCGGCTCCTCAATGCCGAAATGGATCGTGACGGCGTGGTCGCCCGTCTCGAGGAAGCGGTAAAGGGTCAGCGCTCGTATATAGCAGTTGTCCCTGGAGCGGAGCATCGGAAATCGCAAACAGAGCGCACGCAGCCGCAAGATACGTTCGCGGCTCGTGTGCGCGTCCAGCGCAGCCGGGCGAGGCAGCTTGCGCAGCTCAGTGAGAAATGTCCGAAGATTCCTTTGTCGCAACCCTATCGGCGCCCGCCACATGAACCAGCCGATGCGGGTCGCCAGCCACACGTCTGATGGCCGCTTAATAATCGCGCGTGCGCGCTGCAAAAATCCGGCCGGCGTCCATTTCGGCGCGAGGCCCCCATTCACCATCGCGAGCGCTCTTTGGGATCGAGCCGCGCGCGCGTAAACCCTAAGTGTTGCGCGAATTTCTTGACGAATAACCCCCGCCGGTAGAGCAGGTCGTCGCTGTGCGTTGGACGCCACGCGCTCAGACTCAAACGACCGATTTCCCCCCATGTGCGAAGCTCGTGGCGAAGCGTCCAGTTACACTGGTCGCGGTGATGCAGCATGAACTGGCCATACCCAACGCCATACGAGTATTGCTGGCGCCAATATTCGCTCCACGTCTGACGATGGCGGTGGAAGACCAGCGCCCGCGGCTCGTACACGAACGGGCCACGATGGTCGCGGGTTATGCGGCAATGGAGATCGCACGCTTCGTACGACACGTAACGCTCGTCAAATCCGCCGGCCTGCGCCAGCAGTGCTCGACGATACATGAGGTTGGATGAAGGCGCAAACGGAAAAATCGGATGCGAAAGATAGTTTCCTGCATCGAGGCTGCCCACCATATCGCAAAACCGAGCCGCTGCCGTGCGTGATTCGAAGCCCACGGTCTTGCCAGCCACACCGATGACCTGATCGCCTGACGGTGTCTGTGCCGCTTGCACAAGCGACCGAAGCCACGATCGCGCGGGTATGCAGTCGGCATCGGTAAACGCCACCCATTCACCCCGCGCAGCGCGCGTGCCGGCGTTGCGAGCCGCTCCTGCACCACGGTTGGGCTGGCGAATGACACGGGCTCCGAATGACCTCGCCACCTCACCGGTCGCGTCGGTCGAGCCATCATCCACCACGATAACCTCGAATTCGCTTGCAGGCAAACTCTGACCATCCAATGCGCGCAGGCAATCGCCAAGCATCCTTTCCGCATTGAACGCCGGTATCACCACACTTGCGGCAATCACTTTGAGACAACCGCGCGCTGCGCTGCAGGGTAGTACTCGCTGAAGAATCCTTGAGAGAAGTTTCGTAACCACAGGAGGTGGCACTGCGAAAACTCGACCTTCTCGCTCGACACGAGTCTCACGACCTGCCCTGCCCGCAGGCCGGCCGTGATAAACTCACGCAGCGCAAGGCGGCCTCTGATCTTTGCGGTCTTGATGCCATCCCATTGCACCTCATCGCTGTAGCGCTTGTACATACGTGCGACGCCTTGACCGTAGGTCTGCGCCAGATGCGCAAGTTCTTGCGGCGTCGAACGCACGCGGTGGAAGAGTACAGCCGCCGGTGCGTAGGCGATCTTCGAAGGGTGTTTCTTAAGCAGGCGATGAGAGAAATCCACGTCTTCTGCGGTCGTG
>JALYZV010000146.1 GCA_030948685.1 Vulcanimicrobiota bacterium | reverse complement strand
CGACAGAGCGGCGTTCAGAAAACGGCGCCGCAGCGCGGGCGGACCGGAAACAAGCTGCAGATCGAACGGCATGAAGGTCACTGCCGCGATGCCGCCGAGAAATTGAGCGTAGGGTACCGTCCTGCCGTTGCGCAAAAAGCGCTTGCGCGCACCCTCGCCGACACGGGTGATGATGCAGGCAGCCGTCAGCTCGCCGGTCTTCGTGCGAACGCGGGCCGCCACGCGTGCCAGCGGCGTTTCGCTGCGGATGAGATCGGCTTCACGCGCGGCGCGAAACGACTTACCGGTGGCGAGCAGCGAAATAGCTTCGAGCAGGTTCGATTTCCCTTGCGCATTCTGGCCGATGAAGATGGACACGCCGCCCGGTGGTTCGAAGTGCAGGGCGGCGTAATTACGAAAATTAGCGAGATCTAGGCTGGTGACGCGCACCGCGTGTTATTGACGCAGCGGCATGAGAATGTAGAGCTGTCGTTCCGCCGCTTTTGCGTCGCTGGGATGGATGGCCGCCGGATTGAGGGCGCCGACGAACTCGAGCGTCACCGTTTCAGATTCGATGTGATTGAGGATTTCGACCAAGAACTTTGCGTTGAACGCGATCGTGAGCGGATCACCGGTGCGCTCGACATCGATTTCTTCGTAGGCGTTGCCGGCGGTGTCTGAACTGGCCGTGATAACCAGGCTCGTGCCGTCCATGGCGAGCTTCACCATGCTGGCGCGATCTCCGGCGACGACGCCCGCTCGGCGCAGCGCAGCCAGCAGCTGTGCGGTGCTGGCGACGACCTTCTTGTCGAATTCCTTGGGGATGACTTGCTGGTAGTTTGGGTATTGACCGTCGACCAGGCGGGCGCTGATCTTTGCATCGCCGGTGTGGAAGATGAGCTGGTTGGCTTGACCGCCGACGACCGTTGCCTCTACCTGGCCCTCGGTCGCAGAGCGTACGACCTCGCTTAAGCCTCGTGCCGGCACGATGAGTTTGGTTGCCGCTTTGACCGGCTCAGCCAGTTCGAGACAATAGCGCGCTAGGCGGTAGCCGTCGGTTGCAACGAGCGTGGCATGCGTTCCCTCGAGTTCGAGCAGGGTGCCCATGAGAACGGCGCCCCGCGCTTCCTCGCTGCTCGCCGCAAACGTCACTGCATTTGCCGCCTCGCGCAAACCCTTCGCATCGACACGAAATTGACCGCTGCTGGTTCCCTCCGGCAGGGGCGGGTACTCCTCTGCCGGCAGCGTGAAGAATTCGTAATTCGATCGCTCGCACTTGAGCGTTGCGCGGCTCGCTGTTCCCTGCATTTGCAGTTTCGCCGGTGGTAGATTCGCGAGATAACCGGTGAACAGGCGTGCCGGGACTGTGCAAGCACCCTCTTCCTGGACTTCTGCCGACAGCGAATTCTCAAGCGTGAGCTCGAGATCGGTCGCGCGGACGCTCACCCGGCCACCTTTCGCATAAACAAGCACGTTGTTTAAAATCGGCACGGTGGTGTGGGCGTTGACGACCTTGCTCGCCGTGCCGACGGCCGCCGCGATATCCTTGGCGTTACACGTAAATTTCATCCAGGTCCCTTCAGATTGTCCACACAGCCGTCGTACCTATATCTGTGTGATTTATTAAATAGACATGTCGTTGTGGTTGTAATAGAGCGGTGCATGACGTGGACTGCACTCCGATCCCCCATGCGGCGTGGCTTTGAAGCGCCGCCGCTTTGTGGACCGCACCTCGCACTTATCCACGTTCTTCACAACCAGGAGGCTTACCGCGCGCGAGGGCCGTTTTCATCCCCGTCTTCCTCATCCTGTCCACGCCGGCAGAGGAGGGCGTGTTCGCGGTCAGCTTTCTTGTGAGATCGTTGACAGCACCGAGCGCACCTTGCTGCGAAATTCGGGGTCACGCTCCATCTGATTTTTAACTTTATCCCTGGCGTACATCACGGTGGTGTGGTCTTTCTTGCCAAACTCGCGAGCGATCTGGGGGAGCGACGCATTGGTCAGGTCGCATGCCAGATACATCGCAATTTGCCGCGGCACCGTCAGCCGCTGGTCGCGGCGCTGCCCTTCGAGCTCCTTTTGGGTAATACCATGGAAACGCGCAACCTTCTCTTTAATGAGGGAGATGGTCACCTTGCGCAGCGGCACCTCGTTGATCTCATTGCGCAGCACGTCTGCGGCGAGCTCGACGGTCAAGGCTTGCTTGTACAGCGAGGCGTAGGCGGTCAGCTTAATCAGCGCGCCTTCGAGCTGGCGGATATTGGAGGGGATAATCTTGGCGATATATGACGTGACCTCGTGCGGCACGTCGATGCCGTCGCTTTCCGCCTTCTTGCGCAGGATGGCTTCGCGCGTCTCGAGATCGGGCGACTGGATGTCGGTCAGCAATCCCCATTCAAAGCGCGAGCGCAGCCGGTTCTCAAGCGTCTGGATATCTTTGGGTGGACGGTCGCTTGAGATCACCAGCTGCTTGGAGGCTTCGTGGAGCGTGTTGAAGGTGTGAAAGAACTCTTCTTGAGTTTGCTCCTTGCCTTCGAGGAACTGGATGTCATCGATGAGCAGCACGTCGACCGTTCGATAGCGGTTGCGGAACTCGACGGTTTGGTTGTTTTTGATCGCCGTGATGAATTCGTTGGTGAATGTCTCTGATGAAACGTAGACGACGCGAGCCCGTGCGTCGCTCAGACAGACGCGGTGGCCGATGGCGTGCATGAGGTGGGTCTTGCCCAGCCCGACGGCACCGTAGATGAAGAGCGGATTGTAGGCGCGCGCAGGCGACTCGGCCACCGCCTGAGCCGCAGCGTGGGCGAAGCGATTCGTTGCGCCGACGACGAACTGCTCGAATGTATATCGCTCGTTGAGTCCAGTGTGACGGAAATCGTCGGATGGAGCAACGGCGCTGGTCGGCGCGACCGATGCCGGCGCGCCGTTTGTTTCGTTGGCCAGCGCGAGCGCGCGCTCGGCGGCCGCCGCGCTATATGCCTCGTCATTTTGTTGCGCGGCCTTGTCGACAACGAAGCGCACCGAAATTGGCGAGCCGATGATCTCAGCCAGCGTCGCAACGATCGTGCTTTTGAGCCGATTCTCCGCCCAGTCCTTGGCGAATGCGTTCTGCACCGTCAGCGTCACCTCGTCAGTCGTTAGGCGCTCGACGCGCATCGGCCTGATCCACATCTCGAAGATCGGTTTCGTGAACCGGTTTTCGAGCTCACCAAGGCAACTCTGCCACAAATACTCTTCATTGGTGGGCAGTACGGCTAGTGTTTCCATTGACAGTCCTTCTCTATCTTGGCATCGCTCACGACGCAGCGATGCGTTGCGAAAAAATATTTTCGAACCGTGTATGAGACGGATTCTGGATAGGGCGTCGCGCGTTGGCGTCAAAAAAACGTTATTCCTTCAGTGTTCGACAACTTTCTTATGCACATATGCACAGCTTCTGGGTGGTCTCTGTGGATAGCGAGCAACCCTCGTCGGCTGAGCACCGATGACGAAAAGATTCGCGCGATCGATGGCTGGCTTTTCTACCCATCGCTTGCGAGCCGGCAGCCGACAAGTGAAAAAAGGAACATGTGCGCGCGAAGCGGCGCGCAGACTCGCGCTGAAAGCTTTTGGGGGCGGCCAGTTTTTGCTATGCACAGCCTTATCCACAGGTGTGAATAAACGCTTTTTACACCCATGGAAATGTTTGCAAAGTCTCGTGGCGTAAGGCATTGACGCAAAAATGCTGCGCCGCTCGGTTGCCTGTTCATGCACCGCTTGTCCACCGCGAGAGGCGCACCGTAGGAGCGGATTCGACCGATCGCCTGCTTAATAGCTAAACGGACGAACGTAGCGCCGCCCGCGACCGCTCTCCGGCTCCAGCGCAACGCAGAATGCGCGCAAAGCCGCATGAAATCGTTAATGTGTTGACGCCTGCCGCCGCAGCGGCTATAATCAGCAATTGCGTTTGCGCCGGGCGCATTTTTTGATGCGATTTTTTCGCGCAATCGGGGGAGTAGTGGAGTCTTGTGAAACGCACGTACCAACCGCATAACCGCCGGCGCAAACGCAATCATGGATTCAAGGCACGCATGGCCTCTCCGGGAGGGCGGCGCGTGCTCGCAGCGCGGCGGCGCAAAGGGCGCAAGCGGCTTACTCCCGACTAAGGGCGTGCGGCGCTACGCGAGCCTGCGCGGCCGGCGCGATTTTGCACTCGTGCTGCGGCGCGGCCGCGCCTCATCGACCAAGCACCTCGTCATCTTTACCCTGCGGCCGAGCACTGCGCGCGAGGCGGCTCGCGTCGGCATCGTCATCACGAAAAAAGTTGGCACGGCAGTCGAGCGCAACCGTTTGCGCCGGCGCTGCAAAGCTATTCTCGATCAGTCAGCCATAGGCGACAGCAGGTTGTGGTACGTCGTGCAGTTTCGCCCGGCGGCCGCGCAGCTCTCGTACCAGCAGCTCGCCGCGCAATTGCAAACGGTTCTCGCAACCAGCCTGCGAGCGGCGGGCGAAGCAGGCCGGCCCCGCGAAATCGTCAGCTCATGAGCCTCGTTGTTGGCGCGATACGGGTCTATCAGCTGACGGTTTCCAAGATGCTGCCGCGGGTGTGCCGTTTCGAACCGAGTTGCTCCGAGTATGCTGCCCAAGCAGTCCAGCGATATGGCGTTGCGCGCGGCCTGCGGCTCGCTTGCCTGCGACTTTTACGCTGCGGACCTTGGCACCCCGGAGGCTTCGACCCCGTCCCCTAAGGAATGAACCTGAGTCGTCCGCGCCCCCATTAGGGCAGGAAAGGAACACCCCCCGTTTTGCTCCATATTCTGAGCATCGCATCGATCGCGCTGCACATCCATCAGCCGGTTGTCAACGCCATCCTGGTGAATCCGTGGACGCAGTTCATCGACGGTCTCGGGTCGCTCGCCTCGTGGGGCATCGACAGCCTCTTCAAAGTCACCCACAACTACGGCTGGTCTATGCTGCTGCTGGCGCTCGGCGTGTCACTGCTGCTCCTGCCACTCTCGTTGAAGTCGCTCAAATCCATGCAAGAGATGCAGGCGCTCGCGCCCTACATCAAACGGCTGCAGATCAAATACAAAACCGACAAGCAGAAGCTCGGCGAAGAGACGATGAAACTCTATCGCGAGCATCACGTCAATCCGCTCGGCGGATGTCTGCCGATGATCGCGCAATATCCGTTCATCATCGGCGTGTACGGCGCCATCAAGCAACATGACACCGCTTTCCAAAACTCACATTGGTTGTGGATCGGATCGGCGCTGTCGCACAAGTTTCCTCAGTTCTTAGCCACCAGTCTTTTGCAGCCGGATCACGTGCTGTTGCTGCTCTACGCTTTTTCGATGTACTTCTCGATGAAGCTGACGCCCACGGTTTCGATGGATCCACAACAGCAGCAGATGATGAAGACGCAGGCACTTATGATGCCGGCGATGCTGTATTTCTTGGGCAGTTTATACCACTGGTCGTCCGCCTTCGTGCTGTATTGGTTCGCCTTTAACGTTTTGAGCATGGTCGAGCGCGTCTACGTTATGAAATTGCCGTCGCGCATCCCCAAGCCGCCCGAGGAGACTCCCGCGACACTCGCCGGGTACCCGCGCGATTGCCCGAACTGCAAGCAGCTGCTCACCGTCGTTAAGGGCAGCAAGTGCGAGCATTGCGGCACGAAGGTTCGCAAGCTCAGCCCATCGGATAATGGAGCCCGCAAGGGAGCGGATGGAGCTCCCGCGGCACAGGGGCGCCCCTCCGATAAAGGTGCGAAGGGAACTTCATGAACGGTTATGGTGATCGCGGGCCGGGTTACGGCCGCCCGCAACGCAGACGCTCATCCGGGCCGCGCCGGCCTTACCCAGACAGCGCAGGACGTCGGCCGGATTCGCGCGCGCGCAAGCAAACCTGCCCGCCCGAGTTGCGCGACGCGTTCGTCGAGGCGCGTGATTTCTTGGCTGGCCTGATCGCCGCGCTCGGGTTGCCGGCGCGCCTATCGTTTGGCGGCGTCGATCCCGCCCGCGACGGACGGCAAATTACGATCGACGTGCGCGGCCTTGCCGACAACAACGATTACAATCGGCGCGATGACGAACGAGAAGACGACGGCTTAGCAATTCTTATTGGCAAACATGGCGCGACACTGGATGCGCTTTCGGCTGTCACAAACGCCGCCATGCACCACGGCGATTCGCGCGACCTGTTTTTTGCAGTTGATGTCGAAGGCTACCGTCAGCGGCGCATCGCAACGCTGCGCTCGATCGCCCAACGCTGCGCAACAAGAGTACGCAGCGAAGGTGTGGCACTGGAGCTCGAACCGATGCCGCCCTCGGAGCGGCGCATCATTCACCTCGCGCTAGCAGCGCATCGAGACGTCGCGACGGAGAGCACCGGCATCGGCAGTCAGCGGCGCGTCGTGATCATGCCCCGCGGCAGCTCGCTGCCGCCGATTGACGAGGAAGAGGAAGACTTCCAGTAGGCCCCCGTTTATCGGGCTTTGCGCCATGAGCGATCAAGACACGATCGCTGCGGTCGCCACGCCACCAGGCGTTTCCGCCGTTGCGATCATCCGCATCTCAGGCATGCGATCCTTCGACATCGCACGGCGTTGCTTTGCTCCCGTGCATCGCAACAATGAGCCGCAGACGGCACTGCTGCGACGCGGCTGGATCGTGGATCCGCAGAACGGCGAGAAGATCGACGATGCGCTGGCCGTTCATTTTCGGAGTCCCAAATCACATACCGGAGAAGATCTCGTCGAGTTCCAGATGCACGGCGGTGCCGGCGTCGTCGCGTCGTGTCTGGCGCTCGTGCTGCGCCTAGGCGCCCGCCTGGCACAACCCGGAGAGTTTACTAAGCGCGCGTTCATGAATGGTCGGCTCGACCTGACGCAAGCCGAGGCAGTTGCGGATCTCATCAACGCGGAGAGCGAACGCGCCTCGAAGGCCGCCGCGCATCGGCTTGCCGGCGGTGTCGGCGCGCAGCTGCGCGCGCTGCGCAGCGATCTGCTCGACCGTCTGGTTGAGATCGAAGCCCACCTGGATTACCCGGATGAAGTCGTGGAACCGAGCGTCACAGCGCTGTCAACGACGCTCGCACAACACCGCGCGCGCTTGGATGCGCTGCTGAGCGGCGCGGGCGCAGCTCGGGTATTGCGTGACGGCATCGAGTGCGTCATTGCCGGTCCGCCGAATGCCGGAAAGTCATCGTTGCTCAACGCGCTGCTGCAAGCAGAGCGCGCGATCGTGTCGGATGTGCCCGGCACGACGCGCGACATCATCGAGGACCGGGTTGCCGTCGACGGCGTCGTGTTGCGACTGCGCGACACCGCCGGCCTGCGCCACACCACGGATGCCATCGAGGCGGAAGGCGTATCGCGAGCTCGCCGTGCCATCGGCGACGCGCAGCTTGTGATCGCGGTGATCGATGCCTCAAAAGCAATCGGGCCAGACGATCGCATTGCACTGCAGCAGACCGCGGGCACGCCGCGCATCGTGCTTGCCAATAAGCTGGATTGTGGCTCGCATGGTTTGGACGAATTGCAAGCCAGCACACGCCAAAACCGAGCCGGCGAACAGCACGGGGCAGACTTGCTCATCACCGGCAGCGTCCTATGGCCGGAGACGATCCTCGAATTGCGTCGCGCCATCGCGCAGCTGGGCTGGGGCGGTGGCCTGGATGGCAGCCACGCGCTGGTTGCAAATGCTCGGCAGATCGAAGCCTTGACGCGTGCGCGCGAGTCGCTCGCCCACGCGCAGGCGACGCTCGATCAGCACCATCCGATCGACCTTCTGTCGGCGGATCTGCGTGACGCGCTGGCCGCCTATGGCGAAGTGAGCGGCGATACCGTTACCCAGCAAGTCTTAGACGGGATCTTCTCCCGCTTCTGCGTCGGCAAATAGATCAGTTGCGGCGTGCTCGGCGAGGACGCAAGATGAATTCGGCAATGGCTCGAATCAGCGTGCAATGGATTCCGACTTCGACGTCATTATCATCGGCGGTGGTCACGCCGGCTGCGAAGCAGCGCTGGCGGCCGCGCGCATAGGCGCGCGCAGCCTTCTTATCAGCGGAAACCTCGACACCATCGGGCTCATGCCGTGCAATCCCTCCATCGGCGGCCCAGCCAAGGGTCAACTCGTGCGCGAGGTGGATGCCCTTGGCGGTGAGATGGCTGTCTGCATCGATCACACGTTTTTGCACACTCGCTGGCTCAACGAAAGCCGCGGCCCGGCGGTGCGCGCGCTGCGCGCTCAGGCCGATAAACGCGCTTATGCACAGCGCATGAAAGCAACGCTCGAAACACAGCCGGGACTTGCGCTGCGCCAAGACATGGTGGTCGATCTGATCCTGCGGCGCGGCGCGGTGGCCGGCGTGCGCTTGGCGTCAGGCGCGCGGGTGCGCAGCCGGCAAGTCGTGATCGCAACAGGCACGTTCTTGGGTGGCAAGATGTTTGCCGGGGAGAAGGGCACGCCAGGGGGGCGCGCCGGGGAAAAGCCCGCGCTGGGCTTAGGTATCGCCCTGCACAAAATCGGCTTTGCAATGGGCAGGCTCAAGACAGGAACCCCGCCGCGCATTCATCGTGACAGCATCGATTTCAAGAAGACGCAGGAGCAGCCGCCGAGTTCGGTACCGCTCATGTTCTCCTATCGCAATGAACCAAAATTTCCAGGGCCCCAGCTTTCATGCTTCATCACCCATACAAATGAGCGCACGCACGCGATTATCAAAGCAAATTTGCATCGCTCGCCGATGTACGGGCTCAACCTCATTGAAGGGATTGGTCCCAGATACTGTCCCTCTATAGAGGACAAGGTAATAAAATTCGCCCACAACCCCAGCCATCAGATCTTTCTCGAGCCCGAGGGTTGGCAAACCACCGAATTCTACGTTGGCGGCTTTTCAACGTCGCTGCCAGCCGAAGTGCAACTCGAGATGCTGCGAACGCTGCCGGGCCTTGAGAGCGCAGACATGATGCGCGCGGGCTACGCGGTTGAGTACGACTTTGTCATGCCGACGGAATTAGAGCCGACATTGCAGACAAAGAACGTTGCCGGCCTTTTCCACGCCGGCCAAATAAACGGTACCTCCGGTTATGAGGAGGCGGCAGCGCAGGGCATCCTCGCTGGGATTAATGCTGCCTTGCGCGCGAAGGGAGGCGAGCAGATTTCTCTCTCCAGATCGTCGTCGTATATTGGCACTCTCGTCGACGATCTCGTCACCAAAGGCACGGCCGAGCCATACCGGATGCTGACCTCTCGCGCCGAGCATCGGCTGCTGCTGCGACATGATAACGCGGATGCACGGCTGACGCCCATTGGCCGGCAGGTCGGTTTGGTTGACGACGAGACCTTTGCAGCGTTCGAGCGACGCATGGAATCGATCGCGCGCGAGCGAGTGAGGATCGCGACGACGCGGCTGGATACAGACCGTGCGGGGCGATGGAAGCTGCCTGCAAGCGCGTTCCTGGCCGATGCGCTCCGGCGGCCGGATGTCAGCTACGTGGATGTTGCGGGTGAAGACGGCATCGGTTACGATTTGGGCTCACGCCTTGAAACGGAACTAAAATACGAGGGGTACATCCGGCGCGAAGCGGTTGCAGCCGAGCGGCTTGGAAAGGCAGACGCGGTCAAGATCCCGGCGCGATTTGCATTCGACCGTTGCCCTGGACTGTCGCGCGAGGGGCGCGAGAAGTTGTTGGCGCAACGGCCATTGTCATTGGGTCAAGCGGGGCGAATTCCAGGGCTCACGCCGGCTGATATTGCCGTACTTTCGGTATTCTTACGCAAAGAGGAGTTCAACGACCCCGCCGGCGAGCCGGCGTGACCGTCGGCGCCAAAGCGCAGCTGGAATCCGGCCTGCAAGAGCTTGGAGTGCGCAACCCGGCGAGTGTCAGCGCCAAGCTCCTCGAGTTTGGGACTTTGTTGCTGGCCGAGAACCAGCGAACGAACCTGACCGGAGCGCGCGATCTGGCGAGGCTGGTGCACGAGCACTTTCTGGACAGCCTGGCGCCCCTGTCCTCCGTGGAGCTCAGGTCGCCGATCGTCGACTTGGGAAGCGGCGCCGGCCTACCAGGCATTCCCGTGGCAATTGCTTATCCGGATAAGGAAGTGGTGCTGGTTGAGCCCAGAGCCAAACGTGTTGCCTTTTTGCAGTCTGTGGTGGGGAAACTCGGAATAGGGAATATCTCCATCATCAAGTCTTCGGCTCGGGGACCCGGGGCGGCGGCGATCGCCGGCAAGGCTGGTACTGTTCTGATGCGGGCGGTCGCCGAGCCAGAAACCTCACTTGGAATTGGATTGTCGCTGCTCCGAGAAGGCGGCCACCTACTGCTGTACGAGGGAAGAGCTTCTCGCCCAACGAGGCAGCAGGCCAATGCAGCATCGAAGGCCGGCGGCGGCAAGATTGTCATCCGGCGGATTCAGGTGCCTGGTTTGGCGGCCGTTCGCCATGCCTGGATGGTGCGACGGGAGCCCAAACTGATCAGAAAACCGTCATCGCTGAGCCGAAGCTAAGGTTTCCAAGGCTGGTTCCTGGGGTTTGCTTCCGTCAACTGGTTGGCCAGCTGCTCGAGTTGCAGCAAGGGCGGCTTCCGAAAAATCTGTTTCAAAGCCACCATTTCTCTCCAAGTAGCGAAGGACGCTCCTTTGGTCCCAAGCAGTGGGTAGCGCTCAAAATGTTCGACGACTCGAATAAGTTGGGGCGGTCGGTTGACTCGAAAATACGAGGCCGCCTTCGTGTAACCAGCCTTGCCGTGCGGTGTCTCGGGTCGGACGCTATATATTCGGCCAATGTCGCCGAAAAAGCGCTGAATGCGCTGCAGTATCGACAAGTCCGTTGCGCTAAGTTTTATGGCAAAATATAGGTTAACGGCGCCGGCATTGCGACTATACGTAAAGCTGGCCTCGCGCTCGCAAAACCCCGTAACGTACCACGGATCTAAAGCAGGTTCCACGTGAAAAAGTTTCGACCGAAACATTTATGTTCCCACCTCGCCGAGCTGAAAGCTTGAGTCAAGCCATTCCACTCGATGCTCTCCTTGTCGCGCTGCTCCAGCCAGGGCGGGTGTACAGCGTCGGGGGAAGGGTACGCGATGAGGTCCTTCGGCAAACCGACAACTCCCAATCCCCCTCGCCAGACGCCGATTACCTTGTGGGTGGCGTCCCGTATGACGATATAGTACACAAACTGTCGCCCCACGGATCCGTAGAGCTCGTTGGCGCCTCGTTTGGCATTATCAAATTCACCCACCACGGCGCCACGGTCGATATCGCGTTGCCTCGTCGCGAGCGGTCCACCGGAAGCCATCATCGTGACTTTCGCGTTGAGTCAGCACCCGATATTCCGCTCGAAGAAGACTTAAGCCGGCGCGATTTCCGCATCAATATGATGGCGCGCGACCTCGCGACGGGCGAGCTCATCGACCCGTATGGCGGCGAAGATGATCTGCGCAATCGGCGCCTCGACATTCTAAAAGACGAAGCCTTCATTGAGGATCCGCTGCGCGTTTTACGGGGCGCGCACTTCGCCGCGCGGTTTGAGCTCGAACCCACCCCGAGAACGCTTGTGGCAATGAAAGCAGCGGCAAATCTCATCCCGACTGTCGCGCCCGAACGCGTCGCCGACGAGCTTCAAAAGCTCCTGGTCAAATCCGCGCGCCCGAGCGTGGGGCTGGAGCTGCTGCGCGCGGTGGGCGCGCTCTCAGCGATCATGCCGGAGTTGCTTGAGGGCTGGGGCGTCGACCAAAACGAGTTTCATCGCTATACCGTCTACTACCACGCACTGCGCGCCTGCGACGAAGCGCCAGCCGACCTTATCCTGCGCTTAGCCGCCTTGCTGCACGACGTCGGCAAGCCGCGAACAAAGTCAGGGCCTCATTTCTACCGGCACGAATTGGTCGGCGAAGAGATGGCGCAAAAACTCCTGACGCGCTTGCGTTTCAGTGGGGATGTCGTCGCGCAGGTGACGCATCTCATTCGGCATCACATGTTCGCCTCCGAGGACGCGCTGACCGACGCCGCCGTGCGCCGCTTCATTAATAGGGTTGGCGCACAGCGTGTCGAGGCGCTGTTTGCCTTGCGCAGAGCCGATATCACCGCCTCGGGTCTGGCCGAGCGCAATCCGGCTGAGCTGGACCGGTTTGCCGGCCGCGTCCATCAAGAACTGGCCGGGCCAAGCGTCTTCGGCACGAGGGATTTGGCCATCGACGGCAGCGCCATTATCGACCTGATGCGCAAGCTCAAGCTCGTGGGGAGCGACTTTCGGGGTGACGGCCGGGTTGGCGCTGCGCTGCGTCATCTGCTAGAGTGCGTGCTGGAGGATCCGGCGAAGAACACTGCCGAGCAATTGCGCGCGATCGCGCGCGAGTTTTTGCAGCGCGAGGACGCACAACCCCGATGATCGAGCAAAGCGGCGCAACGGCGGTAGCCCGTGCGCCACACAAGCAGCCCACGCCAACGCGGCGGGCGCGCACGATTGCGATCGCAAACCAAAAGGGCGGCGTCGGCAAGACGACCACCGCCATCAACCTCAGTGCCGAGTTGGCGAGCCGCGGCAAACGGGTGCTCTTGGTTGACATCGATCCGCAAGGCAACGCAACCACCGGTTTGGGGCTGGACAAATTGTCGATCGCTGCGTGTATGTACGACGTGATCATCAAATCCGCGCGCCTGGCGGATGTCATTTGCGAAACGCGCACCGCAGGATTGCACCTCGCGCCGTCCACGCTACAATTGGCCGGTGCTGAGATCGAGCTGGTTTCCGCGATGTCGCGCGAGCTGCGGCTGCGCGGCGCTCTGGCGGCCAGTCTGGAGCGTTACGATCACATCTTTATCGACTGTCCGCCGTCGCTTGGCTTGCTCACACTCAACGCGATGAGCGCTGCTGATTGCCTCATCGTGCCGATCCAAGCGGAGTATTTCGCGTTGGAGGGATTGGGCCAGCTCACGCACGTGATTGAACTCGTGCGCAGCCACCTCAACCCGCAGGTCCGCATATTAGGAGTCCTCATTACTATGTTTGATGGACGCACAAATCTGGCGGCCCAAGTCGTGGATGAAGTTGAGAAATATTTCCCAGGTCTGGCCTTTGCCACACGCATTCCGCGCAGCGTGCGATTGTCGGAAGCACCCTCGCATGGGGCTCCGATTGCGCTTTTCGACCCGAAGGGAAAGGGCGCTAGCGCGTACGCAGCGCTGGCTTCGGAGGTCCTCGCTCGTGAATAAACCACGTGGTCTGGGTCGCGGTTTGGGCGCTCTCTTCCCGGCCTCCGAGAAGGCCAAAACTGCGGCGTCGACATTGGGCGGCGGGTTGGTTCAGATCCCGATCGAGCAGATAAAACCCAACCCGCACCAGCCGCGTAAACATTTTGATGAAGAATCGTTGACTGCGCTTGCGCAGTCGATTCGAGCACACGGGCTTCTGGCGCCCATACTAGTTCGCCGCGATTCGATCGACCCGGCCAGCTACGAAATCATCACCGGCGAGCGCCGCTGGCGAGCGGTGCGGCTGGCGGGTCAGCTGCACATCGACGCGGTCGTGCGCGAGGCACAGGCAGGCGAGGCGGTTGAACTTGCGATGCTCGAGAACGTGCAGCGCGCAGATCTCAACGCGATCGAAGAAGCAGCCGGTTATCGCCAACTGATTGAAGAGCATGGCTACACGCAGGAAGGTCTGGCACAACGTATCGGCAAGAGCCGGCCCGCTGTTGCAAACGCCCTACGCCTGCTGACGTTGCCCGACTCCGTCCAGGCGCTGGTCCGGGATGGCAAGCTCAGCGCCGGCCACGCACGCGCGCTTGCCGCGCTGCCGCATGCGCGCGCGCGCCAGCTGGCGGGCGAGGCGGTACGCAGCGGCCTGAGCGTGCGCGACCTTGAGCGCAAGAGCGCCGAGCGCCAAGCCAAAAATGGTAAGAAACAGAGCCCGCCTGCACCGGCATCCACGCACCTGACGCCCGAAATGGCCGAGGCCGAAAACCGGCTGCGTTTTGCTTTGGCGACGCGCGTCGCATTGCGTCCGCGCCAAACCGGCGGCGGCACCATCGAAGTGCATTACGTTGATGATGGCGAGCTGACGCGCATCCTCGACCGCATCGCACCGCAAGAGTACTAACAAGAAGCGAAAGGCAACTATGAAGCATTCCCTCGTCGTCGCGATCGCGACCGCCAGCATCCTGTTGTCTGCCGGGGGCGGCGCCGCTGCGCCAAGCCGGTCCGCATCGGTGATCGTCATCTGGCGCATCGCTGCGCCGCAGTCGACCGATCCAAGCGTGCAGGCGGTCGAGGCGGGTGTCGTGGCCGTCAATTTGGTAGCACCGCAGCTGGCCGCGCTGTCTCGTCATCCAAGCGCGAAGATAACGCTCGCGCTCGATCCGGTATTCGTCGCATCCCTCGAGAAGGCGGCTGCCGGCGATTCCGCATTGAGCGCAACTGCCGCAGGTCAAGTCGGCGCCAACGATGCGCGAGCGACGCAACTGCTCGACGTCTTCTCCGCAGACGTGGTGCCGTCATCATCCGTCGTTGCAAGTCCGGTCGGCCGGCGTTTTATCTCAGACGCGTCGGCGGCACGTCTGGCCCTCATGGGTGATCCGGCCGCGCACTTCTCGCAGCGCGATGATGCCGACTTTGCGGCGAGGGCGATTTTGCTTTCGCTGGCATCCAACGGCTACGCGGGCGACCACGCTGGACTGCTCCAAAAGAGCGCCCTGACAAACCACGATTTGCAAGTCCTGGGCATCGCCTTTGCACGCGCTTGCCGCGACGTGCTGGACAAGCTCAAGCGGGCCGCCGCGCAAGGTTCCGTGGAGCTTGCCGTGCTGCCGGCCTACGAGCCGATCATGCCGCTCATTATCAACGCCGGCGGCCGAACGCGCCAGGTTCCCTACACGGTGAACCTCAACGCGGCAAACGACGTCGGCTACGCGGTGGATGAAGGGATGCGCGCGGTGCAGGCGCTCGCGCCCAACCAGGGCGCGCCCGGCGTGCTTGCTCCCAGCGGTGCCTATGATGATGAGACGGCGGTCCTCTTGCAAACGCACCGCGCGGCCTATGCGGTGTTCTCTGAGCGGGTGGTCAAGGCCAACGCGGGTGCGTCGGCCACGGCGGTTTCCGATGTGCACAGCGCTGCGTTCCACGCGTATTTGCTTGAGACAAGCAAGACAGCGAAGCTGCCCATATTATTTTGCAGCGACACGACGAGCATCGCGCTCGATGCACAGCCACCGTCGGCGCCGGCGAGCGCATTTGCAGACCGCCTCGGCAGTGCGGTCAGCGCCGCACTCGCGGTTTCGCCAGCGTCGACACCCACCGTCGTGGCGGTGTGTCTGAACGGCAATGGCGCCGTGCTGCGCCGCTCGGATCGAAGCCTGGTCCTCGAGAAACTCGTGTCGTTCTTGTCGAGCGCCCAATCCATGAGAGCTGCCGCTCCGAAGGATTACCTGCGAGAGCATCCGCCGACGCTTGAAACCTACGGGTATGCCCCGGGCAGCGATGCGGGCGGATTCGATCTCTGGATGGGCTCGGCAAACCAGATGAGTCTGTGGAACGCGCTGGCTGACGCGCGCAAAGCAGCTGGGGGCGATGGCGCGCTCGCCAAAGAGGCGGTCAGAAGCGCTTTGTTGCGCGCAGAATCGGGCCTGTGGTATCTCTCGCTCGCGCTCCCGCAACCGCGATATCTTACCGATCAATCGCTGTCGAGATTTCGTTCGTTTATCGCAGACATATATCGAGGAGCTGGTAAGACCGTCCCGGTCGACATCGCCCCCGTGCGACTCGAAACGCCCGCACCGGTGGGCATTCCCGGCAGGTGACGGTCCACATGACGGTCCGACCAAACAAATGTTCTCCACATATCCACAGGCCTTGTGGAAAACGCGGGAAACCCGCTTGAATCATAGCCGAATCCCTGTCGTTTGCAGCATCGGCAGCATTGATCCGCTTGGTGCATCCGGTCTGACCATGGACCTTCGTGTGTATGCGCATCTGGGCGCCGCCGGCCTGGCGGTGGTGGCGGCGGTAACAGCACAAAATAGCCGGCGTGTCACAGCGGTCGGCCCGCTTTCGCCCACGCTCATTGCCAAACAGCTGCAAAGCATTTGGGAGCAAGTGAAACCCGACGCTGTATGCATCGGCCTGCTGCCCGGGGTGCCCACCATCAAGGCCGTGAGCGCATTTTTACGGCGCCTGTCAGCGCGGCCGCCAATCGTTCTTGACCCCGTCATGGCCGCCAGCAGTGGGAGCCGCTTTCTGGCTCTGCGGGAAATCCGGCAGCTCAAAACGCTGCTGCCGCTGGCAACAGTCGTCACGCCCAATGTATTTGAAGCCGCAGCGTTCACTGGCTCACGCGTCACAACCCTCCTGCAGGCGCAAGCGGCGGCGCGCGAACTCAACCGTTATGGCTGTGCTGCGCTCGTGACGGGTGGCCATCTTCCCGGCACCGCGTGCGTCGACGTGCTTGCCGTGCGTGGGCGCGCTCGCCGCTTTGTCAGTTCACGGCTGCATGGCGAGATGCGCGGTGCCGGCGGCATCCTGTCGGCTGCGCTTGCAGTCAACTTGGCACGCGGCATGAAGCTCGAGCGCGCAATTGGACAGGCGCGACAATTCGTGCGACGCGCCCATCGCAACACGCAGCGTCTCGGTTCCGGTACGCCGCAGTTCATCGCTCGCTGACGCAGGATATACACGCGGAAAGTGCTCAAGTGAGCGCATCTTCAATGGAGGGCAGCTGGTGGCCGCGGAAGCCAAGAGCGTAGTCGAGCCGCTTCGCAAACGTCGGCGCGTCATGGCGGGCATGCGCCCGACCGGCAAGCTCCACGTCGGCCATCTCTTGGGCGCGCTCCAGAACTTTGTCGCGCTGTCGAGCCAAGCTGACTGCTTCTACGAAATCGCCGACATGCACGCGTTGACGACCAAATTCGACCGCAGCGGCGAAATTTCGCAGGACGTGCATGAGATGGTGATTGACTGGCTGGCTGCCGGCTTGGATCCGCAACGCTGCACGATCTACGTGCAGTCGCGCATTCCCGAGATCAGCGAGCTGTACGCGCTGTTATCGATGATCACGCCGGTCTCATGGCTTGAACGCGTGCCGACCTACAAAGATCAGGTCAACGCACTGGGTCCCGAGATCGCCACGCACGGGTTTTTGGGGTATCCGATCTTGCAGACGGTCGACATCGCCATCATGAGAGGCGAGCGCGTGCCGGTCGGCCAGGACCAGCTTCCCCATCTCGAGCTTTCGCGCGAGATCATTCGCCGTTTTAACCATCTGTATGGGCCCGTGCTGGTCGAGCCGGAACCGCTGCTCTCGCAGACGCCCTATGTTCCCGGCACGGATGGGCGCAAGATGAGCAAATCGTACGACAATAGCATCTTGCTTGCAGACACAGAAGAAGAAACGATTGCCAAGGTCAAGACGATGTTCACCGATCCCGAAAAAATACATAAAACGGATCCGGGGCATCCGGAAACCTGCCCTGTATTTTTCTTCCACCGCGTGTACAACACGGCTGCCGCAGAGGACATCGCGCTGCGCTGCCGCACGGGCAAACTCGGGTGCGTCGAGGACAAGGCAGACATGGTGGCTCACCTCAACGCTGCACTGGCACCCATCCGAGCCCGGCGACGAGAGATCGCGTCGAACCCCACACTGATCAGCCAGGTGCTGAGCGAGGGGACCCGGCGTGCGCAAGCCGTCGCCGCCGATACCTTGGCAACCGTCAAATCGGCCATGGGCTTAGGCTAGGAGCACGCGCCTCGTCGTCTCATCATCGGACCGCCGGTCAGATGCTTGACACAGACATATACTGTATGGTATATAGTGTGTAGCACATCATGTGTGCAATACAGTAGGCGCCCTTCAAGGAGCAACCGCCATGACGACGATGCGAGTTCTTCCGTACTCAGAACGGGTAGACAGCGACCACTCGTTCATCCGACCGCCCGGTGGCACGTCGCCGCTGTTCGCAGGCTGGGGTCCAAAGCTTTAGCCTGCGCCCTTCAGGTTGGCGACGGGCATGAATCCCGCACTGTTCGAAAATCTCCGGCTTGAACTTCGCCGCGGCTGCCTGACCCTGGCTGTGTTGGCGCACCTCCAGACCGAGCACTACGGCTACACGTTGCGTAAGGCGCTCGCCGAACAAGGCCTCGACATCGACGAAGGCACGCTGTACCCGCTGCTGAGACGACTCGAGAGCCAGGGCCTTCTGCTCAGCCACTGGCGGGAGGAGAACAAACGCAACAAACGCTTTTACCGACTGTCGCGCGACGGCCGACAGATTCTCAAGCAACTCGTAGACGAGTGGCGACGCCTCAACGCCTCGCTCGACAGAATCTTGCAGGAGTCTTAACTCATGGAGCTTGTTCCACGCTATCTCGACGCAGTCAGGCGCTATTTGCCCAAATCCACGCAGGCTGACGTTATCGAGGAACTCTCAGATAGCATTCAGTCGCAGATCGAAGAGAAGGAAGCCGGCCTCGGGCGTCCGCTGAATGCGGACGAAGAAAATGCGATTCTCAAGACCTATGGCCATCCGCTGCTGGCGGCGAGCCGCTACCGCCCGCACCAGCAGCTCATCGGTCCAGCGCTATACCCGTTTTACGTGAATTCGCTGAAGATCGTGCTGCTCATAGCCTTGAGCGTGTCCGCCGTCGCAACCGTGGTGCTCGGAATAACATCCGGCGACGCGCTGGCCGCCGCTGCCAGAGCGTGGGGTGCTATCTGGGGCACACTCTTTAGCCTCGTCGGAATCGTGACGGTTATCTTTGCCGCCATCGAGCGGTTTGGGCCCAAGGATTTCGCCCGCAAGTGGGATCCACGGTCGCTGCCTGCGGCAACCGAAACGCAACGAGTCCCACGCGCAAGCTCGACCTTGGAACTGGTCTTCAACCTATTATTCGCCGCCTGGCTGCTGAACATCCCGGGCATTCGGCACATCGCGGACTACGCGACCTTGGGAGGGGCGGCAGCCCAGCTGTACGTGCCGTTCAAGCTTTGGCCGTGGTGGCACCAGATGCTCCCAGCATTGCTCGTCGCTACCCTCGCGCACGCAGCCGTCAACAGCGTCAATCTCGTGCGCCCTGACTGGTTCCGAGCGCGCGCAGGCACGATGATCGTGACCCACGGCTTTCTGTTCGTGGTGCTATGCCTGATCCTTCGCCAACGTACATTTGTTGCCGTGGCGGACGGGGTGAACCATGCCGCTCAGTACGCCGATGCTGCCAACGTGCTCAATGGCGTCGTCTTCATCGGGTTGATAGGCTTCGCCGTCATCAACCTGGTGATGATCGCCGTCAACGTGCGCACGCTCTTGCAGCGCACAAACCGCAGTTTCCCGAACCCAACTGGCAACGCGCAGGCACCGTCTGGGCCTTAGCGCTTGTAGGCAGCCAGCGCTTTTTCGATTCGCTTGAGCGCTTCGCGCAAATTTTCCTCAGAATTGGCGTAGGAAAGCCGCAAGAACCCCTTGCCCTGGGGACCAAACGTTGAGCCGCCCAGCACTGCCACGCCGGCCTCATTGAGCAGGTAACTCGCGAGCGCGATGTCGTCCGGCTCGATCTTCGAGACGTTCGGAAAGACGTAGAACGCCCCGCCCGGCATCCGGCAGCTCACGCCCGGAATCTTGTTCAGCCCGTCAACCAGGATAGTGCGGCGCCGCAAAAATTCGGAACACATCGCTTGCACCGGCTCGTCCGGGCCTGTGAGCGCCTGGATTGCTGCATCCTGGACAAACGTTGCCGTGCACGAGACCGTATTGAGAATCAGCGCGGTCGCGGCCTCAGCGATGTAGCTCGGCATCACGCCGAATCCCAGCCGCCAGCCGGTCATGGCCCAGGCTTTCGAGCAGCCGTCGATGAGGATCGTGCGCTCCGGCATGCCGGCCAGACCGTAGTATGAGGCAAATGGTTTGTCGTACGCGTGACGGCTGTAGATTTCATCGCTGATGACCAGAATATCGTGCTTAGAAACGACGTCGGCAATCGCGGTGATGTCTTCGGGAGTCAAAATGCCGCCCGTCGGATTGTGGGGCGAGTTGAGCACGAGGATCTTCGTTTTTGGCGTGATGGCTGCCTCAAGCGCGCGGATTTCAAAGCGGAAGTCACGCGCTTCGAGCAGGGGCAGCGAGACAGGCTTTGCGCCGACGTAGGTCGTGATGGAACGATAGGCTGGATAAGCGGGATCGGGAATGATGACTTCATCGCCGGCATTGAGCAGCGCCATGAGCACCGCGGCGATGATCGGTTTTGCCCCGGGGGTCACGACGATCTGGTCAACGGTCGCGGCGACGCCGCGCGTTCGCTTCACGTATTCGGCGATTGCCAAGCGTAGCTCCATAATCCCGGCAGCCGGGGTATAGTGCGTGCGGTTGGCGCGCAGCGACCGGATGGCACCTTCTTTTATGTGCTCGGGCGTATCGAAGTCCGGCTCGCCGATCTCCAGATGGATGATATTGCGGCCCTCTGCCTCGAGCGCTTTTGCACGCGCCAGCACGACAAAGGCGCTTTCCGTGCCCAGGCGGCGCATGGAGTCGGCGAGGGCAAAGGTCGTTGCCTGCATTGGACGTGCTCCTACATCAACGGGACTCAGGCGATTTCGCGGATTTCCTAAATCGTCCCTTGAGCCGGCGCTGCTGATGCAGTCGCGAGGGTTAGTCGCGGATCCCGTTTCCAGTCGGGCCGGCGCTCTTGATATGAAAATACGACTTGACGATCGCTTGCGCAACCGGTGCGGCGTTCACCGCGCCGAAGTCGCCACTTTGGTCCATGAACACCACGACCGCGATCTTCGGCTGATCGTATGGCGCAAAACATACGAACCATGCATGGTTGCGACCAGATGGGTTGTCGGCAGTGGGGACGTTTTCGGCGGTGCCGGTCTTGCCGGCATACTGGAAACCTGGAATCGCCACGTTGTGGGCAGTGCCATAGTCGCTTTCGATCACGCCGAGCATGCCGCGGCGAACAATCGCGAGATCGCTTTCCGAGACCGGTACGCGTTTTTCGGCAACCGGGTCGAAACTCTCGAGCACCCTGCCGTGCGGATCGCGTATTTGGCTGACCACATGCGGCGTGTAGAGCGTGCCGCCGTTGGCCACGGCGCTGACGACCTTGAGCATCTGGATGGGCGATGCTTCCAAATAACCCTGGCCGATGGAAACGCTGATCGTGTCGCCCGCGTACCAGACATCCTTATACAAGCGCTGTTTCCACTGCGGTGATGGAAGGGTGCCTGTCGTTTCACCGGGGAGGTCGACACCCGTGCGGCGACCGATGCCGAACGCGCCGGCATATTTGTCAATGCGATCAATCCCAAGCTCGTGCCCGACCTGATAGAAGAAGACGTCGCACGACTCCGTGATCGCCTGGGTCAAGTTGAGCGAACCATGGCCGCCCGCCCGATCGTCGTAGAACACATAACCGTTCAGGTCGAACGCGCCTCCGCAATAACGCGTCGAATCGACATTCATGAGACCGCTGGCAAGTGCCGCCGACGACGTGATCATCTTGAACGTCGACCCGGTCGGGTAAGCCCCGGAAATCGCGCGGTTAAAAAGCGAGCGCAGCGGATCGTGGAGATATGCCGAGTAGCGCTTCTCGCTGATTCCGGCGGCGAAGTCGTTGGGATCGATGTTCGGCTGGCTGACGAGCGCGAGAATTGCGCCGCTGTTCGGATCTTCGACGATTGCCGATCCCCCGATCCGATGACCGATACGCTTGGCAACGATGCGAATTTGATTGGCCACGGCGGTTTCCGCATCTCGCTGCAAGTGCCAATCGATGTTGAGCATAAGATCGTTTCCCGGCGTGGCCGCGAAATCGCCGACCGCCGCAACCGCTTCACCCGCCGAGTTGACTTTGATGCGCCGGCCCCCGCTGCGACCGCGCAGCCACCGATCGTAGGAGTACTCCACACCCTCTTTTCCAACAGTGTCATTCGGGCCGTAGCCGTGACGTTTGCGCGCCTTGTACTCGCGTTCGGTAATCTGGCCGACATAACCCAAAAAATGCGAGCCCAGGGTTCGGTGCGGGTAATCGCGCACCGGAACGAGTTCGACTGACATGCCGGGGAAACGGTCCGAGCGCTCCGAGAATTTCCCGACTGCGGCGGGCGTGAGATCGTCGGCGATGTTGATGGGGCCAAGCGGAATCGCGCTGGCAAGCGAGTCAAAATCTCGATAGCTGACGCCGTTTTGATGCAGTAGCCGCCGCCATACCCCATTTGCACTGATCCCCAGCAGCTGCGCAAGCTGGGAAATTTCGGCCGCCGGATCGGCAATTTGCATGGGAACGGCCTGCACCACAAATGACGGGCGATTGCGCGCTATTACTACACCATGCCGATCGAAGAGCACACCGCGCGGTGCGGTGACCGGAATCGTACGCAGCTGATTGAGGTCGGCCTGATGCCCATAGAATGCCCCTTGCGCCAGCTGCACGTAGGCAAGGCGCGCGAGCAGAATGCCGAGTGCGAGGACGATGAGCGCGAGCAGGGCGATGATGCGGCGCACGCGTTGTTGCGGCGCCTCCTCGCGGGGATGAGCGAGCGAACCGGCCATGCGACGCTACCTGCGTGCGTGCGAAAACGCACGAAGGACGAGCAAGACAATCGCGGCGACCAGGCAGTTCAGCACGACTTGCCAGGCAAGCTCATGAGAAACGCGGTGAAATGTGCCGCGCAGACCAAAACCGACTTCCAGCATCAGATAGGTGACGATGCCGCGAAGGATCGTCGCGCCGGCTACGGCTGAGACAAAAATCGGCAGCGAGTCGGCGAAAAAGCGCACGTTGAGCAGGCCCGCGCAGAAACCGACGAGCGTTGTAGCCAGCACGTTTGCGCCACCGCCGCCGAGCGCATCTTCGATGAGACCGGCAGCCAGCCCGAGGATGCCGCCCGCGCTGATACCGCAGCGCAGCCCGGTCCAGACCAGCAAGATGGTCACGAGGCTCAGGTGCGCCTCGCGCAACGAGAGCGGGCGTAACAGGGTCGACTGCATGACGATCGCCGCGACTGCCAGCACCAGCAGCACCCAAAAGTGTGGGGCAACCGAAACTTCGGCCTCTTCGGGCCGCACGCGCGAGCGCTGCTGTGCACCCTCGGGCCGGAGTCGCTCGAGCGCGTCGCGGGCGGGTACCACGTTCATTGCTTGAGGACCAGCACGTGGATAAGGCCGTTAAAATCGACGGCCGGTGCAATCACGGCGCTCTGGTAGAGTGCGTTTTCTCTGCGGTCGACTTCGCGTACCGTCCCGACGATGATGCCCTCGGGATAGACCTCACCCTTGCCCGTGACGACCGTATCGCCTGGGCGTACCTTGACGTCTTGTCCAATGTATTTCATGCGCATGTGCTGCCAGGTGCCGGTCACGATGCCCCAGGTGCGCGTATCGCGCAGGTAGGCAGGAACGTTGCTGGTGGGGTCGATGACAAGCAACACGTGGGCGTTATGGGCACCGGCGTCGATGACGTGTCCAACCAGGCCGTCACCGTTGATCACGACGCTATCGCGGCGCACGCCGTCGCGCCAACCGCGATCGATGGAGACCTCTTTGCGCGAACCTTCAGGCGCGTAGCCGACGACACTGGCGGCCAGCGGTTGCAGCGGCATCGACTGCGCCAAGCCGAGCATGCGGCGCAGCTTCCCATTTTCGGCGGCGTGCTCTTTGAGACGCTCGTTCGTTGCGGCGAGCACCTGTACTTTGCGCTGCAGCTCGGCATTCTGTGTGGCCATCGAGCCGGAGTGTGCAAGCGTGTTGTACTCGCTGGCCATGGCGGCGACGGTGTGCGACACCGCGCTCTCGATCGGCACGATCACAAAGCTGACGATTTGATCCGTGAGACTGCGTTCGCCACGCCGGGCGGCGTCGATTTCGATCAGCATGGCGACGGAAGCCACGATGATCAGCGTGACGAAGACGAAGAGCTTTCTCTCATCCCAAAACGAAGTGATCGCCACCACCTACCGATCAGCGACTGCGGAGTTGGAAACATCGCGGCGAAGAGTCTCTTGTCGTGCAGGATCTCCGCAGCCCCGAGCGCCACGCAGAGCATCGGTCGATCGGCGACGCGGACCGGCAGGCTCGTGATCAGCTGGAGCGTTTCCGCAAGCCCCGCGATCCCGGCGCCGCCGCCGGCGAGCACAATGCCATTCTCGGTGAGGTCGCGGACCAATTCGGGCGGCGTCTGCTCCAGGATGGAGCGAACAACGTCAACGATCTGGCCAAGCGGCTCCGCCATCGCAGCGCCAACATCTTCCTCGCGCACCTCGAGCGTTCCCGGCCGCAGCGCTCGCGCATCTTGACCCATGACTTTGACCGGCGCTCGCGCACGCGGGCGACCGTAATAGCCAAGTGCGATCTTGAGAGATTCTGCAGTCCGCTCGCCGATGTGGAAACCGCGCGTCGCGCGGATGTGGGCAATGATCGCGTCGTCCAGGTGGTCGCCACCGAGTTTGAGCGAGCGAGCCGACACCATGCCGCCCAAAGAGATGACGGCGAGCTCGGTCGTGCCGCCGCCGATATCGACGATCATGCTGCCGCGCGGCTCCATGACGGGCAGCCCGGCTCCAACCGCCGCTGCCATCGCCTGCGGCACGAAGTAGACGCGCCCGGCGCCTGCACCGCGCGCTGCCTCCCTGACCGCCTTTTTTTCGACTTCGGTGGCTAAGCCAGGGACGCCAACGATCACGCGCGGCGGCACGAGCGAACGGCCGCGGATGGCGCGCCCAAGCAGCTGGCTGACCAGCGCTTCAGTGTAGCGGTAGTTCGAGATCACGCCGTTGCGCAACGGACGGATGACCGTAATCGAGCGCGGGGTACGGCCAATCATCTGCTTGGCGCCCTCGCCCACGGTGACGACTTCACCGGAATCGGTGTCGACCGCGACGATGGTGGGTTCGACGAAACGCACCCCATACCCGTGGACGTGGACGGGCGTGTTGGCCGTGCCGAGATCGATGCTGATTTCCGGTGCTATGTCCGCATAAAGACGTTCAAGCAATATCATCGGGCCCACACATCATAGCCTAGTTCGCGCAAGGCCGCACCTATGCGCGCCAGCGGTAAGCCCATAACCGTGTAAAAGTCGCCGCTGATGGACGAGACGAGCATCCCGCCTCGGCCTTGGATGCCGTAAGCGCCTGCTTTGTCGAGTGGATCGCCCGTGCTGACATACGCGTCAATCTCGGCGTCGCTCAACTGCACAAAACGGACAGCCGTCGATTCGACGCCGCTCTGGCGTTGTCCACTGAGCCGATCGATCACGGCAAAGCCTGTATACACCCGGTGCTCGCGGCCCGACAACTTGCGCAGCATTGCCGCCGCGTCTTTTGCATCGGCCGGCTTTCCCAGTATTTCACCGTCGACGTCGACGACCGTATCGGCGGCGATGAGTACAGCCGGCCCGTTTGCGGCTGCTTGCCGCGCTTTGCCCAGCGCGTGCAGCAACGCGATTTCAGCTGGGCCTCGAGTCGCGTCATCCATCGGCGCTTCGATGTAGCCGCTCGGCAGCACAACGACGCGCAGGCCGAGACCTTCGAGCAGCTCCTTGCGGCGTGGCGATTGCGACGCCAGGCTGACCTCGCGCAATGCTTGCGACTGCGCTGCCTCACTCATAGACGTGGCCGCCGACTTCAACAAAGCCGGGCGCATGACGCATGCGCGGATCGCGATGCGTCCAATGCAGCAACGGACCGGCATCGTTGAAGGCGAGTTCGCCCTTCACGATGACACGATCGCCGACGCGCAAGGGTGGGGACTGACCAACCGAAATATTGTCCGTCACGTAAAGCGGCATGCGGAAGCCGCCTGCGCGCACATCAACGACAAAGCGCTCGTGGGTACCGCTCGGACCATGGCTGTTCGGCAGCACGCGCACGACCGTGCCTTCGACGACCTCCTCGACTCGGGCGCGATGGGCGGCGATGTCGCCGAGCGCCCGCGCATTGTCGGGTTGAGCAGGCGGCATCGCGCATCCGAATGTCGTCAGCGCGAGCACACACGCGGCGAACGTGATGGAGCCGCCCCTATTCATCCAAGACATCTAAATCGAGAAGATGTTCGAGCGGCTCGCGCCGGGCGATGAGCCGAGCGCGCTCGCCGTCAATCAGTACGACTGCTGGACGCGGAAACCGATTGTAGTTGCTTGCCATCGAGTAGGTATACGCGCCGGTATTACGGACTTCTAGGATATCGCCGGGTTGCGGGTTGGCAAGCGACACATTACGGAACAGCAGATCGGTCTCGCAGTGCCGGCCAAAAATTGTGTAGCGCCCGTCGGCCGCGTTGTCATTGCGCGAGGCGATCGTGACCGGATAGGTGGCCTCGTAGAGCGCTGGACGGGGATTGTCCGACATGCCACCGTCGACGATGAGTGCGACCGTGCCGTCGGCGAGATCTTTGCGCACCACGATCGTGTAGAGGGTCGTGCCGGCGCGCGCCACGATTGCCCGCCCGGGCTCGACCATGAGCTGCGGCCGAGGCTGCGCTCCATCTGCAAACCTGCGCTCAAGCTGCGTAAAGATCGCGCTGGCCCAAGCCTCCGGGGTCGGTGCGCCCGTTTCGTCGTCGCCTTGCGCGATGCCAAGGCCACCACCCAGATTGATGATCGAGCAGCGTGTCGCAAGCTCCCGTTCGACGCGAGCAGCGAAATCAGCCAGGCGCTCGATTTCCAGTGCATACGATGCAAGCTCGGTGATCTGCGAGCCGATATGGCAGTGAATGCCATGAAACTCGAGTGCTTGGCTTTCCCGCACGCGCTGGATCGCGTCAATCGCTTGACCGTCTGAGATTGGAAAACCAAACTTCGACTCGGGCGCACCCGTCTGCACCTGAGATTTCGTCGCTGCGCTCACGCCGGGGTTCACGCGAACAAGGACGGGCGTCTGCCTTCCCGCCTGTCGCGCGATGCGCGCCAATACATCGATTTCCCGGCGGTGGTCGAGCACCACGAATCCAGCGCCGGTTTGCACCGCCAGTTCGAGTTCGCGATCCGTCTTGGCGCAGCCGTGAAGGATGCAGCGGGCAGCTGGGACGCCCGCCCGCATGGCGGTCTCAAGCTCGCCTTCCGAACAAACGTCGAGCGCCAAGCCCTCCTCATGCGTAACGCGCGCAATTGCCTTGAGCGCGAGGGCCTTTGCGGCGTACACGACGTCGCAGCGCCAGCCGGTACGATTGAAGGCGGCGCGAAAGCGGCGCATTGTCGCGCGCAGCCGCCGCTCGTCGATGACCAGCAGCGGCGTACCGAAGCGCGCGACGGTGTGCGCTACGTCACGCTCGCTTGTCTGTGCTCGCCGGGCTGATGATTCGATACAATCGACCGCCTGTTTGGCATTGTAGTTCGGAGTGCAATCAACTATAGTAAGGAATGGCAACGCACCCGTGTTGCCGTCACATGCCCAACTTCAGATCTGACGATCCATTTTCTCGTGATTTGCACGAGGCACTCGCATCCGGTCCGCGCCTGCGCCGGCTGGTGCGCGCCGCGGGCAATATCCGCATTCTGCTTTTTGGGCTGCCAGGCCGTCCAGGCGTACGCCGTGCAACCCGTCCGGTTGCGACAGGCACGTTCTCATATCCCGCCTTCGGCTGCAACTAACCGTCAGCTCTTTTCGTACAGCCGCGCTTTCGCAATATACTCTGCAACTGGGTCGGGTACCAAATAGCGAATTGGTTTGCCCGCGGCAACGCGTGAACGGATGATGCTTGCCGAAACATCGACCAGCGGAAGATTCATCAGTACGAAGCGCTGCGCCAAATCTGGTGTGAGTGTTGCAAGCGTCGGCGCGAGCCGCCCTTGATCGGCACCCTCGCGCGTGACAACGTAAAAGCTGCGCAACTCCCGCACGACCTCGTCGAGACGCTGCCACGGGGTGTCGACAAGCGAGTCTGCGCCGGCAATGAAGCAGAATTCTGCATCCGGATGTGCCGCGCGCAAGAGCGGCATGGTGTCGGCGGTGTAGACGGGGCCGCGCTGGCGGAGGGCAGTGTCGTCGAGCATAAAGCGCCTGTCGGGTTCGATCGCGAGCGCAACCATAGCCCGACGATCGGCAGCCGGGGCAACCGCGCGACGGTGCGCGGGATCGCCGACCGGTAAAAAGAGTACACGATCGAGATCTGCCTCAGCCGCGATCGCGCTCGCGACAAAAAGATGTCCAACGTGAATTGGATCGAAAGCGCCGCCGTAGATGCCCAGCTTTTTGCGGCCCATCACAGCACAATTTCTGCGTCGCCGACGCGAATCCGGTCGCCCGTTTTGGCACCTGCCTTCTCGAGTTTGCGGCGCGCACCCGTGCGCCGCAGCGTGCGCTGGAAGTAAACCTGACCTTCGTCTGTATCGAGATCGGTCATCGCCGCCACACGTTCAATGTTCTTGCCGCTCAAGCGAAACGCGTGGCCCTCTTTTTTGACGATGACCGATACATCCGTCGGTTTGGGCCTCGGCCGCAGGACGACCTCGCCCTGCGAGTCGTCATCGTCTGCGCGAGCTTTCTGCACGGCATTATATGCCGCACCCATGAGCTCTTTGATGCCGCCACCGGTGGCCGCCGAAATGGCGTAGACTCGATCGTCGACAACGTTACGAATGGCGGCCAACGTCTTCTGCGCATTCGGGACGTCTTGCTTCGAAACGGCGACGATCCGGTGTACGCGCAACAGTTTCGGATTCCAGGCCCGCAGTTCGCGCTCGATCATTTTTAACTGCTTGACGGCCTCGGCAGGCATCGCCGCGCCGTCGATCAGGTGGATCAGCACGCGCGTGCGCTCGAGGTGAGTGAGAAAGCGGTCGCCCAGCCCTGCGCCTTTGCTTGCGCCTTCGATGAGTCCGGGAACGTCGACCAGCACGAAGTTGGCATCGATGTCGACCTTGACGACGCCCAGCTGCGGTTCAAGCGTGGTGAACGGGTAGTCAGCGATCTTCGGACGAGCAGCTGACACCGCCGCCAGCAGAGTGGATTTGCCCGCGTTCGGTGCTCCCACGATACCTGCATCGGCGAGTAGCTTCAGTTGCAGGTCGAGGGAATGTTCTTCACCCGGTTCGCCGCGCTGCGCAAAACGCGGTGCTTGTTTTATGGCGGTGGCGAAATGTTGATTGCCCAGACCGCCGCGCCCGCCACGCGCCACGCAGACGCGTTGGCCTGCATGGTTGAGATCCACGAGTAATTTTCCATCCTCGTAGACGAGTGTTCCGACCGGCAGGCGTATGACGACGTCGTCGCCCGTCTCACCATGGCAGTTCTTACCGGCCCCATGGCCGCCACTTTTCGCCGCGAAACGTTTCTTGTGCCGGAAATCGCTCAGCGTCGTGAGCTGCGGGTCGGCAAGCAAGAAAACCGAGCCGCCGCGGCCGCCGTCGCCGCCATCGGGTCCACCCCTCGGCACGTACTTTTCGCGCCGAAACGAGACAACGCCATTACCGCCGCCGCCGCCGCGAACTGTTATGCGCGCTTGATCGATAAACACAGTTCAATTGACCAAAAAATGAAACGGACCGGCGCGACGCCGGCCCGCTGTGCAAAAACGCAGGTGTTGTGCGTGGCGGTTAGGACTTCGCGCCGACGAGCTCGGCTGCGACGACCTTGACGGTTTGTTGGTCCCGTCCGCGCCGCGCAAACTCGACGACACCGTCCTCCAGCGCGAAGAGCGTATTGTCCTTGCCCATGCCGACGTTGAGGCCGGGGTAGTATTGCGTGCCGCGTTGGCGCAGGATGATGTTGCCGGCGCTGACGCGCTCCCCGCCGAACTTCTTCACACCCAGACGCTTGCTCTGGGAGTCGCGGCCATTGCGCGAGGAGCCGAGGCCCTTCTTATGCGCGAAACGCTGTAAGTTGATGATGAACGACAAGATGAAGCACTCCTAAAGGATAGATTTCCGTTGTTTGGCGCTTGGGTAGTATATCAAATGGATTGCGACGCGGTCAAGTACGCGGGATGATTACGTTTTCAATCTCGAGCGTTCCGCTGGCGGACTGAGTCGAGAGATAGCGAGACTGGTGCGGGCGAAATCGTACGCGAGGAGTGGTTGCGATGTCGTCTGATGTCGCAGGCGCGTTCGTGGCTACAGCGCCAAAGATCAGCACACATGCGACAAGAACGGTCAATCGAAGCAACAAGTGTCGTTTGCCTTTCTACCAGGCGTTATCGGCAAACAAACGATACCGCGCGGCGATTCAGGCCTCGGAGGTACCGATACTCTAACTGATGGATGTAAGGTTCTCACCCCTCGACGTTTTAGCTTTCTTGGCGGTTCCGATAGCGGCGGTGACTGGCGGCGTGGCCCTGGTTTTGTGGGCGGCATATTTTCGGGTTCCTCGGCTCGGACTGGGCAACAAGCTGCTGCGTGCAACCGCGATTGTCTCGACGGGCGTGTTTGCATTCTTCCTAGCGTACATCGCGGTCTATTGGACCAACATGATGATTCACGAGCGTGCGGACGCGGCGCAAGCGCGACAATGGGCGCTGCAGCATACGCGCACGCTTTCGAGTCCGATCCGGCTGGCTGGAGGCGAGCTTCCGAGCGGCACATTGGTCAGCGTGGATGATCACAACCGAATCATTTCAGCGCTCGTCTCCACAGTGGCAACCTTAGACGGAGTCTGGCTGATGGGCAGCGTGAGCATATCTCGTGACGGCCATGCAGACGGTTATGTTCCCAACGTCGGCGACCAATCGATCGGGGGCATGCCATGCCGCACCCAAAGCGTCATACTCGAGAACGGACACCTGGGGGCCTGCACGCTTGCCACGTCGCTAAAGATTCAAGGGCAACTCTGGCCGTCTGGCTCCTATGTCGGAATGAATCAGGACGGGAGCATATCTTTCATCAGAGTGGGCGAAGCAACAACGTGGTTTCGGGCGACACCCAGGCCAAAGCCCTGATCAAAGACGGTGAACGCGCGCTCGTCGCTGCGTGCGCCGTACTGATGTTGGGGTTCAATGCACCATGCGCCGGCGCCGACCGACTGCCAACTGGCCAATATTTGACGCCCATGGCCGCGCCAGGGTCGCATTTTCAGCGTCTGAAGACTGGTCTGCGCGCTGACGGCGGTGCGGATGCCGATGGTGCGGTGGCCTCGCTCGTCAGTCCTGACGGCAGCGCAATGCTAGTTCTGACGACGGGCTACAACACCACGTACTACGCGAACAGCGGATCGCCGATTGTCCACAGCGTGCTCGACCCGCTCAGCGGATTGCCTTCAAAGGTAACGACGCCGGCGTCGCAGTGGGTTTTTGTGTACGATCTGCGGGAGCCGGTGCCGCGCATGGTGCAGCGGCTAGCAATCCCGCTGAGCTATAACGGCATCGCATGGGATCCGCATGGCTTGCGGTTTTACGTGTCGGCCGGCCCCGACGACCGCATCTACATCTTCAAGGCGGCGGGCGGTCCAGCGGTCTCGGCGGCCCAGTCGTGGAAACCCGATACGCCTTTCATCGCGCTCGGCCACAATGCTCGTTCAGACGCACCACTCTCACAACAAGATGGCGGCTTGCTTAAGCACACGCGGGCAAACAGCGCTGCCGCTCGCCGACAGGGTATTCTTTTTCCAGCGGTCAGCGCCGGTCTCGCGACGAGTGCGGACGGCGGCCTTCTTTATGTCGCGAATATGCAGAATGACTCGATCTCAATCGTCGATCTGCATGCGCGCCGGGTCGTCAAGGAGATTCGCTTCTTCGTCCCCGGCGGCCGGGTTGCGCGAGGTGAGTATCCATTCTGGGTCGTGACGAAGCGCAATGCGGCGGCGACCAAGATTTACACCAGCAGCCTACGCGACGGCGAGATCATGGTGACGACCGTGCGAGGTCAGCGTGACCTCATCGTCGCCGGCCAACGCGAGATCGTTGTCGGCGGCGAACCCAATAAGATGACGCTGGCGCCTGATGGGCGCTACCTGTACGCCGCCAACGGCGATCATGACGTCGTGGACGTTATTGACACGACCGACGATCATCTTGCGCGCGTGATCCAGCTCCATCCTGGCTACCCGTATCTGGGATCGAGTCCAAACGCGCTGGCTTTCGATCGCAACGGCACACGGCTGTACGTCACCCTTGGGGGTGAGAATGCGGTCGCGGTGATCGACCCAACGACAGACCACGTCTTGGGGCGCATTCCGACCGGCTGGTATCCGAGCAGCGTCAGCGTCAGTCCGGATGACCGCACGCTCTTCGTCGTCAATACCAAGTCTCCAGCCGGGCCGACGCGGTTTACAATCGATGAGGCCGATAATGCCCTGATCTTGCCGCACGGGGTGAACGGGTACGTCTATAACCTGGAGAAAGCTGGGTTGCTCGCGCTGCCCGTGCCCAGCATGGCGACGCTTGCCGGTCTTACGACGCAAGTATCCATGAACAACGGTTTTGATCTCCGACCGGTCAGCGGCCACGATATGATGGCATTTCTCCACACCAAGATAAAACACGTCATCTACGTCATGAAAGAAAACCGCACGTATGACCAGGTGCTGGGCGACCTTCCGCTGGGTAACGGCGACCCACACCTCGTGCAATTCGGGAAGCTGCTCACGCCCAACAACCATCGGTTAGCCAGCACGTTCGTCACGCTCGACAACTTTTATGCAAGTGGCGACGTGAGCGCCGACGGTTGGAGTTGGACATTGCAAGGCCACACGAACGACTACAACGCGAAGTCTGTAGCGTTTGACTACGGCAATGGCGGCTTCCCCTACGATTGGGCGGGTGAGCCGCGCAACATCAATCTGTCACTCCCTGTGTTCGGGTCGCCGACACCGTACGGGGAACGCATGACCACACTGTTCGATCCAAGCGGCAGTTCGTCGATCCTTCCTGGCCAAAAGGACGTCGGCGCAACCCAAGGCGCAGGCGATCTGAGTCCGTTTGCGCGCGGCGGCTTCATCTGGGATAGCGCTCTTCGTAAAGGGCTCACCCACCGCCACTACGGCATCTACACAAGCTTGCTGCTGTACGATCGTCGAGCGCCGCAGTATCTGCCCATCTCGCGCCGGGCATACCAGTCGCGCCTGGTGCAAGCCGTCCCCGTGCAGGCCCGACTGTGGGGACGCACGGATCTGTACTACCGTGGCTGGGATATGGACGTTCCCGACCAGTACCGCTTCGAAGAATGGAAGCGCGAGTTCGACGGCTACGTCAAGCGCGGCAATCTGCCGAGCTTCGAAGTCGTCGATCTCATGAACGACCACTTCGGAAGTTTCAAGACGAATGTTGGCGGGTTGAACACGCCGGAGTCTCAAATAGCCATGAACGATTACGCGCTCGGCGAGTTCGTTGAAGCCGTCGCCAAATCGCCCTACTGGAAAGATACCGCGATCTTTGTGGTCGAGGATGATGCGCAAGACGGCCCGGATCACGTCGACGCGCATCGGACCATCGCACACGTCATCTCCGCCTACACAAAACGCGGGGCAGTCGTGTCGACGTTTTACACGACGGTATCGATGTTGCGCACCATGGAGGATATTTTAGGCATCGACCATTTGGGAATGTTCGATGCGAACACGCTCCCCATGTCCGATGTCTTCACAATGCAACCAAGCCTGGCGTCGTACACACCTGTCATCCCCGGCATTCTCTGCAGGCCACCGGTCAAGCCCGGCCTCGTGCCGCGCTGCGGCGATCGATCGGCCGAGCGGACGTCGCCGGTGGCGCCGCTTCACGATGTGGTGTGGTGGAGCACGGCGACACGTGGCTTCAATTTTCGAAAGCCCGATGCTATCGACAGCGAGTCGTTCAATCGCATTTTGTGGATTGGTACGATGGGTACTACTGCCTGGGCGGAGGTTCCCCAGCCGCACGCCGGCGCCCACTACGGAGTGCGGCGATCACCACCACGACCACGATGAGGGTGACAACGAAGAGCGCCGCCAGTATCGCGGCGATATAGGGGTGGAGGAAGGCGAGGATGATGCCAAAGATTGCAGTGGCGTCCTCGCCTGCGCTGATCGGGGTATTCGCCGTTCCGAAGGTCGTGAGCGTCGAGGCCGCCCGAGCGGTCGCTGACGAGCTGTGCACGATCAGCGTGTTGAGGGCGCCGATCGCCATCAGCGTGTAGAGCGTGCCCGGATGACTTGTCTGGATCGTGCCTCCTACTAAAATCGCGCCGGCGATCGGTCGAACGGCGAACGAAACAGCATGCAACGCATGGTCGACCGCCGGGATCTTGTCAGCGATCAATTCGATCAGTGCAAAGACACCCAGGACGACGGTGGCGGCATCAGATGCAAGCCACGCGAACGCCCCGGCGGGATGTATCCAATGGTAGTGTGCGGCGACCGATGCCGCAAACAGCGTCAAGAAGCCGCGCAGTCCGGCGGTCGTGGTGAGCGCATAGGCGAGAGCGTATTGCCCGGTCGCATCCATACGTGAATATACCTGCAGCCCAGCCCTATGGTTTCAGGCGCAAGCGTTCGCGCTGGCGTTCGCCAACCCCGCCGCGCAAAAAAGGGGCGATCCGAAGTCCGCCCCTCCTGCTGCGCGAACGCGTTTGCGCTTAGTGGGTGTTGTCCCAGTTTATCGCCGCCCTGAGCATGTCGCGACCCTCAGCGAGGAGCCTGAGTGCGGCCACGCGGTGTCCGCCGTAGTCGCCGTTGTCGCGCTGCAACACGTCCATGATGCGCTCGATATTGCGGCGCACAACGTTGAGATTCACGTCACTGCCGCATTCGCCGCGAAGATACACCATGTCGGCATCGGGTCGTGCGACGGCCATGCGCGACGCGGCATTCTCACGACCGGTATCATAGCGCAGGCCGAGCGTGAGCTGCTCGCGTGCTTGCTGGAAAAGTGACATTGCTCGCACGCGATAGCCGCCGTAGTCGTGGCGGTCTCGTTGCAGCATGTCGATGTTTTGTTCAACCCGGTAGCGGGCCCACCGCAGGTTGCTGTCGCTTTGGTTGCCGGTAGCCGCCAGCACGTACCCGTTTTGCGGCGCGGCCGAGACCACTGCGGCCGCGCTCGCGAAGCTCATCAAGACGCCCGAAAGGGCTGCCAGCAGTTGAATGCACCGATTCATAATCTTCTACTCCTCATCAATAACGTCACCGAGGGCGAATGCCCATCATGACAGGAAAACGGACAAACAGCGGCAGACCGTTACAATCGTCGATGAACGCCGGATGAGAAAGAAGGGTTTAGCGCGCGCCCTCGCCGCCGGAACGGTGATCTTTATTGACGGCAAAGTAGCGGACTTCAATGCCGAAAAAGCGAGCCATCTTCTCGTAATGCAAACCGGCTTTTTGCAACACGCGCTGTGACGCGAGGTTCGCCGGCATCGTCAAGCCGACGATCCGATCCAGGCCGACCTGATCAAAGCCGACGTCGACCGCGGACCGCGCCGCTTCGGTTCCGAGACCGCGGCCCCAGTATGGCCGGTCAAGCAGGTAGAGCACCTCGACCTCGGGAGCTTCTACAAGCAGGTTGAGTCCACACTGGCCGACGAGCAAGCCTGAGGTCTTGTCGATGACGGCCCATACGCCGAAGCCGTGCTTGTTCCAGTGCTCGATAAAGTACGCGATCGTGCGCGCCGCGATGTCGGGCGCCTTCTCAGGAGAGTAAGGTCCGCGAGGTAGGTAGCGCGTGACGAGCGGATCGGAAAAGATACGACCGTGCGTACCTTTATCGTCAACGCTGAAGCAACGAAGGAGGAGCCGAGCGGTTTCGAGGGTTCGGGGTGCGAGAAGCTTCGCGCTAATACTTGACGCTCACAAAGAACGTGAACAATCGCGGTGGCCCGGTCCGCTCGACCTCATACGGGTGTACGCTTTGGTTGTATGAGAAGGGCTCGCAGGCGAACGTCACACCCGGCGCACACTGGTTTGGATTGACGCCTGATCCCGGTCCATAGCTGCCGATGCCTTGCGCAACATAGTAGATGTTGGAGGGAATGGTCGTCGGCGAATAATTGCCCAACAAATTCTCAACCCGGATTCCAGCCTGCGCGTTGCGGGCGCCTCTCCCGAGATCTTGCGACAGCGTCACGTTCACGACCGCAATGGGTGGTCCGAAAAGGCTGCCGGGGTCATCGCCTTCATTCGTGCCACGCGATCCAGTGATATTGGGGTGTTCGGGCGTGCCCGGATTGGTGGGATCGGTCGTGTAGTATGCTCGCGACGACGTTGCCGCTAGGTCGGTATTGAGCACCTGTTCCGGCTGGCCGTTTGCACCGAAGATGAAGGTCTTCGTGCCAACACCGTAGCGGAAACCGGAGAAGTAGTTCACCGTCGTGGCCGCATGGAAGCCGGTATGCGTATTGTACACGAGGTTGAATGTGCCGCTGAGGGGCGCCACATACGTCACGTGGTAGAAATGATTCGCTGCCAGCGCCGCGGCGTTCAGGCCGGTCCCGCCTCCGGGGAAAAAATCGCCGTCATAGTTGGCGAGCGTGTTATCGTAGGTGGCATCGAGTAGGCCTGACAAACCATATGGCGCGTTGCGCTGCAACGCGAACTCAATGCCTGTATTTTCATTGATGCCGGCGTTTTGCTGTTTTATAGGGCCAAAGATCTGCTTGTTGCTTGGCGGCGGCAGCGTGAACAACAGCGGCTGATTGCTGACAAAATAGTTCTTGCCTTTGCGGTAATATGGTGTCAGGCGAAGTTCGAGGCCCCGCCCAAAATCGTGCTCGTAGGAGAAATCGACGTTCACCGCGGTTTGTGGCACAAGCGGCGTGTATTGGGCAAAATTGTTGGTCGTCAGGTCCAGCACCATCTGCTGATACAGGTTCGTAATATTGTTGGTCGTGCCAAAACCAGGCAGCGGGATGAAGCATCCGCTGGCGATATTGCAGCTCTGCAAAGATGTAGGAACTCTGTAAGCGTTTTCAAGCGCACCGAGCGGTGCAAATTCGATGTTGCGGCCGAACGAAAAGCGCACCGTGTCGCGAGGCGAAACCTCGTAGCTGGCGGCTATGCGCGGACTGATCTGCTGCGGCTGGGTGACGTCGGTGCCGATCGGATTGCCGGGTACCGTCACAACGTTGCCGCTCGCGTCGAAAAAGTAGGTCGTGTTCAACTGCGCGGCGTTTGAGGGTATGGCAATCGATTCTTTATCCCAGCGCAAGCCGAGGGTGACCGTGAGGCGCTCGTTTGGCTGCCAGCGGTCTTTGAACCAGAGATCCCAGCGATGCACCGGATCGTTTGCGTACGATGCATTGTCAACGTAGCTGTTCAACGGTGCATGCGCTGGGTCGGTGGGCAGCGGCGCTGTGAGGAGCGTGCCACCATTGGCAGCGTTGGCCGCATTCAGCGCTGCATTATACGGTGCGATATAGCAGCCACCGCCGAGATTTGTCCGGCCGGTCGAGGCAAACACCTGTGGGCAGCCCAGGTCGGAGAGCGGCTGATCAAACGGCTCGAAGCTCGGAAAGCTATTCCAATACTCGGTCTTGTAGAACGTGCCATCGCCGCCGAAACTGAGCTCGTTCTTGCTCGTGAGCTGATTTGTATAGTCAAACGCCTCCCCAAGCGCGGTAGCGTTCTCGTTAAAGAAGACATCGCTGAACGAACCAAGGTCCCATGGATACCAGTCCACCCAGTTCAAGTAGGTCTTGGTGAGCCGGACTTCGGCAAAGCTCGATGCACTCAGCTGGCGCTTGAAATTCAGCTTATCGATGATTGAGTTGAAGGTCTGGGTGTCGGCCACGTTCGTATTTTGCTGGTAGCCAGCTTGACCTGGGATCAGCGTAATATAATTGCTTTGCAACATGGCTGGCAGCCCAAATCCCGGCGGCACGATAAACGTGCCGGACCCGAAGCCGAAGGGGTCGCTGCCTGCCTGCACGTTGCCGTTGTTCGACGCGTACGGGGCCACCGGCGGGAACGCTAGGTAATTGAAGTTGAGCGTCTGTCCGCTCAAATTGGTGAGGAACTGGATCTCGTTCTTGTTTTGATCGCCGAAATGGTAGAAGAGGTTCACAATGCCGTCGTTAATCGAGCTGAACTCGCTCTGACCGACCTCCAGCGGTAACAGCGTGGCGCGGTCGCCGTACGTACTTGCCAAGCGTGAACCGCCAAATGAAAAATAATAGCTGAAGCGGTTGTTCGGTGTGGCGTTGCCATAGTCCAAGGACAGCTCGTGACCGAAGGTGAGGCTGTCGACGCGCAAGGTCGCTTGGCCTTGGCCGGGATACGCACCACGCTTAATGACTTCGTTGATCACGCCCGAATTGGTATTGCCGTTACTGACATCGTAGCCGCCGGTCGAAATCTGCACGCTACGCGCCCCGTTGAGCGTCAACGCATTTAAGTACTCGGCCGTGCCGATCTCGGTATTGTCGACTCCGTCGATCTGGTACCCGACGTCATTTTGGGCGCCGGCTCGGATAGTAGGAAAGCCGGCGTTATCCGGCGTGACGCCCGGCAACGAGTTGAAGGCCGCAAAGCCGTTCAGGTCCTGCGGCGTGCCGTTGAGGTCGGAAAGGCGCTGCTGATTGATGACGTAGGTGTTGGCGGTGACCGTCGGCTGGACGAGCGATGTCTGGCCGCGCACGGTCACGCGGCCAAGTGACTTGACGCTGCTGGACAAGTGGGTGTTCACGCGATTCGGCTGGTCTTGGACGGTCGTCACGCCGGGTATCGAGGTGGCTTGGTAACCTTCTTTGGAGAAGGTGAGCGTATACGTATCTAGTGGCAGGCCGTTAAATGAATAGAAACCGCCGGCCCCCGAGATCGTCGTGAAGTGACCGGACGGAGACGCCGCAGTGACCGCAACGGCGGTCAGCGGCTGCCCCGCTTCTGTCGTAATGTAGCCTTGAATCGCGCCCGTTGTCCCGGCTATCACTGGCAGCACATTTGCACCAACGAAGCCGACGCACACCAGCGCAATAACGATGCGCCGGCGTATGAACATATGCATGCGTGCTCTCCCAGACCAGAAAAGTTTTGCCGACATTTCGCGGGTCGGGGTTCGAAGCCTTGCCTTTTGGTCTAGTACTTAACGCTTGGAAGGATGTGTACAGGCGCGGCGCGCGCCCCACGTTGATCCTTACCGACTTTCAGCTGAGCGCAGGTAGCGATCGAACCAGCTAGCCCAACGCCGGTAGACGTCTTCGCTGGATACCGGATCGCTCGGGTAATGCTCGTGGGATGGATAGGCGACGAATTGCGTCGGCACTCCGCGATCGCGCAGCGCGTGGAACAATTCGTATGAGTGCGTTACCGGCACGTCCGTGTCGAAGACGCACGACATGATGAGGGTCGGCGTCGTGACATTCCAAACATAGGTGATGGGTGATTGATCTACATATTTTTGGTATTGCGTCTTGGACTGCCAGGCTGGACCGTCAAGGAAGAGCGTGCCGAGCACATTGTAGCTGCTGATCGCGTAGTCGACGGCTTGATCGGTCGGAGCCGCACCAGCCATGGCGGCGCGCCATGCATGGT
>JALYZV010000138.1 GCA_030948685.1 Vulcanimicrobiota bacterium | reverse complement strand
GCGCCGAGCCGCTTTCATGCGTTATGAAGCGCTGCCGCAACCCGATGAGAAGACGCCCGGCTGGCGCCGGCTCTCGCTTGCTGGCCTGGATCTTCGCGCGCCGGCCCCCGTGCCGACAGACTTCGAGTATTGGGCGGCCGAGGACGACCGCAAGCGCGGTCTCGTGGTCTGCTCGCTCGTTAAGGCGCTTGGAACGCATGAGGATGCGGTGCGCGAAGCACTGGGTATGGAGCATCACGGCAAGTCGGTGGGCCGCTATGCGGCGATCGCCGAAGCCGCTTGGCAAAACGGCATCTTTGTGTACGCGCCGGAGGGTTTTGAGGCAAGCCAGCCCATTCGCATTGACGTGAAGGCGGGCACGTATCCTCGCGTCGTCATCGTTGCGCGTGCCAAGTCGAAGCTCACCGTCGCGGAGACGCATCACGAAAACGAAAAAGTTTCCTCGGGCGTTGTCGACGTCATCTGCGGCGAAGGGTCGTCCGTTCACTACGCTCACGCTCAGAATTGCGCAAAGAGCAGCTCAGTGTTTTCGCACCAGCGCTCCACCATGGCGCGCGATTCCAAACTCGTCAGCCTTAACTTCGGCATCGGCGGACGACTGGCACGCACCGACGTCGAGGTAGAGCTGTGCGGGCCGGGAGCCGAGAGCGAGATGCTCGGACTCGTTTTTGCAGAAGAGCGCCAAGAATTCGACTATCGCACCCTGCAAGGCCACCGTGCGCCGCATACCCGCAGCGACTTGCTCTTCAAGGCCGCGCTCGACGACAACTCTCATTCCTCCTACACCGGTGTCATCATCATCGACCGAGGCGCCCAACACAGCGACGCCTATCAGGCCAATCGCAATCTGTTGCTGAAAGAAGGCGCACGCGTCGACACAGAACCAATGCTCGAGATCGAAGCAGACGACGTGCGCTGCACGCATGGCGCAACCGTCGGCCCGGTCGACGACGAGCAGCTCTTCTACGCCGAGTCACGCGGACTGGCGCCCGACGTCGCTGCGCGGCTCATCGTCGAAGGCTTCTTTCAAGAGGTTTTCGCAAAGTTCGGCGAGCCCACGGTGACGGAATCGCTGCGCGACCAGGTCGCGCCGCATCTCGATCGAGTCAGCGCGCAATAGCCATGCCTGTCAACACGATCGAGGTCGCGAGCGTGGACGAGATTTCCGAGGGCAAGGTGAAAGTCGTCGACGTCAACGGCCTGCGCATCGCGCTGTGCAACTATGCCGGCAACATATACGCCATCGACGATGTCTGCACGCACGATCGTGGCCCGCTCGGACAGGGTGAGCTCATCGGCAAAGAGATCGAATGCCCGCGCCACGGCGCACGTTTCGACGTGAGCACGGGAAACGTCACGCGCCTGCCGGCGGTTCGCCCGGTGCGCACCTACCCGGTGCACGTCAACAATGGCCGCGTCTCCGTGGATGTGTCATCGTGAAGAGCGTCGCCGTCGCGACGGATCGCCCGCTCGCGCTGACCGCGGCCGAAATCGCACGCATCCGAGCCGACTTTCCGATCTTGAAGGAACGGCCGCACGGCAAGCCGCTGGTGTTCCTTGACAGCGCAGCGTCGTCGCAAAAGCCGATCCAAGTGATCGAGGCGATGGACGATTACTACCGCCGCTATCACGCCAACATTCATCGTGGCATCTATCATATTAGCGAACTCGCGACCGAGGCGTATGAGGACGCGCGGGCCAAGGTCGCGCGGTTTATCGGCTCACCCTGTGCGGCCGAGTGCATCTTCGTGCGAAACGCCACCGAAGGACTGAATCTCGTCGCCTATGCCTGGGGCCGGCCGAACATCAAAAAGGGCGATGTCATCCTCGTCACCGAGATGGAGCACCATTCCAACCTGGTTCCCTGGCAGATTCTTGCGCAGGAAAAGGAAGCCAAGCTGCGCTTCGTTCCGATCACCTCGGATGGGCGACTCGATTTGACGAATCTCGACGAGTTGCTCAAGGGCGCGAAGCTCTTTGCCTTCACCGCGGTCAGCAACACCCTCGGGACGATTAACCCGGTCAAAGAATTGAGCGCTCGCGCTCGCGCAGCCGGAGCGATCAGCGTCGTCGATGCTTGCCAAGCCGTGCCGCGCATGCCGGTTGACGTGACCGACTGGCAATGCGATTTCATGGCATTTTCGTCGCACAAGATGTTGGGGCCGACCGGCATCGGCGTGTTGTGGGGACGCAAGGAGCTGCTTGACTCGATGCCTCCGTTCATGTCAGGCGGCGGCATGATCAACGTCGTGGGCTACGAGTCGTCGACCTATGCAGATGTGCCGGCACGCTTTGAGGCGGGAACGCCCGCCATCGCCGAGGCCGTCGGCTTAGGCGCCGCCGTCGATTACCTCGAAACGATCGGCATGGACCGGGTTCACGCCTACGAGATGGAGCTGGCCAAGCTCGCGCTTGAAAAGCTCTCCGCAGAAACAAACCTTATCATCTACGGCCCCCCAATCGCCTACCGCACGGGTGTCATCTCGCTGACGGTCGGCGACATCCACGCTCACGACCTGGCCAGCATTTTGGATCGGGAAGGCATCTGCGTTCGCGCCGGCCATCACTGCAACCAGCCGCTCATGGAAAAGCTCGGCGTGCCGGCGACCACGCGCGCGTCGTTCTACATTTATAACACTCCAGCCGAGATCGACACGCTTATCGCCGGCATCGATAAGGCCAAGCGTATCTTCAAACTTGCCTGACAAGACTGCCGTGACGAACGACTTTTCCGGGATGGACGAACTTTATCGTGACTTCATCTTGGATCACTACCGCAATCCGCGCAACGCCGGCACCCTGGAAAAGCCGGACGCCAGCTTTGAGGACAACAACCCACTGTGCGGCGACAAAATCCGCATGGATGTGAAACTGCGCGATGGCCTCGTCTCGGACATCAAATTCAGCGGCCGCGGCTGCGCGATATCTCAAGCCTCTGCGTCACTGCTCACCGAGGCGGTCAAGGGCATGCCGCTGGCTGACGTCGCCAAGATTGGTAAAGAAGATGTGCTTGAGAATTTAGGGATCAATATTTCGGCGGTGCGCCTGAAGTGCGCGCTGCTAGGCCTCAAGGTGCTCAAACAGGCGCTCGCACTGAAGACAACCGAGGATTTGTAGCAGCGGACCTTTGCAGCAACGGACCTTTGCAGCAACGGATCTTTGAAGCAACGGACCTTTAGGTCCGTTCCTTTTAGCTTCCCTGGTAGACGACTTCGATGCGTAGACCGCTCGGGTCGCGCACCCACATTGCGTAGTAATCCTCGCCCATCTCGTTGACGATAGCCGGTGGGTCGTCGATGTCGGCGCCAAGCTCATCCAATATTTTTGCGCACTCGTCAACTTTGGCTCGTGAGTCGGCGTTCAGCGCCAGGTGGTCGAAGCCGACACGTCGCTCGCCGTCATAGAGGTCGTCTTTGAGGCTCCGGCCCTTGATGATGATGACCTCAAAGCCCTCGCGCTGATACCCAAACGAGTCATCTTTCTCAAAAACAAGATCGAAGCCGAGTGCAGGCAACAGCGCGCCATAGAACTTCTTAGCGACGTTAAAGGCATCCGTGCCTATAGCCAGGTGATGGATGGGATGAACCGGCATGGCCCCCTAGTTGCGACAAATCAGCTAGTGCTTTCCTGCCCACAACGCCCCTTTTCCACCATTTGTGACGGTGAAGAGGACAGCGTTCGCTGCACCTTGGAAGCACGGCAACGTGCACATCGTGTCGTTCTTCCATTCGTTGTGGGGCCACGCCGCCTTGAACGGCACAATGATCGCGATTGCCAATGACGGTCTGATTGCAAGTTTTGCGGCTTTTGCGTGGGCCGTTGCGCGGCGACGACCAGCTGGACTGTTTGCCTACCTCGCCGTTGGCGCCGTGGCCGCCGTCGCCTTCGCTATTGTCGCTGGACATTTGTTTTTCGATCGCCGTCCATTTGTATCTTTGGGTATCGCGCCGCTGATCGCGCATTCCAGCGACAACGGTTTTCCGTCGGATCACAGCGCGGTCGCGGCATTTGTGGCTGGCGTCCTTTGGTTCCTCGACGCTCCCGCCGCCATTGTCGCAACCATAGCTGCCGCCGTCATCGGCGTAGCGCGCGTGTACGCACTCGTCCATTGGCCGATGGACGTCATCGCCGGCTGGCTCGTGGGTGCGATCCCCGCCGTCATCGCGATGTTACTCTGGAGGGCACGCCATGGATAACTCGCTCGGTCACCACCGGGTTCGAACTGGAAGGCTATAAAGTGATCAACCACCTTGGCATGATGCGCGGCATAACCGTACGCTCGCGCAGTGTCATCGGCAACCTCGGTGCCGCGCTGCAGCAAATTGTTGGCGGCAACATTACGCTCTACACCGAGTTGTGCAGCCGTCGTCGTCCAGCAGATGTGAGCATGGGCCGTTTTGACCTCAGGTCCTGTAATATTCCACGGGCCGCGCGGCTGCGTCGAGATCGTAACAGTAACGACCGGCTGGATGCGCCCATGCGGCCGGAATCGTTTGGCTGCTGCTATCCGCGTCGAAAACAGCGCACACTTGATATTTCGTGCCGTTAGCGGCGTGGTATTCAAATGGGCTGCCTGTCGCAGGGTCTTTGTATTCATCGGCTGACAGGGATGGTATTTGATCGAGCGTCCGCGGCAGCCGCTTCAAATTCTTGGTCGGTACGTTCGTCACTTGGTTGTAGAGCGCGGTCGCTATCCTCGCTAACCGACCTACGCGACGATCGTCGACCGCGATCGCGCGCTGCCGCGCCGGTGACCCGCTCTGGATGAACCCTAAGATAACAAGAGCAGACACGAGCGCGACAGCCGCCCAAGCAAAGGCGCGATTGCGCGAGCGATTCATTTCTTCCGCTCTCACTGCTCCCAGATAATACCAGAAAACACCGCCCGTTATGAGAAACAAGACCAATGCTTCGAGCAAGAATCGCACGGTCAAGTCGCCTGATAGAAACGACGTGATAACGGCAACCGCATCGCCCAGCAGCGTGACCGCGGTGATGACGAGAGCGATATACGTCAGCCACTTGCGTACGCCGGACTCAAGCGCCTCAGGCCGTCGCTCGACCTCCTTCACGATCAACCAATTAACAAAGAGGAACAGAGGGAAGGCGACGATCAGCGTTGCGAGTTGCCCCGCGATCTCCGGGCGAGAGTAATAACTTGTGCCCAAGGGGCTGGGGAACATATGATTGATAAGTTGATCTGCAAGTAGGATCAGAGCCACGATCCAAAACCCAAGAGTTATGAACGCCAGAAGATAGAGAAAGGCTTCGCGAGCCCCTTCGATCCGGCTACCACGCGATGGAATAGCCTGGCCCAAAATCTCCTCGTAGTAAACGGTAAACGCTTGATAGATGCGCTGGTCAGGCCATCCTTGCTGCCGCAATAGCGCGACGGTGAACTCGTCGCCTAGCTCCTTTTGCTTTGCGGCCCTAATGAATTCGGTCAGTCGCTCGATGTCCGCCACGAAAGGCCTCCCCTTACGTCAGGTAAAGCTATTCTGTCACACGGAAGCACGCTGGCGGGCTGTCATGCGCGCTTTGCGCCGGGAATCCTCGGTCAGATCTTTCTTTCGCAAACGAAT
>JALYZV010000111.1 GCA_030948685.1 Vulcanimicrobiota bacterium | reverse complement strand
GCTCTGCCGATAATCATACGGCACAAACTGCAGGCAATCGCGTTTTACGGCCCTCATGACGGCGGAGTCGACTTTGACCCAGACGAGATCCGCTCGATCAACGGATTGCTGGTCCCCGCCCGTGCGGCTTACGACCATCTGGAAGCCGAGGTCCTGCGCATGGAGGCCGAAGAGCTGCGTCGCGAAGGCGAGCGATCTCGTTTGGAAGCCCAACGGCTTGCGGGCGATCGATGGGTTGACGTGGCCGACGAATCCGCGGAGCCCGAGATCAATCCCTCGTAGGACCCCCAGGACTAACATCAAAGGTCTATAGGCAAAGGATCCCCCAGGGGCGATCTCCATAGAGAGGCGATTCGTTTCTTTGGAACGGGCTGAGTTTGCAAACTAAGCCGACAGTTTCGTCTCCAAGCCACCGTCATTGGCGGGCGGCATTTTTCGCTGCGATACCCGCGTGCGCTCTGACATTCGGGATTCCATTGGCAAACCGGATTGATGTGCAATTGTTTGGAGTGCCGTTCTTAGTCGATTGGATCATCGGCTGGGTCCTGGTAACGCCATTCTTCTTGTTCGCGGCATATAAAGCTGAAGGGCGCTGAGTGTGACGGGCGATTTCCGTGTCACCCTCGCCATCATCGCCCTGCTCATCCTTGGCACGCTGTTGTTTGGAACTCTCGGGGCCCGTCATGCGGCGAAAAAAGCAACCGCGCAAGAGTATATGGTTGGCGGACGCTCGTTTGGAGCGTTGTTCTTGTGGTTGCTGCTAGCGGGCGAAATCTATACGAGTTTTACTTTTCTGGGCGCCGCTGGATTGGCCTATGGCGAGGGCGCGCCAGCCTTGTATATCCTGTGTTATCCGACGGTCGCGTACATCATTTCCTATTTCTTGCTACCGCCGGTGTGGAGGGCTGCCAAACGAAGAAATCTTCTCACTGGCCCAGACTTCCTAGAAAGTCACTATCGCAGCAAAGCGCTTGGGATCTGCGTGGCCATGATCGGTTTTCTTTTTCTCGTTCCCTATGTGACGTTGCAGATGCGCGGAATCGAGATATTATTGCACATTGCCGGGTACGCCAGCATCAATTCGACGGTGGCGGTGACCATCGCGTTCGTGTTGATCGCCATTTTCGTGTACATTGCTGGTTTGCGTGGCATCGCCTGGGCAGCGATCATCAAGGATTCAATGGTGCTGCTGGGAGTTGTGTTCGCAGGCATCGTTATTCCCATCCATTTCTTTGGCTCGCCCGCGCATCTCATTCACAAACTCCTGGAAGTCCACCCCGGCTGGCTGAGCCTCAAGGCAGGAACTGGCGAGCATGGCACGGTCTGGTTTGTGACGACGGTGATCTTAACGTCGCTCGGCTTCTACATGTGGCCGGACTCGATGGCCGCAATCTATTCGGCCAAAAGTGAAGACACGTTGCGGCGCAACGCAATGTATCTGCCTGCGTATCAGCTCATGCTCCTGCTCATTTACTTCGCCGGTTTTACGGCACTGCTCGTTTTACCAGGGCTTACCGGGCCGGCCGCTGATCAGTCGTTCATGCTGGTCGTTCAAAAGTATTACCCACCATGGGTGCTCGGCTTGTTGGCCGGAGCCGGGGCACTGGCGGGTCTCATCCCAGCGTCCGCACAGGTTCTGGGCGCGGCAAGCATCTTCACAAAGAACATTCTCGGCGACTGGCTCGGTCTCGTGAAAAGCGACCATGTGCGAACGCATGCGACCCGAATTATGGTCCTCGTTGTTTCCGGTCTAGCGCTGCTCTACTGGTGGCTGGTGCCATCGACCATGGTCGGTTTGAATCTCATCGCCTACGAAGGAGTAACCCAGTTCTTTCCGGGCATCGTGTTTGCACTCGTCTGGCGGCGCGCGTCAGCGGCTGGGGTCATGGCGGGAATCCTCAGCGGTCTGCTATTTCTGATCGTGCTCTTTGGCACGCAACACGAAAGCATCGCTGGAATAAATGCTGGGTTCTTCGCGCTGGTCATCAACGTCGTGGTGTGTATTGGTGTCAGCCTTTTCAACAAGACGCTGCGCCCATTGGAGACCGCTGACTAATGCCTGCGGCTGGTGGGCAAACGGGGTTCGAACGGAGGAACGCGAGTTTATGAAACGGTTCGTCTTAATAGCTGCCGTCCTGCTTGTCATGCTGCAGGCGATACCCGCTCGCGCGTCCTTGTCATATGCCTACGTCCTCCAGCATCATCCGACATCGACCCACAGCGCTGCGGCGCAGTTGTGCTTCGACCGTGGGCTGACGCTTTTCTATGCGTACGCACGACTCGCATCGCGCCGGGCATTCGAGTGCGCGGCCAAAGCCGACCCGTCGTTTGCCATGGCGTACTGGGGGATTGCTCTCGCCTACGGTTCGAACATCAACTTCACTGTCGACCAGGCCGGCGAAAAGGCTGCGTATGCGGCCGTTCATCGAGCTCTGGCATTAGACGCGCACGCGCCGGCCATGGAGCAGGCCTACATTCGGGCGCTCGCCTCACGATATTCGAACCAGCCCAAACCGGATTTTCGCACTCTGGCGGTATCGTACAAGAGCGCAATGGGCCAGCTCATGGCACGTTATCCCGATGATCCCGACGCGGCAACGCTCTACGCGGAGGCGATGATGGAGTTGCAGCCCTGGCAGTTGTACGCACCTGGTGGCGAGCCTTTGGGCAGTACGAACGAGATCGTCGCCACGCTGGAATCGGTGTTGGCCCGCGAACCCCAGCACATCGCTGCCAACCATTTTTACATCCACGTGGTGGAGGCATCACGTCATCCCGAGCGTGGGCTGTTGAGCGCCGCGCGACTCCAGGCAATGCAGTTCGAGCCGGCAGCGGCGCATTTGGGCCACATGCCGGCACACATCTATATGCGGACCGGTGACTTCGCGTTAGCGGCACAAATGAACGAGCACGCCAGCATGCACGATATCGCCTATTTGCATGGCGCGGGCGAGTCGGACGCCGAATTTGTAGCGGGCTATCACGACCACAACCTGTCGATGCTGGCCGCCGCCTATTCCGATGCAGGAACCTGGGTGAATGCAAAACGCGTTGCCGGTATGCTGACGAGCGAAGGTGCGTTGGTGCCGGCAATGTTCGTCTATTTGCGTTTCGGCCGCTGGGATGAGATCCTTCAGCTGCCCGAACCCAAGGCCGACAGCGGCGAGCCAGATGCGCCTACGGAGATGCGCCTGCCAATCTGGCACTTTGCGCGCGGCATGGCATACGCTAGCAACGGCCGCATTTCAGAGGCGGAGAGCGAGCTCAGGGTGGTTCGCAACGCCCAGAAGGAATTGAACGTACCAGCTTGGCCAGGGACATGGAACAGCTCGAGCAGTCTGTTAAGGATTGCGTCGGATGTTCTTGCCGCCAAGATCGCCGCCGCCGGCGGTGCCCGCAGCCAAGCCATTGATTTGCTGAGGTCCGCTGTAAACACTCAGGATAATCTTCTTTACATAGAACCACCCGATTGGTACTTTCCGGTGCGCGAAGCGCTCGGCGGCGCGCTGTTTGCGCGCGGAGACTATGCGGAGGCGGCTGAGGTTTTTCGCGCAGACCTGCGGCGTAACGCGCGCAACCCACGGTCACTCTTCGGCCTCTATCGGAGTCTTTTGGCTCAAGGCAAAAATGCTGATGCAGCCTGGGTCTGGCGGCAGTTCACGACAGCGTGGAGAGACGCCGATACCGAATTGAAGATGTCAGACCTTTAGTAGCATGAGGGGTCTTGTTATTTCCTGGCCGTACTAATCAGCGCGCTTTCGCGATAGTTCGAGATAAACATATCCGCCATCGGACCGCTCGGACCCGTAAAGTTGTTTCTGATTTCAAGACTTATGGTGCTATCCGTGGCAACCGCAGAAGAACCTACCCAACCGTGAACGGGTGGAGGGACGAGGTTTTCTGCGATAACGTGCGCGAGAATGTTCCCCCAGTTGATGGTAATAGGTGTCGCTGTGCCTAGCGGAACCTGAATTGACGGATTCAGTTTGCTTGCGTCCAGATCAATAGTGTAGATCGGAAAACCAGGGGTGGGCGTTCCGTACGCCATAAGGCTCACGCACGCGCTCGTGGAACGACTACCATGAATAAAGTTTTTCTGGCGTTCGCCACGTGTCTGTTACTCATTGTACTAGATTGTAGCTCAAGCAGCCCGTCGGGTATTCCGTTAGAAATACGGAGCTCCACCATAAAAAAAAGGGGATGGCTTGTTACCACCCCATAGCCAGGCTCCGGATGTCAGCTATCGATGGGTTGCTGGCTCCATCGCCTCAACGTTGATCTTACCAGCAAGTGTTGTTAGCTTTTCGTTGGTGTCTTTTTCCTCGTCTAAAGTAGCTTGCAACAGTTTAGCGTCGCCGGGTTGGTCCAGCAACTCAGCATAGGTTCGAACGGTGCCATATGCGGCCATCTCGTAATGTTCGACCCGCTGCGCGGCTGATATCATCCCAGCATCCAAGACCGCAGGCTCGGCGTCCTCTTTGAGCAGCTCTGCGCCCTCTTCCAACAGACCCTCCATGCCATGGCACTTCTTTCCCGTGGGCACCTTGCCCAGGCGGTCAAATATCTTGTCGAGGCGTTTAACCTGTTGTTCGGTCTGCTTGAGGTGCAGTTCGAAACCAGCTCGAAGGTCCTTCGATGTTGCAGCTTCGATCATTTTGGGTAGCGCCTTGAGAATTTGATGCTCAGCGCTATACAAATCTTTGAGTTCATTAACGTAAAGTTTTTCTAAGGTTTCGAGTTCCAAAGTATCTCCTTAAGCACAAGTGTGTGCCTTTATCCTATACCCCGATTGAGCAATGGAAAACGGTAAGCGATCGGTCCGTGTGTGCTGCAAGGAGTTCGGCGATTTCAAAGTCTACTAGATGCTTCGTAACATATTTTCTACTTTGTTATTAGGCGTTGAGAACGGTCTATGGTGTGAACCGCCAGTCTTGATGGCTCGGAGCGTAAGGCCAGGCCGTCCGACTAGGTTCCCGCGAGTGCGCAGCGGAACTGTTAGATGGAATGGCACCCGAGAGTGGGGCTACGCCCAAAGCCAAAGGTTCCGTTACTTTACCTACGGGCACGGTGACATTTCTATTCTCCGATATCGAAGGCTCGACGCACCGTTGGGAGTCTAACCGTGCTGCAATGGACACGGCGGTGAAGCGTCATGACGCTCTACTGCGCGATGCGATCGCGCGGCACAACGGTTATGCTTTTAAGACTCTTGGCGATGCATTCTGCGTTGCATTTGCGCGCGTCTCCGATGCGGTCACGACCGCCATCGATGTGCAGCGAACCTTGAGCAGGGAGGACTTTTCGTCGGTCGGCGGTCTTCATGTTCGCATGGGGTTGCATGCCGGTGAGGCTTCAGAGCGCAATGGCGATTACTTCGGACCCGCGGTCAACCGGGTGGCTCGGCTGATGTCCATCGGTCACGGCGGCCAGGTGCTGCTGTCAGGTTCCACTCGCGAACTTGCACGTGGAGATCTGCCGCCCGGTGCGACGCTCTTAGAACTCGGTGCTCATAGGCTCAAAGACCTGACCGAGCCAGAACAGGTCTGGCAGCTGGCTATCGATGGGCTACCCGCGGAGTTTCCACCGCTGAAATCGCTCGACACAATCCCGAACAATCTTCCAATTCAACCGACAAGTTTCCGCGGCCGTGAGCATGATCTTGAGGAAGTGAAGTCTCTCCTGCGACAGCACAAGCTGCTGACTCTGTTTGGCTCCGGCGGCGTCGGCAAGACGCGGCTCGCACTGCAAGTGGGAGCGGATATGCTCGAGCACTATCCTGATGGCGTGTGGCTCGCCGACTTTGCTGCCATTACGGACCCGGAACTTGTCTCAAGTATTATCGCCAAAGAATTAGGCATGGCTCAGGCAGAAGGGCGCCGAGTTGACGAGTCCATCGCGTCGTGGCTCAAACGCAAGAAGCTACTCCTCATCCTCGACAATTGCGAGCACGTATTGGAAGTAGTCGCGAGCATTGCCGCTGCGATCATCCGGAGCTGCCCCGACGTGCGGATGCTCGCGACGTCGCGCCAAGCGCTGGACATCAGTGGGGAAGTCGTGTATCGGTTGCCATCGCTTGCCATTCCGGAGAAGCTCGCGGGTCTGCAGTCTGCACAGGCACTCGACTATGGCGCGATCGTACTCTTCGTTGACCGAGCGAAAGCCGCCGATAGTCGTTTTGCACTCAGCGACGACAACGCACCTATCGTTGCAGAAATCTGCCGCCGCCTCGATGGCATTCCGTTGGCTATTGAGCTAGCAGCCGCGCGTGTGAAGGTGCTCTCAATCCCGAACCTCGCGCAGCACCTCAACGACCGCTTTAAGATTTTGACCGGAGGTAGCCGGAGCGCGCTTCCGCGACAAAAGACGCTGACAGCGCTCATCGATTGGAGTTACGATCTCTTATCGCTGCAGGAGCAGACGCTGTTCACAAGGGCTGCGGTCTTCGCGGGGGGCTTCAGTCTCGATGCGGCCACAGCGGTGTGCGTTGGCGAGGGCCTGGATGAGATCGACATTTTGGACCTGCTCTCATCGCTGACCGACAAGTCGCTCGTGGTGGCGGAAACTGGCGGAGAGCAAGAACGCTATCGTATGCTCGAATCCACTCGCGCTTATGCTTTGGATAAGCTCATCGCAACAGCCAAACGAGAACACCTAGTGCGCCGCCACGGCGAGTATTTTCGCGACCAGGCGCTGGAGGCCGACAAGCGCTATGGCACGGGCTCAACGTTGGCGTGGTTTGCGGAGGTGGAACTGGAGCTCGATAACTATCGCGCTGTGCTTGAGTGGGGGCTCTCTCAGGGAAATGACGTGGTGCTGGCCGCTACCATAGCCGGGGCGCTGGAGCAGTTGTGGTACCGAGGAGGCCTAACCGCAGAGGGCCGGTATTGGATTGAACCTGCGCTCGAGCGTATGAGTGTGGCTGACAACCCACAGATCGCGGCCAGACTATTGCGCGCCTTAGCCGTGCTTTGCTCGGCCAAGCGCACCTACGAGGCTGCCGAGCGCGCGGCAACCCTTTACGAGTCGGTACGCGACGGCCACGGTGCCGCTCGTGCGCTGGTCGATCTTGCCTTCGGTCTTTTTCAGATGGGCCGCGTCGAGGAGGCAAGCGAAACCAACATGCGAGCGCTTGCGGCACTACGCGAGTACGGGGATAAGGAAGGTGTCGCACGTTGCCTAAACCTGCAGGGAGCTGTCGTCTCTAATCGAGGCGCAATTGCCGAGGGGCGCGATCTGCGTGTGCAGGCGCTAGCGGTCTATAAGGCGCTTGGGGACGAGCTAGGGGCTTCCGTCGTGCTAGCAAACCTCGGGGAACTCGAGTTTGCAGATGGGCATCCGGAGCAGGCATTGCGCTCGGTAAGCGAAGCCCTAAAGGTGGTCTCGCGACGCGGAGTGGGCACGCTCAACATGGCCATTTACCACTCGAACAGCACCCCGTATCGAATTGCTCTCGGAGACATCGACGGAGCGCGTGCGTCGGCGCGTGAGGTGCTGAGCTTCGCCCGCCAGGCTCAGGAAGCGTCGCTGATCGCAATTGTGCTCCAACATTTTGCGTTGCTGATGGCGCTGGTTGGCCAGACGCAGAATGCCGCAAGACTTCTGGGCTATGTGGATGCGCAGTTCAAAGAGACTGGAATGCAGCGCGAACCCACTGAGAAGTGGGGCTACGAGAAGCTGATGGCCTCGCTACGCGAGCAACTGAGCGAAGGCGAGATAGAAAAGCTCGCGGCCGAAGGCGCGGCATGGTCGGAAGATCAGGCAGCCGAAGAAGCGCTTAAGGTCTGACCCTACGCAGGCTGTATATGTGCTTCTGCCAGCTGAGCCTCTAATGACTCATTTTTGCGTCTGAACAACTGTACTTCGCGCTTCATCGCTTCGGCGTCGAGATGGTCGTACGCTGCCGCAGCGCCGGCTGCCAGGCCAGCAATGGCTCTGACCTCATCTGGGTCCAGGGGTTCGCCGTGGATGTGGGAGCCGTAGAATACGACTGCAGCAAGTTCCCTCCGGACGATGATGGGCAGCGCCAGAACTGGATGGGCAGGACCCGAAGGCACATCCTTATCCCTCCAGGGATGCTCATAGAGCGACAAAGGCCCTTGCTCCGTTTGAATGAGCGCCAACAGTCGATCGTCTTTGTCATCCAACCCTTTGAGATCGCCGTCCTGCCACCCAACCGAGTTCTCACAGAGATACGTTCCATCTTTTTCGCGCCGAAAGAGCGCCGCAGAAGCGAGTGATAAGGAACGCACGGGCTCTGCTACCAGCGCTTCAGCGACCGCCTTTGTCGTCGTGACAGACGGCAACGCCGCCGCATTTCTTGCGAGCTGGACTTCCGCCTTGTGTCGCTGGCGGAAAAATACCGCATCGATGAATAAATCGACGCGGCTGTGCAGGCCATTGAACCAAAAACCGCCGGCAACGGCGACGCCCATCTCGGCGACTGCACCCAGTCGTGCGAGCTTGAGCTTGTCGATAAAGAGCCAGTCGATGAGGGCAAATGCGCCAACGAGCAAGCTGGTCAGTATACCGTAGACAAGGGTGCGGCTCACGACAAAGCTCACGTCGATGACGCGATGTTTGATAACCGCATAGGCGACGGTGAGTGGCACGATGACAGTCGATAGCTGCAAGACGTGGAACACCCAGATCGGAGTGCTGGGGACGTAAAGAGAGAGGAATTGAAAAACAACTTGAGCGGCTAAGTTGAGGCCAAATCCGACAACAACCCAGCGTATTCGCTGCCTATCTGCGCCGCGAGCGCGAACATATGAATCAACGAACAAGAACAGTGCGGTGAGCGACCACAGCACTTCTATTGCAATATAGGTGCGGCTTAACAGCTCACCCGGTGGGCCGCCAACCCAGCCCCACTTGTACGTCCAAAGGATCCCGAAGATGAGCAGAGCAACAAAAAGCGACGGCATTGCGCGAAGCACGGAAAGCCGCCAACCCTTTATGGGCTCGTTGAGGAAGCACAGCGCGAAGCTGAGTAAACCAACGTTCCCACCAGCGATGAGTAACCAGTTGATGCTCCATACCACATAGGGCCACGGGTATGGAAAGAATAGCGCTATAGCGTAGAACGTAAACGGCGCATTGGCTAAGCAATAAACGAAGAACCCCCAGGTCATTAAGCTTGGCCGGAGCAAAACAAGCGCCGCGCCCAAGAAAACATACAGCATGGCAACGCCAAGGACAGCTATCCGGTAGGCTACATAATATTGTTGCGCCTCTGTTACTTGAGGTATCGCGGTGAGCCTGACGGTCCGTCGAAAGCCATTGTGTATCAGCGCAAACGTCGCACTCTGACCCGCTGCCAACGTGCCCGCTTCTGCGACGTCGTACCGGAACTGCGCTGACGTGGATCGCAGGTCGACGATATCGCCGACCTGCATCCCAGCCTTCGCAGCAGGTGAGCCATCAGCGACAAATCTTATTACTCCGTCGCCATTTTGTTGGTAACCAAAGACACCAACCGGGGTCCATACCCGCCGAAAGTCCAGTCCGCCCGCCACGAGGACAAGCAGCGACAATGCGACGACAACGAACGTTCGTAGTGCAGCTCGGTTCGATGGGCTATGTGTAGCCATGTGCGATCCTACATTTGCCTAAGCAGCATTTGCGCCAGGTCGAAGATCGGCGTGCGCTATCCATAACGTTTGACGCGGACCATGGGCTTTCTTACCGCCTAAATCCTGAGACTCCCTCGGTGGACATGAGCATCCAGGGCGGTTTGGGTGTTCCATTGAAAGGGCTGCGCGGACAACTCTGTTATTTCCCCTCGCTTTATCAAAGGAAGGACACCCGCCACGAAAGGCGTCATCGTTATTTCATTCCTCTTCTTAGTGCTTGGCCTTCAGACCACAGCAGCTCCCGTTCACTCAGAGCCAAGGTATATTCCGACGGTGCAAGCGTGGCAAACACAACTCGTCGGGCACAACTCGCTGTTCAGCCGTGGAATGAATGCTGCACTGGCCATCTACGATCACTTCGTGTACATCGGCAATCGTACCGACGGTTCATCGATGTGCGTCGCCTCCACGGGCAGTCCGTCGGGTGAGAGTTGTCCTCACCCGCATCCGGGTATCCTCATTGTCGATGTGAACAATCCTTCCAGCCCGACAGTCGCAGGCGAAATCGGCAAACCGTTTGCAGGCAACATTGGCATAACGACGCGCGAGTTGCGTGTGTGGCCGGACAAAAAGCTACTGATCGTGATGAACTTCCGCTGCAGCACGATGCTCCACGCCTGCAAGGCAGGCACTGACAAACAGTTTCCCTTTAACATTTCGTTCTTCGATTTAAGCGATCCGATCAAGCCGAAGTTCATCTCGCACTACGTGCCAACGTCGCGCGCCGGCACCGCGGTCAAACCGCACGAGATGTTTTTGTGGGTCGATCCGAACAACCACGACCGGGCACTGCTCTATCTCTCGACTCCGACTATTTCAAAAGATCCGTCCATACCGAATTTAATCGTGGCAGATATCAGTGGAGTGAATAAGGACGGTCGCGTTAGCGAGATCGCCGAAGGGAATTGGAACGACCTGTATCCAGGCACCAATGGTCCTGACTATCCGTTCAGGTCGGCTTCACGCAAAAAGTGCGGTCCATACGACTGCAATCTGATAGTCCACTCCATGGGTGTTTCCGTGGATGGCACGCGGACGTTTCTAGCGATGGAAGCCGGACAATTTCTTATTTTAAACACTACGGCCGTTGCGAAGCACGAAGTCTCTGGTCACGTGCTTTCGCTGCGTGGCGATTTGATGACAAAGCCGCCTGCTAGACCAATATGGGGGCAGAGTCCGGCAGATCCTCGCGCTGTGCCGGCCAATTGCAAGAAGCGTTGCGCCAATGGTCATTCAGCGGTGAAGGTTCCTGGGCGCTCCCTCGTTTTGACAACGGACGAAGTCTATGGAACCTATACCGACCCGAGCGCCGGATGTCCCTGGGGTTGGGCGCGGCTGATCAATATTGACGACGAGGCGCATCCTCTTATCGTCGGCGAGTTCACAGTTCCTCAAGACTCGCAGTCCTTTTGCGATGGCCCTTACCGCGACCCTCAAACCGAGCAATTCACGAGTTACTCATCGCACAATCCGACAGTCCTTCCGAATCTCGCAATTGTTGCGTGGCACTCAGGTGGGTTGCAGGTGATAGACATCAGCAACTCGGCTCATCCGGTGAGCGCCGGCTTCTTTTTCCCTTGGGCACTCGACACGGTTTCGACCGAAGATCCAGCATTGGGTCGGGGGCCAAACAAAGTCATCGTCTGGAGTTACCCTATCGTCAAAAACGGGCTAATCTACGTCATCGACGTGCGCAATGGTTTATACATCCTGCGATACACCGGAGCGCACGCTGATGAGGTCAATGCAACTAAGTTCCTCGAGGGCAACTCCAACATTGGCGACGCTGCGCGTCTCGAGCAATCGGGTCCCGGCTAGCCCGGGTAGTCCTTTCGATCTTCCATTCGCGGATGCTAGCGAAGTGCTTTAGGCTTCGTCGTAGGCCTGCTGCAAGCGCTGTATGTCAATTTTGGTCATTTGCAGCATGGCCTTCATGACATTCTGTGACTTCTTTTCATCGTTGCTTTGCATCAATTCAGGCAGAATACTGGGAACGATTTGCCACGAGAGACCGTATTTGTCGGTCAACCAGCCGCATTGCTGTTTTTCTCCGCCTTCGGAAAGCCTCTCCCACAGCTCGTCGACTTCTTGCTGCGTCTTGCAATCCACGACAAGCGATATGGCCGGTGAGAAAGTGAATTGCGGGCCACCGTTGAGCGCGGTAAAATCTTGTCCATCGAGTTGGAAGGTCACGATCATGACCGTTCCCTTCGGCCCTGGCCCCGCGTCTCCGTATCGAACAACGTCCACAACCTTTGAGTTCTTAAAAATCGAGACATAGAAATTGGCCGCTTCTTCGGCCTTATTGTCAAACCACAAGAAGGGGGTGATCTTTTGCATGGTTCCTCTTTAATTTAGCTCAGTAAGGCTGATTTTTATACCTGAACGAGCCCGATAACGTGGTCTTCCGGGTCGGTGAACAATGCAATGGTGGGACCTCCCGGCACAACGTCGGGGCCCATCAACCGCTTGCCGCCGAGAGCCTCGATCTTGCCCAACGCGGCCTTGATATCGGGAACCCCGACATAGAACGTCACATGGCCGTCATAACCCTCCCTTGCACCGCCAATGCCGCCATCGATGCCGCTGTCGCCCGGATGCGCGATTGCATAGTTCATTGCGCCGGCACCAGGCACGGGAGGGTCAAGTTTCCAGTCAAATGCTTTCTTGTAGAAGTTCTGAAGCGCTTGCGGGTCTTTTCCTATAACCTCAAAGTGAACGACCGGATTACCCATATTCGTCTCCTTCGTTTTTGAAACGTCGACCGTTGCTTGCGCTCGTAATGCCTGTTATGGAAGAGTAATCAGCCACTCCGTGCCAAAGCGGTCGTGAAGCATTCCGAATCGTCCGCCCCAGAACGCATCGTCTAACGGCATCTTCACCTCGCCGCCTTGCGACAGTGCTTTGAAGATACGCTCGCCTTCGGCTGCATTGGTCGTGGACAGAGCAAGCGAGACGTTGCCGGCGTCTGGATCGACGGATTTCGCTTCGCGTCCATCGGCGGCTAGAAAAGCGATGGATGGCGATTTGAACGACGCATGCATCACTTTGTCATCAAGGCCAGGGCCAAACTGGTCCTTAACAGGCGTGTCTTTGACTCTCATCAACTCGTAGGTGCCGCCAAATACAGTTTTGTAAAACTCGAGCGCTTCTTCGCAACGTCCGTAGAGGAAGATGTACGGTTGGAGCTGGAGGTCGGTTGAAACGCTAGCTGTGGTTGCCATGGGGTTTCTCCTTTTCGAGAGTGAGTCGAGGGATGGGCGACGCTTGAGAAAAAAGGGCATTCCGCCCGCTCCCGAGCATTATAATCGCTGCCCTTGTAAAATGCAAGTAGATTTTTCTATAGCAAGTATGCTATAACAAGGGGGTGAAAGTTCGGGCCTACGGACAATTCTGCGGGCTGGCGCGAGCCCTTGAGATTGTCGGTGAGCGCTGGGCCGTGCTGATTGTGCGCGACCTGCTCGTCGGTCCAAAGCGCTTTACCGATCTGCTCCACGGTCTCCCCAGGATCCCGACGAACGTTTTGGCAGCACGGCTCAAGCAGCTCGAGGCCGCCGGCGTGGTCAGGCGTCGGGTGCTGCCGCGTCCGGCCGGATCGGTCATCTATGAATTAACCGAATACGGTGCGGAACTCGAGGATGTTATTGTCCGTCTCGGCCGCTGGGGCGCGAAGCTTCTTGATAAACCCCGCCCGGACGAGATCATTACCCAAGACTCGATGGTCATGGCGCTGCGCTCGACCTTCCACCCAGAGGCTGCGCGCAAAGTGCGCGCGGGCTACGAGTTGCACTTCGGCGACATCGTCGTTTATGCCCGGGTCGACAAAGGCAAACTCGAAGCCGCGGCAGGACCGCTGCCCAAGCCCGATTTGATTATTGAAGCCGGACCGGCGATCAAAGGATTGATGGACGGCACGATGAGCCCTTCCCAAGCGATCAAAAACGGAAGCGTTCACCTCACCGGTGACGCGGAACTGCTGACGCGCTTCGCTGAGATTTTTCGTATCGAGCCGATGCCGGCAAACGCTCCCGCCTTAGGCGAAGGGCGAGTCTAAACCGTGCGCCGTCCCGTGAGCAGATTGAAGAGAAAGACGACGACGGCGATGACTAACAGAAGATGGATTAGGCCGCCTCCAACGTGCATCAGTAGACCGATCAACCACAAAACAAACAAGATCACAATGACCGCCCAGAGTAAGCCTCCCATGAGTAACCCCCTTTAGCACTAGCTAGAGTGAATGGGCTCAGCACAGCGTGTTTACCCGTGTGCATTGCTTTCAAACAGGAGACGTTTGTCCAGTGCGATCGCGGGAATAGGTCGAACACGTACACGTTGCACGGCTTTCCAATCGAGACGAAAGCACAGGAGGGACGTAGTGGTTAACCGATGTGCCCACCCATGCTGTCGCTGCGTGGAACTGCAAGGCGCTCACGGATATTGCAGCAGCTTCTGCCGTGAAGCAGGCGATGGATGTCGCGAAAATCATCAGTGCCAATGCAGTCATCCTGCGTGCGAGCAGGCATCCCAACCGGAAAAACGGTCGACTGTATTTTAGGTCTTAACCCTTTTTCTTGGCCTTCTTTTGCTTTTTGTTAAACGCTTTTATGCCGTCTTCAATTCCTGAGAGTGCGTTCTTCCTCGATGCGACGAGCACCATAAAAAAATAGGCGACTCGCTGTTGACCCCGTGAGGGGCTAGATCAATCGAGTCGTCTTGCGACTATCATAATCGTCGGGCGACGCTGCGCTCATTGAGCGTGCTCACAGCCGGCGCGCGCCTAAGCCCCCACTTGATGAGACTTTCGACCCCAAAGGCTTTTTATGCTCAATCCTTGAGGGGCGTTACGAAGAGCGCGCCTTCCAGTCGTAGCGGCTGAGATCACCGGACAGTGCCGTCACCGTGCCGTCTGGCGTTACGACCGCCCGAACGGGGTCGTTGCTTTTGAGCTCAACGAAGACATTGCCATTCTTAAGGCGTCCCATCTCGGTAAACCCCAAACTCTTGAACTTCTTGAGGACTTCTTGCTGCTTGTCTGACAATGCCCGCTAACCGCCGGACGCAAGCGATGCGGACTGAACGACGCGCTCGCCGTGGTATCCGTTGGCAATCACCTGCACGCTAACCGATCCGTGATATGTGCGCGGCAGCCGAACGGTCGCTGTCGACCGGCCGCCCCGTATGGTGCGGCTCGCAATAATCTTTCCTGTGAAGTCCAGTACCTGCACGGTCGCGCTGGCTTGAGCCGTTCCATTCCACGCGACGCTCACCGCTCTTCCACCCGCGACGTAGGCGGCGTCCACCCCTCGCAGAGCGACGACGGCGTTGCGGTCCGCGACCGGGCGTACAACGCGAACGCTTTGGGGCGCTAATGCTACCGTCTTGCGAGCAGTGGCAGGCCTCGCCGCGGGGACTGTTTCGCGCGAAGAATCAATCGCAGCGACCGTTGATCGAGAGGTGCTTGCCACCGTGGTCCATACCGGTCTGGCAACGACGCCTGTTGTGCCACGATGGGTCGCCGGCGGCACGCGTGAAACAACTGGTCCGGACACATCAGGCGGGGTCACATGCACGGGAGCGGCCGCCGGTTGGTGTACCGGCGGGCGCATGTAAAAGAAGGCAGCCAGTGCGATTGCGACCAGGCCAATCGTCGTCAGCGCGAACGTCGCAATCGGCAACCGCTTCAAGGCTGATTTTACAGCGCTCGTTTGTTCAGCGGTTTTGACAGCTGACCGAACGTGGGCGACCCCGACAACCGCCTGTTCGAGTTTTTTGAGTTCCACCAGTTCGGTGTATTTGAGCTGGCCTGGTGTTTTGTGAGCGACTGTTGGACGCTTGCTTTCGACCGCTTCGGCTGGCGCTACTCTCGCAACTCGGTCGTCGTCGGTCACGTATTGGTTGAGCCGCTTTTCGACAACGTCCCACGCGAGGGCGGCAGTACGGCGGCCGAGCGAGACCGGGACGAATACCTCGATGATCAGCGGATGATTCCACCAATGGAGATCGCGCACGGAGCGATTCCATTCCACCGGCACTTCAAATGCAGTCGCTTCGCCTGGGCCGAGCGTGACGCTCTTGCGCTCCGGAAATCGCAACGAAGGGTGCGGCACGAAATCGACCTCAAAGCGACGCGGCGTGGCGCTCCGGCTTGTGATCGAGAACCACAGCTTGAATCCGGCCAGCTGTCCATCGACCAAAATCGCTTCTTTGACGTCGAGACCGATGCTGCAGTCGGTGCTGTCGGCGGCGACGAGTTCGTGCGTGAAGGAAGCGAGCTGCGCGCCTTGCGGATCCCGCAATGAGACGACGAGCGTCCCTTCCTCAGCCGGCGACCAGTTTGCCAAAAATATAATATCAGCCGTTCGTGCGTGTCTCGGTTGAATGGTGAGAACCGCAGGCGACGCGGATGCTGACGCTGGCTGCTCCACTCGTAGGTGACACTCAACCGGTGCGTCCGACTCGTTGCGGATTTCGATTTGACGAGTTGAAGCAAGGCCGGGAACAAGGATCCAGCGCTCGGATCGATCGTGGGGAAATATACCAAACCGTGCAGTCATAACCGGTCAGCCTTAGTATAGCGAAATCTAGAACTGGGCGAAAGGGGGCCTTTTGGCGTCAAGAGACAGGAAATGCCCCTCCGTCTAGCGTCCCTTTCCGCCAAAGGGGCGAAGCCGATGGCGATGCAGTCGTGAGGTCAAAAATGCGGGCGTTCCACACGGGAACGCGACTTGCGCTCATCGCGGCGCTGCTCGCTTCGCTCGCGCTCGCCAAGCCGGCGTCGCTCCAAGCTGATGACGCGGCGCAACAGGCTCTCCTCACGAATGTGCGTGCGCACATCAAGCACGTCTTCGTCATCTATCAAGAGAACCGTTCCTTTGACTCTTACTTCGGCACGTTTGCCGGCGCCGACAATCTCGCCACTGAAGAGGCTCGCGCGCACGGGTTTCGGCAGTACGAACCGATCGGTAATCAGTGGATTACTCCATTTCGCATCAGCGATCCCGATCTGGCTGATGCCGATCATTCGCGGCCCGCACTGTATACAAAAGCCAACGGCGGGAAGATGGACCTTTTCGTTGCGGCCGAGGAAGGCCGAATGCTGAGACTCGGCGCGACGCTCGACGACGCCCAACGCGTTGGCATTCTAACCATGGCGCATGAGGACTGCGACATGATCCCGTTCCTTTGGAAGTATGCCAAGACGTTTACGCTGTACGATCACATTTTCCAGGGCATGTACGGACCGTCCACTCCGGGCAATATCGATCTCATCGCCGCGCAAACCGGGCAGACGCAATGGGCGCGTCACCCTTCGCAAGCGGTTGGCCACGCCGATACGGGTCCAGGCGTGCCAGTCGTTGACGACTTGTATCCAGCCTTTGGCCCATACCACAACGGTGAGCCAAAAGCAAAGCAAGTCGATTTGAGTTTCGCCAATCTCTTCTTGACGCTCAGCGGCACACAAGCCACGTCCGCCGTCATCGACAACGATGACATCAAAGATGATATTGCGTCGCTGGCAGGGTCGGGGAAGCCGGCTATTCCGTGGGGCTGGTATCAAGAGGGTTTCAAAGACGACGGCAGCGGCACGTACCCTGCCTATGTCGCACATCATAACGTCGCTCAATACTTCGGCTACGTCAGACAGAATGCAGCGCTTTGGAACGGCGTGCACGACATAACCGAGGTGCTCCCCGCAATCAAGTCCGGCGCGTTGCCGGACAAGGCGGTTGTGTTTATCAAAGGAGGCTATCGCAACCCGTTCGGCTGGCAGCCGGCAAACAACGATCCCGCCGTCCGCAAAGCCTTCCGCGGCGACGACGACCATCCAGGATACGCCGACTCCCAAGTTTCCGAAGCGATGGTTGCTACGATGGTCAACGCCATCGCGCGCAGCAAGTACTGGGCCGATTCAGCGATCATCATTCTGTGGGATGACTCGGAAGGTTTCTACGACCACGTGCCGCCGCCCATATTTGAGGAGTGCCCGGACGGCCATCCCTGCGGCGACGGCCCGCGAGTTCCCCTCATCCTCATTTCTCCGTACGCACAATCCGGAGCGGTCATCGCCGACCCGGGCGACCATGCATCCTTTGCCAAGCTCTTGGGTGCGATCTTCGATTTGCCCGCCCTCGCCTCGCTGCCCGACGAAAAGCCATACCTGCCACGCGGCCCACGCGACGCCAATCCTGCGATCACCAATCTACTCGGCGGTTTCGATGCGGCACGGCTTGCGGGGAGCACGCCTCCGCTGCCGGCGAGTGCGGCACAGATTCCAGACGCAACCGTTGCCGCATTTCCGCCGCCGATGAGTTGCAAGAGCTTAGGCATGACGCCCGTCGCGGTACCGGGAGGGATGGCTTCTCCGCCGCCGGGTTGGCAGGCTCGAACCAGCCGCCAGTATTAAGCAGCTACTGCTCTTTTTCTCCAACCGCCCACAATCGCGCCGACGAGGGCAAAGCCAGTGAGGCCATAGCCGGCGTTGATGAGCCACAGCCCAAGCGGGCGTCCCTCGAACAGGTAGCCCGTCAACATCGTGCTCGCGTAGAATATGACGCCCATAAAGATGCCAAACGAGACGCCATGCGCAGCCCCTGGCCGATCGCTATCCGCCAGCGCGATGGCTGTGCCATAGGCTAAGACAAGCGCCATGAGAAAGCCAACAACATATGGTGCCGGGCTCGGGGTCATGCTCGCCGCGGCCTTGCCCACGAGCGCCAGCCATTGGTTTCCGAAAATTGTATACCACAGCCAGCCCCAAAGAAAGAAAACGATCGCGGCTACAAAGACCGCGAGATGGTTGATCTTGTTAAAAGGCATACAGCCCTCCAGCGTGAGGATGATGAATGAAGCGGCGCGACTATATCCGCGCCGGGAAACGCGTCGGGTTTCGCGCGACAGATGTCGAAACACTTTAGCATTTTCATTACCCTTTCAGGTCCCGCCGACGTAAAGCCGGTATGAGCACTTCTAGAGCCAGGATTTATCGGCATCCGTTGACAGTGCGCCTCACTCACTGGATTGCCGCATTGGCGCTCGGCGTGCTGGCAATGAGCGGCATGCAGATATTCAACGCCCATCCTGCACTGTATGCATCCGACGCCTCGAACTTCCCGCATCCGGTCGTTGCGATCGGCGCCGTTCGGACGGCCGACGGCATGCCCGTGGGCTACGTGCGGATCGGCACGCTTCAATTGCAGACGACGCACATATTGGGGTATGGCCCGAACGGCATGGGTGGAGAATCGGAGCGGGCATTTCCATCCTGGGCGACAATCCCTGCCTACCAAGATCTGGCAGACGGAAGGCGCTGGCACATCTTTTTCGCGTGGGTGTTGGTGATCTGCGCGGTGCTGTACGCTTACTGGGCATTGTGCCTATGGCCGTCGCGGTCGGATCTGCGCGAACTGCCGCAAACGCTCAAGTCCCACCTGATTCCATGGAAGCTGCCTCGCAGCCCCATGCTCAATCCGCTCCAGAAGATCAGCTATTTCGGAATTGTCTTTATCGTCACGCCGATCGTGATTTTTTCAGGACTCGCACTGTCGCCGGCGGTGGATGCCTGGGCGCACTGGCTACCGCAGCTTTTTGGTGGGCGGCAGTTCGCGCGACTCTGGCATTTCGGTGGGATGATCGCCCTTATCGCATTCTTCGGCGTCCACCTATTGATGGTCGGTCTGACTGGACTCGTCAACAATCTACGCTCTATGATCAGCGGGTGGTACGTCGTGCAGGGGGAGAAGCCGCAGTGAAGATGGATCGGCGCTCCTTTGTCGGGCTCGTTGCAGCCTCATCGCTGGTCGGCTGCTCGCGCATGGCGACATCGCTCAACGATAACGCTGGCGTCCATCGCTGGCTCATGGCGCCCGAGCGTCTCGACTTGGCGCTACTCGGGGCGGGTCAGCCGCTCGCGCGCGAGTATGCTGCAGCCGACATATCGCCTGACTTTCGACACAACGGATTTGAGCCGCCCTCTTCAGATACATACCAGCGTTGGAGCAAGGATGGCTGGCGTGGCTTCTCGCTTCGCGTGGATGGCTTAGTGGAGCGTCCGACGTCGCACACGGTAGCGGCCCTACGCCACAAGTTTGTGCGTCGCTCGCAAATTACGCGGCACGATTGCGTTGAGGGTTGGAGTGTGATCGGCAAGTGGATTGGTGTGCTTGTTGCTGACCTTTTGGCTGACGCGTACGTCAAGCCCCTGGCACAGTACGTCGTCTTTCACTGTATGGACGATGATGGCGCGGGCAATCTATACTACGAATCGCTCAATCTCCGGCAAGCAGTGCACCCGCAAGCGCTGCTCGCTTACGAGCTGAACGATCGTCCGATCCCGGTCAAAAACGGCGCTCCGCTGCGACTGAAAGTGCCGACGCAGCTCGGCTACAAGAGCGCGAAACACGTGCAGCGCATCGAACTGGTCGCAGCGCTCGGCGGACCACTCGGGAGCGGCGGGTACTGGGAAGATCGCAACTACGAATGGTATGCCGGCATCTAAAACCGCCGCCCAAAGATTCGGGTGCTTAGACAGTCGATCCTGATGCCGTGGCGCGTGCCAGCAGCGCAGCGCGCGTTGTTCCATGCGTCGGATACACGGCGGTACCGAGGGTGACTCGCCCAACTTCTTGTGCCATTCGCTTCTCATCCTCGGCAGTTTTCAAGGCCTTGCGAATAGCCTTCTTTATTCGGCTCGTTGCGGTATCGGTTTGATCGAGCGCCGCCTCGCCAACAATAACCAGCAGACTGTCACTGCCCTGGGAAATGACGTCGCTCGAGCGGACCACCGGCTCGATATGCTGTCGCACAACAGCGAGTGACCGTTCGCTATGTTCAGCTTTTGTTGAACCGGCCTTCCGGCGCACGTGAACAAGCACGAGTCCGAAACACGAGCCGCTCATTTTAGCCCAGGCAATTTCATCCTCAAGCGTCGCCAGCAGATCGAGTCTGCCTTCCCCGGGAAAGCCTGCCGCCGCAACGTCGCGCTGCGCTCGCCGGGCTACGCCCTTCAGCCGGCGGCGAGCTGCGTCGACGTCGGTGGCGGGCGGCACCGAGAGCTCTTCGAACACACGCGTATCATCCGCTTGCGGCGCAGCGACAACATTGGAAACCCATTGGGTGGGAAAGGGGTGATGCTGCCAATCCACTGACTCAACCACGACGAAATCTTTGGGGATGAAGAGCTGGGCGAGGGCACCAGGTTCGAGCACGAGTGCCACGCGCGCGCGGCTAAGAACCACTGCCGCGCCATCGACGATGGCCCGTTCGTCGTTGGCGATGGGAAGGACGCATGCATCGAATCCGTACGCGCCGACGGTTGCCGCACGCAACGCATCATAACGCGAGCTTTGCGTTATCGAGTGGCCGGCTGCACGCAGCGCCCTGGCGATCGAACGGCATCGCTGGCATGGGTCAGCTGGGTCGCAAGCCGGACACGTGAGATTGACGGACGCCATCGTTCAACGTGTCGGCAAGCGCAGCCGTAGGACCTTCAAGGCAAGCGCTGCACCGACCTCAAAGCCTGCCCCCATGCAGGCTTCTCTCGTGCGGCGGCTGGCGCTGTATGCCGTCATTGCTGGCGCAATTGCTGCGTTGCTCGTCGCCATCGATCGCTATCGGTTCGAAGTCAAAAATCGTACGGTCGAAATCGCTATGGATCAGCAGGATCTGGCCGACTTCGCACACTCGTATGGCTATGACATCAACGAGCTGATGCGCGCAATGCGCCGCGCGGGCTTGACGGCTGTCGCGGTCTACGAGGAACAAGGACAGCGCGTCAACAGCGCAAACCATGCGCTGGCGCTCGCCGGCCAGCAGATCATCGATAATGCGCGTCTCTCGCCGCTCGGCGATCCGCTGCTGTCATCCATGGTGCGTACGCGCGCGATCGACCCGAACAGCGTTTACCTGGTCGTCTATGACGAGCCGACCCTGCAGCGTTACGTTTCGGTTCTGCGCACGCAACTCGAGCCCCATACCGTCGCCGTTGTGCGTGCGAAGCTGCCCGCCATCGTGGCGGTGAAGACGCAGCTCGACTTCTTCAACGGACTGGGCCTCGGCATACCGCAGGATATCGCCGATCAAGTTCGCGCTAACGGACTGCTGGTGGATCCGCGCGTCCAAAACAACGAGCGTATGGACCCCAACCGCATCGCGGCTACTTTTGACCAGATGACGCAGGGCGGTCGCATCGGCACGGTTATCTTTTTTGGTCCGCGCAACGATGTGCTCGGTTATCCGTACAACCTGGACGCGACGGCGGACAACCTCCGTGCCCACAAGACGATCAACTTTGGTGACGTCGAGGCCTACAGCCAGGATCAGATTCAAAAAGGCAGCATGACGCTTGCGCGCAAGATCCCCAGCCAAACTGTGCGCGTTCAGGCCATCTCAAAGGTCGAACTCGACAAGCTCGACCTGGATGTCGTCCTCGCGCGCTACCTCCTCGGGGTGCGAGAGCGCAACATCCGCGTCATCTACCTGCGGCCCTTCCCGCATGTCATCCAGCGACAAGAGCCTGGCGGCACGCTTGTCACCGAATCAGCGGAGGAAACGAACCTCGACATGCTTCGCCGCTTGCGCGAGGGGCTCGAGCAAAACGGCTTTCGCACGGGTCATGCCTCTCGGTTTGTCGATTTCAAAAGCTTGAGACTCACACTGCTCTATTTTATCGTCGCGCTGGGCGCGGCCGGCGCCTTCTTGCTGTTGCTTCACATCTATGGCGTGGCGAAGCTCTGGATGGCGTGGGCGTTTTTCGGGCTGACCACCGCCGCATTCTGGCTGAGCGCCCTCTTGGGGCACGACTCCATCGTTCGCGAGCTGTGGGCCCTCGGCGCGGCGTTGACCTTCGCCGTGCTCGCCGGCACGACGCTTGCGCCGTATTTCAACCGACCCGCGCCCTCGCGGGGACGCAGCTGGCGCCGCGACCTTCGTGATGGTCTTGTCTGCATGGTGCGTGCATGCAGCGTCGCAACGCTTGGCGGTCTGTTCGTGGTGGGTCTGCTGTCGCAAGCAACCTTCATGCTCGAAGTCCAGCAATTTGTAGGAATAAAGCTGCTGCTCGTCGCGCCGCCGCTCGTGCTCATCGCATTATATACATTTGCGCCCCTGTTTGGCGCGCCGCGGCGCCCCAACGAAGTCGCTGTCGCTCCGCTGCGCGTGTGGCAGTTTGCGGCGGTGCTGGTAGCGGCCACGGCCGCGGCGCTCCTGCTCATGCGCTCTGGCAACCAGCCGGATATCGGCGTTTCCGGTTGGGAAACGCAACTGCGCGGCTTTTTGACCTGGCTGCTGGGAGTCCGCCCGCGCTTCAAGGAGTTCTTGCTCGGCTTTCCCGCGCTCATGCTGCTGCCCGCGCTTGCCGTCGTTCACCGCCGTGCCGCCGGTTGGTTTATCGTGATCGCTGCAGGCATTGGCCTGGCCGATGTCATCGATGCTTTCAGCCACATCCATACGCCGCTGCTGATCACCCTGCTGCGCGTTGCGCTGGGCCTCATCTTCGGCTTGCTCATCGGCATCGTCGCGCAGCGCGTCTACCGCGCCTTTTTTCGGGATCCGTCAGCTTCGCGATGAGCGCTGCCGGCGCGCGACTGCTGCTTTCAGGCTACTACGGTTTCGACAACTTCGGCGACGAGGCAATACTGCAGATCTTCGTTTCGGAGTGGCGCCGTCGGCGCAGCGCCGACCTACTGCGCGTGCTGTCTGGCTCGCCGGCGCAAACGCAACGACTAGGAGTCGAGGCGGTGGCGCGCACGTCCGTGGCACGCATCGCCGAACTGCTGCGGCAAACCGATATTTTTGTCAGCGGCGGCGGCGGCCTGTTGCAGTCGAGCACGAGTTTACGCAGCTTGCTCTACTACGCCGGGCTGATCCATGAAGCCAAGAGCTGCGGCACCGCTGCCGTCATCTTCGCCCAAGGCATCGGTCCATTAAGCCTGATGGGCAAGCAAATCGTCAAACACAGCTGCGGCGGCGTGGATCTAGCGATCGTTCGCGACGAGGCCAGCGCCCAGCTGATGCACCAGCTCGTGCCGCGTGCCGACGTCCGAGTGGCCGCAGATCCAGTGTTTCTCGCGCCTGACGCTGTCCCCGAAGACAAAGAGCGCGCGCTGGCGGATGAGGGCATTACCGGCACGGGCGATCTGGTCGCAGTCGTCGTTCGACCGTCTCGCGTGTTGGAGAAGGTTTCGGGCGAGATTGCCCGCGTGGTCGATGTCTTGGCCAGCCGCTGCGGCGCTCAGGTCATCTTCGTGCCCTTTCAGCGCAGCACGGACGTGGAGGCAGCCGTCTCCATCATCCGCCGCTGCCGCACGGCGCCGGTGCTCGTTGGCGGAGGGTACGACCTGGCGACGATGACCGCCCTCTTCAAGCGCTGCACCGCCGTGGTCGGCATGCGACTCCACGCGCTGATTTTGGCGGCGAGGCTCGGCGTGCCATTTCTGGCAGTGCCGTACGATCCGAAAATCGTAGCGCTCTGCCAGAGCCTGCGCTATCCACTTGCTCCGCTACAGCTTGGGACCGCTGATGAGCTCACCGAGTCACTGTGGGCAAAACGCGGGGCATTGTCGGCGCATTTGCGCGAGGCCGCGCAAATCCAAGCAGCAATGGCATCCAAGGCATTTGATTGGCTGCAAGAGTTGGTAGAACGCCACGCGGAAAAAACGCCGTAGCTGCCGGAGAGGTGCCGTATCGTGACGCCTGAAACAACGTAACATATGCGCCTTCGCTGGACCTGGAAGCTTGGCCGCGTTGCGGGAATCGACATCCGCATTCATCCCAGTTGGCTCGTCATCTACGGATTGATTGCCTGGTCGGCCATCATCGCAGCGCGTTTCTTCACCCCCGAGCTCGGCCAGCAGAGCACGATCGTGCTCGGACTTATCGCTTCCCTCGTGCTGTTCGCCAGCGTCGTGGCGCATGAGTTCGCTCATGCCCTCGTGGCTCGAAGGCTGGGCATCCCCATCGGTGGGATCACGCTCTTTTTATTCGGCGGCGTCGCAACCATACTCAATGAGCCCGGATCGCCTGCGGATGAGATGCGCATCGCCATCGCCGGACCCGCACTGAGCGTTGCGCTGGCGGCCATTTTCTTCGGTCTCTCGCTGGCTGCATCTGCGCTGAACTGGTTATGGGGCGCGACGCTGTGCTTCTTCCTCTGTTTTGCAAACGCGTCGCTGGCCGTCTTCAATCTACTGCCGGCGTTCCCGAGCGACGGTGGCCGGGTACTGCGCGCGGCTTTGTGGATGTGGAACAAAAGCCAAGCGCGGGCGACCGTTTGGGCGAGCCAAGTGAGCTTGGTCGTCGCCCTAGGGCTCGCAATTGCTGGTCTCTACTTCGTTTTCGGCCTGCATGAAGTGCGCGGTTTCTGGTGGATCGTGATCGCTGCGTTCCTCGCGCAAGCTGCCATGTTCTCAGCCCGTCAGGCGCGCATTGACCTGGCGCTCGAACAGATGCACGTCGCCGATTGCATGCTCAAAACACTGATCCCCGTACCGGCCAATACCATGGTTGCGTCGTTTATCGGCGAGCTGGCGGGCAGGCCGGGCACCGGTTACCCAGTGGTCGATCAGGGCGCGCTGGTTGGTCTTGCGGACGTGCGGCACACCTCAGGCGTACCGCTTGCGCTGTGGAATCAGACGCCGATGAGCTCGGTGATGGTGCCGATTTCGCGAACGTCTCGCTTGAACGGCCGCGATTCCGCGCGCGATGCCCTGCTGCGCCTGCACGAGTGCGGGGTTGACGAGTTGCCGGTCTACGATGGCGCTGAGCTTGTGGGAATCATTACCCGCGAATCCATTTTCGATCGGCTCCACGCTAACGGCGCTCACTCCAGACCCGTCGCATGACGAAGGCCCAGCCGAAGTTTCCCGTTATCCCAGAGCGGGTCGATCCGGTGGTGCGCGAGCAGTCGATGCTTGAGTTTTGGCGCACACAGCGCATTTTCGAGCGCACGCTCGAGCAGACCAAAGACGGCCCACGCTACTCGTTCTATGAAGGGCCGCCGACCGCCAACGGCCGGCCCGGCGTCCACCACGTTTTAGCGCGCGCTTTCAAGGACTTATATCCACGCTTTTGGACAATGCGTGGTTACTACGTCCGCCGCAAGGCAGGCTGGGATACACACGGACTTCCGGTGGAGCACGAAATCGAAAAAGAACTCGGCATCCTTGACAAAAGCCGCATTCAGGCTGAGGTTGGCATCGCCGAGTTTACCCGCCGCTGCCGCGAGAGCGTCTATCGCTATATCGGGGATTGGAACCGGCTCACCGAGCGCATGGGATATTGGGTCGATCTCAACGACGCCTACTACACGCTTTCCAACGACTACATCGAAACCGTGTGGTGGGTCTTCAAGCAGCTCTGGGATCGCGGGCTGGTCGTTCAAGATTACAAATCGGTGCCATACGACCCCCGCATCGGAGCGACGCTCTCCGATCATGAAGTCGCACAAGGCTACCGCGAAGTGGAAGATCCGTCGGTGTTCGTGCGTTTCCGTCGCAAAGATGATCCCAATACGTCGCTGCTCGCGTGGACGACGACGCCGTGGACCCTCCCGGCGAACATGGCCCTCGCGGTTCATCCCGAGGTCACGTATTGCGTGGTGGAGCGCGGCGGTGAGAAGCTTATCGTGGCCGAACCGTTGCTTGAAAAGGTTTTCCACGATGAGCCGGTCACCGTTGCTGCAAAAGTAAAAGGCAGCGAGCTCGCCGGCGTTCGCTACGAGCCGCTCTACGATTACTGTAAGGAAGACAACGACCGCTACTATGTGATCACGGCGGAATTCGTGACGACCGAGGACGGCACGGGCATCGTCCACGTCGCGCCCGCCTACGGTCCAGATGACCTCGCGCTGGGCAAGGCACGCCAGCTTCCCATCTACTATAGTGTGGACTTCACCGGGCATGTCGTTGCTGACGTCGCGGTTGCGGCAGGGCTGTTCTTCAAAGACGCCGACAAGCCGATCATGGCCGACCTGAAGCGCCGCGGCCTGATGTTTCGCCAGGGGACGATTCGCCACAACTACCCGTTTGGCTGGCGCACGGACGACCCACTCCTCTATATCGCGAAGACTGCTTGGTTCGTACGCACGACGACGTTCAAGCAGCAGCTGCTTGCCAACAACGACAAGATCAACTGGTATCCGGAAACGATCAAATACGGCCGCTTCGGCAACTGGCTCGAGAACAACGTCGATTGGGCCGTGTCGCGCGAGCGATTCTGGGGTACGCCCCTGCCGCTATGGACCGATGGCGCAGATTTCATGTGCGTGGGCTCGGTCGCCGAGCTCTCGAAGTGCGCCGGGCGCGATCTTTCAAAGCTCGATCTGCACCGGCCGGCTATCGACGAAATAACGTTTCGCCACGAGGGCCGTGAATATCGCCGCGTTCCCGAGGTGCTGGACGCTTGGTTCGACTCGGGCTCGATGCCGTACGCGCAGTTTCACTACCCGTTTGAGAACGAGACGGCGTTCAAAGAGAGCTTTCCCGCCGACTTTATCGCAGAGGCGGTCGATCAGACGCGCGGCTGGTTTTACAGTCTGCACGCGATTGCAACGCTGCTCTTGAACAGCCCGGCCTACAAGAATGTCATTTGCCTTGGCCACGTCGTGGATTCGACTGGCGAGAAGATGAGCAAGAGCAAAGGCAACGTCATCGATCCGTATCTCATCTTCGACAAGCTCGGTGCCGACTCGCTGCGTTGGTATTTTTTCACCGGCAGCCCGCCCGGCGAAGCCAAACGCGTTTCATTGGAACTCGTCGAAGATGGTTCGCACAAGTTGCTGAACACATTGTGGAACACGGCAAAATTCTTTACGATGTATGCCAATGCAGATGGCCTGGCTCTGCCGCTGGAGGTGCCGCTTGCAAAGCGGACCGATCTCGACCGCTGGACAGTCGCAAGCTACGAGCGGCTGACGGCCGATGTAACGGGTTTGCTGGAGCGCTACGATGCGCTGGCTGCCGGCCGCGCCATCGAACGCTTCGTCGATGATCTTTCCAATTGGTACGTGCGGCTCTCGCGCGACCGCTTCTGGGGCGGCGGCGAAAGTCCGGACAAGAACGCAGCATACCGCACGCTCTACGAAAGCCTGACGCGCGTCACGCTGTTGCTTGCGCCGTTTACGCCTTTTCTGGCCGAGTCGTTGCACCAATACCTCGTCCGGCCGGTGAGCGCCGATTCGCCCGAGAGCGTGCACCTGTGCCCATGGCCGCAGGCGAATACCCCGGCGGTTGACGAGACGCTGCTCGAGGCGATGGGCGTTGCAAAGCAAGCAGTCGATCTTGGTCGCCAGGCACGAGCGGCTGCTAAAATCAAGACGCGCCAGCCGCTTGGGGTGGCGTACGTGCGCGCGCGCACGGTTGCTGATGAAGCCGCTCTCAAGCGTTTTCGCTCGCTCGTGCTGGAAGAGCTCAATGTCAAGGATGTGCAAATCGTCGGACTCGACGCGCAGTTTATCGAATACGCGTTGCGGCCGAACCTGCCACGTCTGGGTCCGCGGCTCGGCAAACAATTGCAGGCTGTCCGGGCTGCGCTTGAAGCAGCAAATGCTCGCGCGGTTGCACAGGAGGTAGCGGCCGGCCGCTCCTTCGAGGTCAGCGCCAACGGGCAAACGTTCACGCTGGAACCACAAGACGTGCTCGTCGACAGTAAATCGGCGCACGGCTTTGCCTTCGCCGAGGGCGATGGGATGCTGGTGGCGCTGGACACCCGCATCGAGCGACCGCTCATGCTTGAAGGTCTGGCTCGCGAGGTGGTGCGGGCGGTTCAAGATGCGCGCAAGCAGGCCGGCTTGAACGTCAGCGATCGCATCCGCCTGCGCATTGAAACCGCGGGCGACCTGGCTGAAGCGGTTGCGGCCTTTCGCGAGTACATCATGGGCGAAACGCTCGCCGTCGATCTCAACGGCGCGGCATTTGAACCGTCGTCGAGGGCGGAAAGCGTCGACGGTTTGCGCATTGCGCTTGCCAAAGCAACGACGTCGGAGCGCTGACGTCAGGTCGATGAACTTCCGCTCGAACTCTTGACCACGCGGCCGGAAGCGCTTTTTCGAATGGGCTGGGCCGGCGCTTGTTGTACCCGCCACATCATGACGGCCCCAATAACGAGCATCGCGAGCGTGAGATATTGGGCTGCGGTTAGGCCCAGGAAGACGATACCAGGCTCGCGATAAAATTCGACGATGGTGCGCACGAGACCGTAGCTTGCAATAAAGCCCCAAAACACGAGTCCGTCGCGGCGTTTGCTCCAGCCGTGCAAAATCCAACCCAGCGGCAAGACGATCGCGATCATACCAATCGCTTCAAAGATCTGCGACGGGTAACGGTAGCCGGCGTAGCCTGGAAACTGAATGCCGACAGCTGAATCGGTCAGTCGACCCGGCAGCTCATCATTGATGAAATTGACAAGGCGCGTCGAAGCGATGGCGACTGGCATCCACAGCGCGATTTCATCGCAGACTCGGTAAAAGCTGACGTTCGAGCGACGCACGAACAGCCAGATGCCCAGCACCGCCCCGATGAAGCCGCCGTGGAATGCCATACCGCCATGCCAGATCGCAACGATCTCAATGGGATTCTGAAGATAGTACGAAACGTCGTGGCCGCCGGAACTGACGGGTGTGAGCATGTCGGCGATCAAGAACAGCAATCGGCCGCCGAGGATGACGCCGATCATGGCGTAGACGACGAGTTCCTGTGCTTGATCGATGCTCAGGCCTGTGCGTTCCCGGCTTCGCCGGCTTTGTAACTGGAGGTACACAAGAATTGCGCCGAAAAGGTAACTGAGACCGTACCATCTGACGTCGAGCCGCCAGATGTGAAATGCAACCGGGTTAATGTTGGGATACGTAAACCAGTGGGGGCTCGTTGCGAGGGGCGCGAGCAATCGTCGATCTCCTAAAATCTCACCAAAGCAGAGAGGCCAAGCCTAGATGCCGACCCTAGCAGCGGGTGCTGCCCAAGCTTCACTTCCGCCCGACGCCGTCCGGCGCAACGTCATTGCGCACGCGCTGGTGTTTATCGCGGGCTTCACCCTGGTCTTCATCGTTGCCGGGGCAACAGCAAGCTCGATAGGTCAGATCTTTGCCGAATACCGTGTGATAATCACGCGGATATTCGGCATCATCGTCATCGTTCTAGGATTAAATATGCTGGGCCTGTTCCGCTTCGCGTTCTTGGCAATGGACAAGCGTCTGCAGATCCGCACGTCGAGCACGACCTACCCGAGTTCATTTCTCGTCGGCATCGGCTTTGCCGCCGGCTGGTCGCCCTGCATCGGACCAATTCTGGCGGCGGTGCTGGCGCTGGCCAGCGAGGAGAAGACAGTGTTGAAAGGCATGGAATTGCTTTTCATCTACTCATTGGGCTTGGGTGTTCCGTTCCTTATGACTGCCATTGCACTGCAATACGTGCTGCCGCTCCTCAATCGCATCAAGGCGTATCTGCGCGCCATTGAGATTGTCGCGGGCCTCATTGTCATCGGTATGGGACTCGTGCTCCTCACCGACTCACTCTTGCGCTTTACCGGATGGCTGTATAAGACGTTCCCAGCCCTCGCCAATGTGGGCACGGGGCCGGAAGCGTCAGGTGACGTCATTTCAGCCAGCGCGGTCTTCATCGCTGGCGTCGTCTCGTTCATCTCACCATGCGTGCTGCCGCTCGTGCCCGTCTATATTAGTTGGATTACCGGACAAAGCATCGAAAGTCTAATGGCCTCCTATGCGCGCCGCCCTGAGAGTCCGTCACCGGCGTGAGCAGCCTGCGGCCCGTCCTGTTGGCGGCGCTGGCGCTGGCCGTCATCGTCACTGACCACGTCACCAAAACCGCGGTGGCCAACCATTTCCTTCCCGGCGAGAGCCGCATCGTGATCCCGCACGTGCTATATCTCACCTACGTGCAGAACTATCACGGAGCATTTGGGTTATTCGGCACCCATCCGCTGCTGTTGACGGCCGCCGCATCGGCCGTCCTCATTGGATTTTACCTTTGGTACCGCAAGGAGGGCGCGGCGACACCGGTGCACATCGCATTCGCGCTCATCTTTGGCGGCGCGGTCGGCAATATTGTTGACCGGCTGCGCTTCGGCTACGTGCACGACTTCATCGACTTCCGGGTGTGGCCGGTCTTCAACGTTGCCGATTCGGCGATCACCATCGGGGTCGGGCTCTTATTGCTGCAGATGCTTGCCCATGAGAAAAAACGTGACGTGCAGCGGCAGCCGGAACAGTCAACCGAGGTCTCGTTCGCGCCCACGCCGGAAGAACAATCGCAAGCGCAAGCGCCGACGGGCGTGCCGTACACCGCGCCCGCGGAAGAATGATCGAACGCCTCGACTTCATCACCACGGATGAAGATGCCGGCCACCGCTTGGACACTGTTCTGGCACGACGCCTAGGGCACTCGCGAACGATGTGTGCCCAACTCGTCCGTCAGGGGCGCGTGCGCGTGATTGGCCGTGCCGCCAAACCCGCCATGGTTATCGAAGCGCGACAGCGCGTTGTGGTCGACATGCCGCCGCTGCGCGATCCTTCGGCCAAGCCGCAGGACATTGCGATCAGCATTGTCCACGATGAGGCAGATTTCTGCGTCGTCGACAAACCGCCAGGCATGGCAACGCACCCCGCGCGCGGCCATCTCGACGGAACGCTGGTGAACGCGCTGCTCGCCAAGCTCGGGCCACTGCCGGCCATCAACGGTGTTCGCAGACCGGGCATCGTCCACCGGCTTGACAAGGATACGTCAGGCCTGCTCGTCATCGCCAAGACCGATCGCGCGATGACGGCCCTGACGGCGGCGATGGCTGTGCGCCGCGTCAAGCGTTCGTACGATGCAATCGTGTGGGGTATTCCCGCAAACCCACGTGGCGTGATCGACGCGTCGCTTGGGCGGGATCCGCACGAACGAACGAGATTCGCAGTGCGAGAAGACGGCCGTCGCGCCGTGACGCACTATCACGTGACAGAAACCTTTGCCCGCATCATGCCGCCCGATCCGTCAGCTCCTGCTTCGGCGGCCAGGCTGCGCGTCGAGCTCGAGACCGGCCGCACCCACCAGATCCGGGTGCACTGCGCCGCGATCGGCCATCCGATCATCGGCGACGAGACCTATGGACCGAGCCATCCCGGCCTCGTTATGAAACGTCAAGCGCTGCATGCTGCGGCATTGGAGTTCGCGCACCCCGTCACCGGCAGACACCTACATTTCAGCGCGGCTTGGCCGGACGATTTCGCTGCGCTCGTCAAACGACTACGTGCAGGCGGCACGCCGTGAGCTGCTTTACCCTGCAAGCCGTTGATGGCGGCGCCCGCGCGGGAACGATCCACACACCACACGGCGACGTTGCGACACCCGTCTTCATGCCGGTGGGCACCCAAGCATCGGTCAAGGGCGTCTCGCCTGACGAACTCGCTGCCTGCGGCGTCTCGATCATCTTGGCCAACGCGTATCATCTTTATTTGCGGCCTGGCGCGGAGCTTATCGCTCAAGCGGGTGGTCTGCACGAGTTCATGTCATGGCCCGGCGCGGTTCTGACCGATAGCGGCGGTTTTCAAGTATTCTCACTCTCGCGGCTATCGCGCGTCGACGACGACGGCTACCACTTCGCATCGCACCTGGATGGATCGCGCCACACCTTTACTCCCGAATCGGTCGTTGCGCTGCAAGAGGCCTTGGGCAGCGACATCGCCATGGTGCTCGACGACTGTGCCCCGGCAGGCGTCGACGAGGAACGCGCGCGCGAGTCCGCTGCGCGCACGCTGCAGTGGGCGAAGCGAGCACGCAGCGCGATCCGGCGAAGCGATCAGCTGACGTTTGCCATCGTGCAAGGTTCAACATATGAGAGCGTGCGGCGCAGGCAAGCGCAAGAACTTGCTGCGTTGGATTTCCCCGGCTATGCCATCGGCGGTCTCTGGGTGGGTGAAGATCGCAGCACTGGTGTCGCGATGGTCTCGGCGACCACCCAGGAGCTGCCCACAGACAAGCCGCGCTACTTGATGGGTGTCGGCACGCCGGAAGACCTCATCGACGCGGTGGGTCGCGGCGTTGACATGTTTGACTGTGTCTATCCAACGCGCAGCGCGCGCCATGCATTAGCGCTCACCGCTGCGGGCCGGCTCAATTTGCGCAACGCCTGCTTCGCACGCGATCTCAGCCCGCTTGATCCTAAGTGCCCGTGCCCAGTCTGCTCGTCGTTCACGCGTGCCTACCTGTCGCACCTATTCCGCGCCGGCGAGATGCTGGCGCCACGTCTCGTCAGCGTGCACAATATTGCGTTTCTCACCAGCCTCGCGCGCTCAGCACGCAGCGCGATCCTTGAGAGTAAGTTTCGCGCCTGGAGCGAGCAGCGCTTGGCCCTGTTGCAAAAAAGTACGACCTCAATTGTGAAGTAAAAACAGGCAACGGCTCGGAACTGCCCATGCATGCCAGCCATCGACCCATCGCGTGTGGTGGGTGCCCTAACGGCCGTGCGCTCGAGGATCCAGCGCGCCAGTGCATCCGGCGGCAGAGATCCAAGCGGCATCGCCATCCTCGCCGTCAGCAAAGGGTTTGGCCCCGACGCAGTTGAGGCGGCCCTTGCCGCCGGACTCACCGAAATCGGAGAGAACTATTATCAAGAGGCGGCTGAAAAGTTTGCTACCGTTGCGTTGCCCAAGGCGGCCGTGCGCCACTTCATCGGGCGCGTGCAGCGAAACAAGGCTCGTCGCATTGCGGCGCTCTTCGATGTCGTTCAAACAATCGACAGTCTTGCGATTGCGCGCGCTCTCGACGAGGGAGCCGCGGCAGAAGGCAAAGTGCTCGACGTCCTGGTGCAGGTCAACGCAGCTGACGACCGGCGGCAGGGAGTTGCGCCTGCCGAGCTCGCGAACTTCGTGGCGGCGCTCAATGCGTGCCCGAACCTGCGAGTCCGCGGATTGATGGCGATGGGCCCGCGCGATGCCGCAACGACTGCCGAAGCGTTTGCATCGGTTGGGGGACAGTTCGAGCAACTGCGTGCGCTGTCGCCCCACGTTGACACGCTCTCTATGGGAATGAGTGACGATCTCGAGCTCGCAGTTGCAGCCGGTTCAACAATGGTGCGCGTCGGCACGGCGCTTTTCGGCGCACGTCCGGCAAAGGTAACGCTTCTGTAAGCGATAGGCTTCTGCACGCGCTCGGACGAACGAATAAGTCCAGGAACTCTAATCCCATCATCCAACCTTATCTCAGCGAGCGAGGAAGGACATAGCGCAAATGGGCATGTGGGCGAAAGTCAAAGACTTCTTGGCCGGCAGCGAGGCTGATGACGACTACGAGGATGTCAGCATCACAGACGAGCCGCGCAAGAACGTTCTCCTTTTCCCGGAGAGTAAGAGTGGACGCTGCCGCGGCGTATCCATCTTCCACCCGCGCCGCTTCGACGAAGTGACCGAAATTGCCGACAATTTGCGCGCGGCGCGGCACATTGTGGTGAACCTGGTGGGCGCGGACCGCGCGCTCTGCCAGCGCATCGTGGACTTCCTGAGCGGGGTCGTGTATACGGTCGATGGGAAAATGCAGCGTTTGGGCGAGGGCATCTACCTCTTCGTACCGGCAAACGTGCCGGTGACCGCACGCGACACGGATCTGGCCGCAGCCGCGGGATACGAAGGCTACTAGAGGGACGACGCGTGGCCGCCAAGATCACCCCCGTCGACATCCAGCACAAGGAATTCAAAAAGTCAATTCAGGGCTACGCCCGCGAAGAGGTCGACCAGTTTCTCGACGAGGTGATCGAGACGCTCGAGGCCGACATTGAAGAACGCACTCGCCTTGAGACACAAGTCACCGAGCTGGCAGAAAAGGTTTCGCATTTCAAGGCCATGGAGGATAGCCTGCGCAGCACGCTCGTTCTGGCGCAACGGACTGCCGACGAACTCAAGGCCAGCGCGCACAAAGAAGTTGACCTGATCAAGCAGCGTGCCAAAATCGAGATCGAGGATGATCTCAAGAACGTCAAGCACCAGATCTCAGAAGCGAAAGCCGAGCTGCAGCGCGTCTCCGATAAAACCGTGGCTGCAAAACATGACTTGCGGAACTTCTTGACGCGCCAGCTCGAACTCGTCGACGATATACCCAGCCTCAAGAACGCCGTCGCCAAGATCTAGCTAGACCAACTGGAAGATCCCGCTTTCAAGCCGCAACGTGCGATTCGCGCCCAACGCGACCGTACGCCGCAGCGTTTCCAAGCCGGCGATGACGAGTGCCCGGACTGCAAGACCCGCTCGGATCATAGCGAGCGCACGCTGGCTGACCACAATGACGTCACCATTCGGCGTACCGCCGACCACGACGCCGAACGATGCCGCAATCGCGCTCGGCGTGATTGGTCGTCCTGCCGCGACCTCGAGCGCTGGGATTTCCGGAGTCCCGGGTGCACGTACCGTCATGCGTCGAGTAGCTGAGCTGCGAGCATGTTGCGCAGACTCGCCAGCGCATGGCCGTGGATCTGCGAGACGCGTTGTTTGCTAATGCCAAGACGGCCGCCGATGGCGCGAAACGTTGTATCGCCCGTGTAGAATGTCGCGATGATCATTCTCTCGCGGGGCGGCAGTTGCATGACGGCCTGGGCCACGGCGGCTCGAACGCAGCGCGACGTTGCTGCGAGCGCCGGATCGGCGCCTTCAGCCGCAAGCTTATCGCGCAAGGTTACCACGCTGTCGAATGGATGTGGGATTGGTGCCTCGAGCGAGAGGGGTATCGCGCGGCGCAGCGCGAGCAGCACCGCCTCGAGCTTCTTGCGACTGAGGCCGGCACCATCGGCTGCGGCTTCGTCGGAGGGAGTCGCACCAGCGGCTTGAGCAATCTCCCAGCGGGCGCGATCGAGGTTACGTGCGTCACGCCGCACGCGTTCCGGCACTGTGTCCATCCGTCGCAAACCGTTGAGCATGGCACCGCGCACGATACGCGCCGCCCAACTCTCGAAACTGTGGCCGTGTTCCGGGTCGAATCGATCGATGGCGCGCAAGAGGCCGAGGCATCCGTCGCCGATCAGGTCATCGTCCGTAAAATGCGCCGGCAGGCGACGCAACACGCCAGCCGCGATCCGGCGCACAAGAGGGAGCGCAAGCTCGCACAGGCGCTCGCGAGCACGTGACGATCTGGTGAGCGCAAACATACGCGCCGCTTCCTCGATGTCACCCTCGACTCGCGGAATCATCGACGCGCCTGCACGAGCAACTGGTACATCTCGCGGCCCAGCCCCAGCCCGCCGGCACGCTCGAGCGCCACGGCAAATGCCTGGCTGAACATCATCGCGCTCTGCCCGGATTCGATGGTTGCATCGGCCGTCTCAACGGCATCACCTGCGCTCGTGGTTTGGAAAAGTGATGCGGGCACGAGCGAGGCGATCAACACCTGTTCGAATTGCCCGCAGAGATCGTGAAGCTGGGGGAGGTCTGGTTGCGTTGCGGCCGGCAGCTGCATTAGTTGCGCTCGAGGTTATTGGCCAGCCGCAACATTTCGTCGGCAGCCTGCACGACTTTTGCGTTGGCCTCGTACGCGCGCTGCGCGGCGAGAACCGCCATCATGGCGGCGACCACCGTCACGTTGGCCCGCTCGAGATAGCGCTGTTTGATCACGCCGAGTGGCGCACCGGCGGTAGCCAGCTGCAGTCCCCCCGCAGCAGCCGTCTGGTAGAATAACCCGTCGGGTGAGAGCGCAAGCGACGCAGGGTCAGCGAATTCGGCAAGCGTGATCCGGCCGGCGCCAATGTCGCCTTTGCGTCCAACAACCCGTGCAAGCACCTTGCCGTGCTCGTCGACGCTGAAGCTCGTGGTACCCGAGGGCAGGCGCACCCCTTCCAGTGCCGCGCCGCCTGGAAGCTGCAACCGACCCGAAGCGTCCGGCGAGAAGTTGCCCGCGCGGGTGTAGGCGCGGCTCCCGCGTTGCGAGAGGACGACGAAGAAGCCGGCGCCGTCAATTGCCAGGTCATGCGGGTTGCTCGTAAGGTCAAGACGGCCTTGCGTGAATAACTTGCGCGCTCGGCCGATCTCAGGCGCGATAACTCGGCCATCCGGGCTGATAAACGCGGAGAAATCTGTCCGGCTTATGCGATAGCCCGGAACGTCGATGTTGGCCAGGTTGGCGGCGATGGTCTCGAGCAGGGCCTGCTGCGTCGCCATGCCGGCTGCGGCCACGGAAAGCGTGCGGTTCACGAGCGGGCAGTGGGAAGATCGGTGACGACGCGGCGCAACGACTCATCCGTGCGCGCTGCCGATTTCTCGTTGGCCTCGTAGGCCCGTTGGGTTGCGATGAGTGCGGTCATCTCGGTCATCGCATCGACGCCAGAATCTTCGACAAAGCCGGCATGCACGCGCGCTGTTGCACGCTTGGGCAGGCACCCGGGCGGCGCCGCGAACAGGTCACCAGCCGCGAACTCGGCATCGAACGACACAATGCGCAATCGATCTCTGGCAATGCCGCCGCTGTAGACCCTGCCCTCTTCATCGACATGGCTGCCCTGCGGGAAATGGACAGGGCCGAGCGAGCCGAGGACGCGATTGCCTCTCTGGTCAACGAGATATCCGTGCGGGTCAACAGACATGCGCCCATCTCGCGTGTAGCGGACGCCGTCAGGCGTTGCAACGGCGAGGTATCCAGCGCCGGAGAGGGCAAGGTCAGTCGGCACATCAGTTCGGCGTAGCGCGCCCTGGGATGAACTCATGCCGACGCGTGCTTGTAACTCGTCGCCAAACCGCGCGAAGGCGGCGTCGCGCGCGCGAAAACCGGGGGTTGCGATGTTGGCAAGGTTCTGGGCGATGACATCGAGTGTGTCGGCTTGTAGGCGCATGCCGGCGGCCGCGGCAGCGAGAGCATCCTGAGTGTCCATGAAACGAGAGCCTCCCCGGAGATGAGGAGGCTACAAAGTAGCGAGGCTATGTGACCGGCGCGCTACCAGGCTATTGCCAATATGTGACCGTATCGAGCCACAAGCGGAGGATCATTTCATGAAGCGATTACCCTTTGCGCTTGCTATCATTGTTGGTGTCGTTCTCACCATTATATTGGGCCGACCAACGGCGACGCTCGCTGATGGCTCACTCGGCCCCGTGACGTATGCCAATGGTGACGTGGCGACGGCGGTGGAGAAGTGTGGGCCAGGTGAAGTCTGCGCGAACATCACGAGATCCAACGGCGATCAAATCAAGGTCTTGACGGGTGGGTCAGGCCATTGCAATCCATACATCATGACGTTCATGCAGTACACCAAAGGCCAGCTCGCAGCCGTGTGGTCAACGCCAACCGACCGCAATCCCGACTCGGCCGGCGGGGGAATGTGGGGTGGAGGATCCGCCTGTGGGAAATTCCGTAACACGCACATGCCGGTCGACGGAGGCGTCATCGACATGGGCATCTTCGTCAACAACGACGGGACGATCTCGGTAAAGTTTTTCGGAGGATCAGCGCAGACGTCGTCGCCGTAAGCGGCTCATTGCGCGGGCTGAGATTCGCGCGAGGCAGCCAGCAGGCTGTGGCCAGTCATGACCGCCGGCTGAGGCAGCGCCAGTAGCTGGCAAATCGTCGGCGCGACGTCAGCCAGTCTGCCGCTGCCTGCGAGCTGGCCAATGACCGGGTTGCTGACGGCGATGAACGGCACGGGATTGCACGTATGCGCGGTCAGCTCTCCGCCCGTCACCAGATCGATCTTCTGTTCGGCGTTGCCGTGATCGGCAGTCACGATCAGGATCGCGCCAGTCTCGATCGTCGCGGCCTCAAGTCTGCCCAGACACTCGTCGACGACGCCTAGCGACGTAATAATTGCATCCCACTTGCCGGTATGCCCGACCATGTCGGGGTTCGCGACGTTCATGACGACGAGCGGATAGCGTTTGGAAGCAATCGCCTCGACCGCTTTGTCGGTGATCTCCCTGGCTCGCATCTCTGGCAGGCGATCGTACGTGCCGACATCGCGAGCGGAGGGCACAAGGATGCGGTCTTCTTGCTCGAACGGCTCTTCGCGCCCACCCGAAAAGAAATAGGTAACGTGGGCGTATTTCTCGGTCTCAGCTAGTCGCAGTTGCCGAAGCGATGCCTGTTCCAACACTTCACCGAGCGTCCAGCGCTCGAAGATCTTGCCGAACATCACGGGGTTCGTGAAGGTGACGTCATATTGCGTCATGAGCACGAAAAGAAAGTCGCGAAAACGTTTGACCGGGAATTCGGTAAAGTTTTCGTCTGAGAAGACCCGAGTGAGTTGACGCGCGCGGTCGGGGCGGTAATTGAAGAAAAAGCACGCGTCTCCGTCGCGGATGATGGGCTGGGCTTTTTCTCCGATGATGGTTGGCTTGACGAACTCGTCGGTATCACCACGCGCGTATGCGGCATCCAGTGCGGCTTGCACCGACGGTGCCACGTCTGCTTGGCCGTTGACGAGCGCGTCGTAAGCAATTTTCGTGCGCTCCCAGCGCTTGTCGCGATCCATCGCGTAAAACCGCCCGCAGATCATCGAAATTGACGCATTGGCGAGCCGTTCGGCGTGCTCGAGGACCTGGCGTACGTAGGAGCCCGCGCTCTGCGGCGGCGTGTCGCGACCGTCCAAGAAGGCAGCGATCTTTACCTCGACGCTCGCCTGGGCAGCCGCATTCATCGCGGCAACCAGGTGTTTTATCGACGAGTGCACCCCGCCGTCGGAGACGAGCCCGAGCAGGTGCAACGTTCCACCGGTGCGCTTGACATGCGCGAAGCACTGCTGCAAGACGGGATTGGCCGCGAACGTCCCCTCGTCGATCGCTCGATCGATGCGCGTCATGCTTTGCAGCACCACGCGTCCCGCCCCTAGATTGAGGTGGCCGACTTCGCTGTTGCCCTGTTGCCCTTTGGGCAGTCCTACCGATTCCTCGGCCGCACCAATCACCGTGTATGGATACTGCGCGGCGATGCGTCGGTAGTTTGGCATTGGCGCGGCGGCGATAGCGTTGCCACGCGTTTCTTTTGTGATGCCGAACCCATCGAGCACGCAGAGGATGACGCGTGCGTTGTCAGGAGTCTTCATGAGGCCTCTGCGCGTCACCGCTCATTTGAGCGCGTTGATGATAAGCTGGATAAACTTTCGCGGGTCGAGACTCGCAGTGCCGATAAGGCCGCCATCGATGGCCGGTTGCATGCAGTAGGCGCTGCAGTTGTCAGCGTTCATCGAACCGCCGTACACGATGCGTGCATCACTCAAACCACCCGCCGTTTGTCGAATCAAAGTGATGGTGGCGTTGGCCGAGGCAGGGTCGTCGGCAAGTCCAGTGCCGATTGCCCAGATCGGCTCGTAGGCGATGACAACCTTCGCCCGCTGCTCGTCGGTGAGGTGGCCAAGGCCGGCGCGCACTTGCGCTGCGACGCGTTCGGCAGTCCAGCCTTGTTTTTTCTCCTCGAGCGACTCGCCCACGCAGACAATCGGCGTGATCTCGCAGCCCAGAAGCGCAGACACCTTACGCGCCACCGTCTCGTCCGTCTCGGCAAACAAACGCCGGCGTTCGGAGTGGCCGACGATGCAGTACGAAACGTTGCTCGCCTGGAGCATCCGCGCACTGACCTCACCGGTGTACGCGCCTTCGGCTTCCCAGAAGCAGTCTTGGGCGCCAATCTTGACCGACGACGGCGCGAGGTCGACCCGCAGTGTCTCGAGATCCACGAACGGCGCGCAAAGCACGATGTCGGCGCGCGGCACGAGCGCCTCTGCCGCCGCCCAAAATGAAGCGATGTAGTCGCTCGCCTGCGCGGGCGTCTTGTACATCTTCCAGTTGCCAGCGAACAGCGGCTTGCGCTTCACGCGCTCGCCTTTTTTCGCAGCGCGGCGATGCCGGGCAGCTCCTTGCCCTCGATATACTCAAGCGTGGCCCCGCCGCCCGTCGAGATGTGCGTCATCTTGTCCGCCAACCCGAACTTGTGCGCGGCAGCCGCTGTATCGCCGCCGCCCACGACCGACAGCGCGCCGGAGTCAACGATCGCCTTCGCGACGCTCTCGCTGCCTGCCGAAAACGCGTCGTTCTCGAAAACTCCCATCGGCCCGTTCCAGAGCACCGTCTTCGCCTTGAGGATGACAAAGCGGAAGTCAACCGCCGTGTCCGGTCCAATATCGAGGATCATTTCGTCGGGGCTAACCTCGCTGACCGGCGCTTCGCGAGTTTGCTCATCGGTCGCGAGCGGCGACGTTGCCAGCACAGTGTCAGTGGGAAGATGCACATTGGCATGCGCACTTTCGGCTCTTTGCATGATGGCCTGGGCGGGTCCGAGATCGGGGTCGCGCAGCGATTTTCCAACATCGAACCCTTCGGCTGCGAGCAACGTATTTGCCATGCCGCCACCCACCACGACAGCGTCGCATATGCCCAGCAAGCGCTCCAGCACGCCGATCTTGTCCGAAACTTTCGCTCCGCCCAGCACTGCAATGAACGGCCGGTGTGGATGCTGGAGAACCCGGTCGAGGATCTCAATCTCACGCGCCAAGAGCGGACCCATATACGAGGGCACGTACTCCGTTATGCCGACGGTTGAGGCGTGTGCGCGGTGCGCCGTGCCGAATGCATCGTTGATGTAGATATCCCCAAGCGCGGCCAAGGCTTGCGCAAACGCCGGATCGTTTGCTTCCTCGCCGGGATGAAAGCGCAGATTCTCGAGCAGCGCCACATCGCCGTTTTTCATGCCGGCCAGCGCTTGTGCGGCAATGTCCCCTATGCAATCGGAAACCGCAGTGACGTCGCAGCTCAAGGCGTCGCCAAGCGCGCGAGCAATGGGTGCAAGGCGCAGGCTTTCAACCACTTTCCCGCCCGGGCGATCCAGATGCGACATCACAATGACCTTCGCGCCACGCGCACGCAAATCGCGTAGCGTCGGCACCGCAGCATGGATGCGCGTCGCATCGCTGATGCGTCCGTCCTCGATCGGCACGTTGAGGTCTTCCCTGACCAGCACCCGCTTACCCGAAAGATTGAGATCTTCGAGGCGTGCCTGGGGCACTACGAGTCCTTTGCCAAGATGAAGGCGGCGAGATCGGCCACGCGATTGGAGTAGCCCCACTCGTTGTCGTACCAGGAAAGGACCTTGACGAGATTGTCGTCGACCACTATCGTCGACAACGCGTCCACGATCGACGAGCGCGGGTCGCCTCGAAAATCTGTTGAGACGAGCGGCTCATCGGTCACCCCCAGGATGCCTTTCATACGGCCGCTCTCATACTGACGGAAGAGCGCATTGACCGCATCCTTCGTCGTTGGCTTGAGAGTTTCGACAACCAGGTCGACGATCGACACCGTCGGCGTCGGCACGCGCAGCGAGCAGCCATCGAGCTTGCCTTTAACTTCGGGCACGACGAGATGGAGCGCTTTCGCCGCGCCCGTACTGGTGGGGATAATGTTGATGGCCGCAGCCCTGGCTCGGCGCAAGTCTTCGTGTGGGAAATCCAAGATGCGCTGATCGTTCGTATACGAGTGCACCGTCGTCATTGAACCTTTGGCGATGCCCAATTCGTTTGACAACACCTTGACAACTGGTGCCAGACAGTTCGTTGTGCATGACGCATTCGAAATAATCTTATGTTTGGAAGGCTCATACGTGTCTTCATTGACGCCGAGCACGATGGTGACATCTTCGTTCTTGGCCGGCGCGGATATGATAACGCGCTGAGCGCCCGCATCAAGATGCGCCTTCGCCTTCGTGCCATCGGTAAAGAAACCCGTCGATTCGATCACCAGGCCGACGCCGAGGTCCTTCCATGGCAGGCTAGCGGGGTTGCGCTCGGAGAGCAGCTTGATCGCATGGCCGTCGATCGAAAGTGATCCATCGCCATGCGTGACGCTGCCCGGATAGTTGCCGTAGGTCGAGTCGTGTTTGAAGAGATGCGCGGCCGTCTTGGCGTCGCCCAAATCGTTGACAGCGACGACTTCGAAATTCTTGTAGCGCTCGAGGAGGACGCGCAGCACCTGACGGCCGATGCGCCCGAAACCGTTGATGGCGAGGCGGGTTGCCATGAGAAAGCCTCCGGCAAGGGGAAACGGACCTCGGGTCCGTTGTTGTAAAACGGTAATATTGAGCGTGGGCGAAAGTAGTCCGCCGGCCCAAGCAGGGTTACCTCTTGGTCATGCGCTCCAAAAGTCGCAGGCGGCTCGCCATTGCCGCTTTGGTAATCGGCGGTCGCGCCGCACGTGCCAATTCCCGCAGCGTTTTCGACGGATAGGCAATGCGAAGTTGCGCTGCCTCACGCGCTGCCGGCGATATGTTGGAAAGCCCAACTTTTGCAATCACGCGTGTCGCCGCTTCACGCTGCCGCGCGGCAGAGGTCGCAGCGCGCGCGGCATTTGCTGCTTCGCTGTTGACGGTCCGGCGGATCGAGTTCTTCGTCTGCTTCAACGCGCGTTGCCCCTCCAGACGCAAGACCGCGCGATTGGCGCCCAACTGGCCGAGCAGCACAGACACGGCGTCCGCCACTTTGACGTAGACGAGCGGCCGGTTGCGTCGGCGCGTGATGCCAGCATCGACCCCGAAGCCGGCAATGAGATCGCAAATCAGCCGAGCAACGCGATCGTGGCGGCAAAAGAACTCGAGGTGGTAGCCGCGTACAGGATCGCTGACCGAGCCACAGGACAGGAATGCCGCACGCAGCCACGCGCGGCGGCAGCATAGGCGCTGCGGGAGCCGCTCAGACTTTCTCACGGTTCGCGGCTGCGTGCGGCCAAGCGGTGCGGGCATAGTCACGGTCCAGCGGTTGCCGGTGCTCCGTTTGGGTGCGCGAACGGCGTGCGCTTCGAGCCCGGCGAGATGGGCGGCTGCGATGACGGCACGAGCGACCGACGCACGTTCGCTCGCAACGGCCAGGACTCGAGAACCGTTGGAACGCGAGATCGCGCTTGCCAGCGTCAGCCCGCGCAGAAACGACGTTGGGCAGCACGAGCGCTCCAGTCGGGCACTCGCTACTTCGTCCTTCGCGTCGCGCGAGAACAATGGTTCCTTCTACGAGCGCGCGACCGCGACGTCGCGGCGTGCGCGCAGGTAGAGCGCCTCAAGCCGCTCGGCGAGCGCGTCGATGGAGAAGGGCGCGGCGGCGCGACGAGCTGCATCCTTGCGCTCAACTCGCCGTGCCGCCGGTTCGCCGACCAACGCGGTGACGGCAGCGGCGAAACCAGCCGCATCTTCCGGCGTCAGCACTCCTGAATCGCCGATCAGGATATCCCGCGTCACTGGGCAATCCACCGCAATCACCGGGAGCCCATGCGCCAGCGCTTCCACTAAAACGAGCCCTTGCGTTTCGGTCAACGAGGTAAACACGAACGCGTCAGCGTTTCGATAGTAAGCGCCGAGTTGCTGCTGTTCGAGTGCGCCGGTAAAGCTGACCTGGCTGCCCGTCCCTATCGCAGACGCTCGGCGTTCGAGCTCAGCGCGATGCGGGCCATCGCCGATCATGATGAGGCGCGCCTGGGGAAGCGTACGTGCCATGATGTCAAACGCGTCCAGCAGCAACTCGAGATTTTTCTCTTTTCCAAGCCGCCCAACGGACAACAACACCGGCCCAGGTCGCGCGGCGCGGATTTCCGCCGGCTCGTCTGCCTGGGGACCGAAGCTCTCAAGGTCGACGCCGCCCGGCAGAATCTCAAGCGGTGCTCTGACGCCATACGACCGCAAAAGGTCGGCTGAGCCTTGCGACGGCGCGACGACGCGATCGCACTGATTCGCGAACTCACGCGTAACCCACAATGTTTGCGGCTTCGTGATGCGCTGATGGACCGGCAGGTAATGGAGGTAATCCTCAAATCGCGTGTGATGGGTGAAGAAGAGCGGCATCGTGCGCAGTCGCGCGAGATACGCACCCAGGCAGCCTATAAAGAAGAACGTGTGAGCGTGGACGACGTCAAATGGAACCGCCGGCAAGTTGGCGACGACCTTGGCCGGCAGCGGGAACGCCATCCGAGATTCAGGATAAAAAGGAAACGAAGCCGAGCGCAAGTGGAAGATGTCGGGGTGCTCTTCATCGCCTTCCGGATGCGCCGGGGCGACGATGATGACGCGGTTGCCGCGCCGGCGCAACGCACGGGCGGTCGACACGATCGACGTCACCACACCGTTTGTCTCGGGCGTGTAGGTATCGGTGAACATGCCGATTGTCAGACGCGGTGGCTGCGGGTTCTGGTCCAACGCATTCATCCTACCGGGAGCGCACATCTCCCAAGATGCTGTACAATTCGTGCGGGCTCGTCTTCTGTGCGGGCCGCTCTGGCACCGCTTCCACACGCACGCGAACGGTGCGCGTGGCGTAGCGGATCGTGAGCTCATCACCAGGCTTGACCGTATAGGATGCTTTCACCGGCTTGCCTGCGCACTCGATCCGCCGGGCGTCGAGCGCTTCCTTCGCTTCGCTGCGGCGCTTGGCCAGGCGAGAGACCTTAAGAAACTTGTCCAGTCTCATGCTCTTTCGCCCGCTGCCACAGTTCGTCGAGGTCGTCCAAGCTACGATTGGCGAGCGCAGTTGCGCCGCCGCCCGCGATCCGCTCCATCGTGGCGAAACGCCGCCGAAACTTCGCGTTTGCTTGGCGCAATGCAGCCTCGGCATCCAGCCCGCAGCGTCGCGCCAGGTTGACGATCGTAAAGAGCACGTCGCCGAGTTCGTCGCGCATGTTGGACGCATCGCGCGCATTGATCGCGCTGCGTAGCTCGGCGAGTTCCTCGTCCAGCTTTTCGATAACGTCGTGAGCCTGCGGCCAGTCGAAACCAACGGTGCCGGCTTTTTCTTGCATGCGCTGCGCATGCAAAAGCGACGGCAGCGTCTTGGGGATGCCGTCGAGCAATGACTCGCGGTGGCGGATCGAAGCCTCTTGCGTCTTAATCATCTCCCAGGATTTCATTTGCTCCTGGGTCGTCGAAATGCTCGCGTCACCAAAGACGTGCGGATGGCGACGAATCATCTTATTGGCAAGCGCATCGATGACGTCTGCGACGGCGAACTTGCCCTGCTCACACGCGATCTGCGCGTGAAAGACGATTTGCAGAAGCAGGTCGCCGAGTTCCTCGCATAGTTTCTTCGAGTCACGCTCGTCGACGGCCTCAACGACTTCGTGAGTTTCCTCGACCAGGTAGGGCAAGAGCGACTCGTGCGTTTGCTCGCGGTCCCACGGACAGCAGGCGCGCAGCCGCGCCATGATTTCAACGAGCTCGTCCCAGCTGTGATGCAGCGCGACGGGCGGCAAGGGGAGGAGCGGCGACATAGCAGCCGCCGAGAGCGCCGCACGCGGCACGCCAGGCACGATGCTCACCGCGATGCCGCGCGCCGACAGCGCATGCAGCAAGTGCGGCAGGCCCGGAAAATCCAGTAGCGGGTGACCCGGTACACCGAGTGCACTATCGCCTTGTGCAAAGAGTGAAGCCGCGGCATCCACCGCGCTGTTTACGCCTCGCAAGAGAGCGCCAGCGTCAAACGGTGCGCTCACCACCTCGATGCCGGCGTAGCGCAAGTACTGGAGCGTCGCGGGCGCCGCATTGATGGTGAAGACTTTTGGTGAAGCACGCAAGCGCTCGAGCGCGCCGACCGTCAGGAGGCCGGCGTCGCTCGGGCCGAGGCCCACGATGGAGAGTTGGGGCATCCCAGAAAAGGTTTGGCGCGGGTCAAGCCCGCGCCTTTGTCGTTACTTGCCTGTCGGTGTCGGAGACGCGCCCATTGGCGCAGGCGTCGGCGGGAAGAGCGGATTGAAGCGCGGATCGTTGATCTCAATCTTTGCCTTTTCACGCAGCGATTGGATGAACGGACCGCTTTGTGCGGCTTCAGCCTGTTGCAACAGCGTCTGACGGACCTTCGGAGCTGCTTCTGCTAGCGACGCAGCATGCGCCGGCCGCTTCTCTTCCAGCTGGATGATGTGCCAGCCGAACGGCGTCTGCACGGGCTGGCTTGTTTGGCCGACCTTGAGCGCGTACGCCGCATCGGAGAACGGTTTGACCATCTGCGTCGGGCCGAACCAGCCGAGCTCGCCGCCTGCCGCTTTGCTGCCCGGATCGATCGAAGCCTTTCGCGCTAGGGTCGCGAAGTCTGCCCCTTTGCGCAGCTGCGCTTCGATACTATCAGCTTCCGTCTTTGTCTTCACCAGAATGTGGCGCGCCCGAACTTGCTCGCCCGTGTTGTAGAGCGACTTGTTCTTATTGAAAAAGTCTCTGACTTGCGCGTCGCTGATGTTGACCTGTTTGTCAACGGCTTTCTTGACGATGAGCTGCACTCGCTCGATGTTCTTTGCGTCGTCCATGGTCAGCCCTTGGTTCTTGAGGATTGTCTCGAACTGACCGGGCGGGAAGCGCTGCTCGAGCTGGTTGAGCTGCTCCTGAATTTCGGCATCGGTTACGGTAATGTTTTGGGCCTTGCCGTACTGAAGGACGAGCGCCGTATCGACCATTTGCTGCAAAGTGGACTTACCCGCCTGACCCTCGAGGCGATTGTCGAGCTGACCCTTGGTGATTTTCTCACCGTTGACCGACACGGCGGTCTTGTCTTCCGCGCTGCAGCCTGCCAGCGCAGGGACCACTCCCAACGCGATGGCAAAAGCTATCACCGCTAACCTGTTACGAAGCATCGATTCTCCTTATAAAGCCGCTATGATGTCGCGGACGGTCGCCAAGCGTCCGGTGCCGTCGCGCTCGGACAGGCCGATGACGACCGCGCCTTGCGTGAACCGGAAATTTCCCCCGGTGAGTGATGTGAGCGCTGGAAGGGCCTGTTCGGACAACGAAAACCTGGGGCCCATTTCGAGGGTCAGCCGGCGCTGTTCGAGCGCAACTTTTTGTACTCCTTTCGCGCTTGCGAGAACACGCAAGCGGGTCAGGTCGAGCAGCGACTGCGCCTCGGCCGGCAGCGGACCGAATCGGTCGCGCAATTCTTCGCCAATCGCATCCACGTCGGCAAGCGTGAGAGCCGCAGCCAGCCGCTGGTAGAATGACACTTTTTGACTCGCGCCTTTAATATAGTCGCTGGGAATAAATGCGCTCACGCGGACATCGAGCACAGGCGGCGGCTCTTGCGACGGCGCCGGTTGGCCACGCCGCTGCGCCACCGCGTCGCGCAAAATCTCGCAGTACGTCTCGAATCCAACCGCGGCGATGAATCCATGCTGCTGGTGACCAAGCAAATTCCCGGCGCCACGGATCTCGAGATCGCGCATTGCCAGCTGCAGCCCCGACCCGAGATGCGAAAATTCTCGGATTGCTTCGAGCCGCGAGCGCGCAACATCCGACAACACGCGATGCGGTTGATAGAGAAAGTAGGCATATGCTTGGTGTGCGCTTCGACCAACGCGGCCGCGCAGTTGATACAGCTGCGCCAGACCAAAGCGGTCGGCATTGTTGATGATGATCGTGTTCACGTTTGGTATGTCGAGACCGTTTTCGATGATGGTCGTCGACAGCAAGATGTCGACCTCGCCGCTGATAAAGGAGAGCATGACCGCTTCGAGTTCGCCTTCTTTCATCTGGCCATGACCGATCGCAATCCGCGCACGGGGCGCGAGACCTTGGATGGCCGCCGCCACGCCGTAGATCGACTCGATGCGGTTGTGAACGAAGTAAACCTGGCCGCCGCGGTCGAGCTCTTGCGCGATGGCGCTCGCGATGAGCGAGTCGCTGCTGGGCGCGACCACCGTCTTGATTGCCACGCGATTGGCGGGCGGTGTTTGGATAAGCGAAAGATCGCGCACACCGGCGAGCCCCATGTGCAGCGTGCGCGGGATGGGCGTCGCCGACAGCGTCAGCACGTCGACCGATTGACGCAGTTCCTTGAGGCGCTCCTTGTGCATGACGCCGAAGCGTTGTTCTTCGTCGACGACAACCAGACCAAGCTGTTTGAAGCCGACATCCTTCTGCAAGAGCCGGTGCGTCCCAATGACGATATCAACGCTGCCGTTTTGCAACCCGAGCAGGCTGGCTTTTTGTTCTCGTTTGGAGCGGAAGCGCGACAGCAAAGCAATGGTGACGGGATAGGCGGCAAAGCGTTCGCTGAAGGTTCGGAAATGCTGGGCGGCGAGCACGGTCGTCGGCGCGAGCAGCGCCACCTGTTTGCGATCCATGATCGCCTTGAACGCCGCTCGAAGAGCGACTTCGGTCTTGCCGTAGCCGACGTCGCCGCAGACAAGGCGATCCATGGGCCCCGCCCGCTCCATGTCTTCCTTGACTGCCCGGATCGCTTCCGCTTGATCGGGAGTCTCATCGTAGGGGAATGATTCTTCGAGTTCCGCTTGCCAGGGCGCGTCCACAGCGAACGGGTGCCCGACGGCAACTTCGCGCGCCGCGTAAAGACGCACGAGCCCTTCGGCAATACGCTCCACTGCCTCGCGAACGCGCGAACGCGTCCGCGCCCAATCGCTGCCACCCATCTTCGAGAGTCTGGGAGCATCGCCGTCTGATGCCGCATACTTGCGCACCAAATGCATCTGATCGACCGGGACGTAGAGGCGGTCCTCGCCCGCGTAGGCCAGCTGCATAAAGTCACGTCCCACGCTCTCGACCACGATGTGCTCGAGTCCGAGATACTGGCCAATGCCGTGATGGGCGTGGACAAAATAGTCACCCGGCGTGAGGTCGGTGACGCTTTGTGGCACGCCTTCCTTGGCGCTCTTACGCCGCTGGCGCCGGGCGGGATGGCCGTACAGCTCGTTGTCGCCAATGACTGCCAGACCGAGCGCTTCGATGACAAAGCCGGCGTCGATCGCACCTTCGCCCGTCATGACGATGCTGTGCTCGGGCGGCAGGACGAGCCGTTTGGGGACCGGCCGCGTCGCTACATCGTGCTCCTCGAGCACCTCCGCGATGCGCCGATAGCCCACCGACGCGATGGCGACGGCGGTGTTGGTCGCCGCTTCTTTGCGCACGTATTCAATGAAGCGTTCGATACTGCGCCCAAACGATGGCGCGAGCCGGCTTGGCATGGAAATCGTCGCATCGGTCTCAATGCCGAATCCTAGCGAGGCAAGCGAGGCAATGCCCGATCGCATGATACAGATGCCGCGCGACCGCAGACTCGCGGTAAGCTCCGCAAGGTCGAACGCCCGGCCCGCTGGCTGCGGCTCGCTTAGTTCCTCTTCATCGCCGTTGCGGTCAGCCTGAGCCTGCTCCTCACTTGCTGCCTCCGTCTCGTCGCGGTCAGCGGCCGCGACCGTGGCATCGTCAGCCTGCGCTGACAAACCGTGGTCGATGGCAACCAGCATCTCGGGATCGTCGACCACCACGGTAGCGGCGGGAGCATAGTTCCAAAGCAACGCGTCTGGCGCACCTAAGGCCGCTTCCGACCAAGGCGCGAGAACCACGTCCTGGAGTTCGCCCGCAGAGCGCTGGGATGAAAGCGAAAAGGTGCGAATCTGCTCGAGGCGGTCGCCGAAGAATTCAAGCCGCACCGGGTCATCTGCCGTCGCCGGGAAGACATCGATCAACCCCCCGCGCACCGCGAACTCACCGGCGGCGCTGACCACATCGGCGCGCTCGTAGCCAAGCCCGGCCAGCGAGGCGATCAGCTCTTCCCACGGATAATCGCCGCCGACGCTGAGCCGTCGAGAAGCTGTGCTCCAAACGCGCGAGTCAACAACGGCTTGGCGCGCGGCAGCATGCGGCAGGCAAAAAATCCCGGGCTGCCCGCTCTGCAGGGCCTGGAGAAAGCTCAAGCGGTCGGCGCGCTCGGTGGGATTCACGAGTGAACCGGGCCGGTCGTCACGTGGCCGCAGCGTCGCGGCTGGCGAACCGTAATCGTGGAGATAGAAGGAGGCGTCATTGGCGAACCGGTCGGCTGATTCGATGCTGGACGTCCACACGATCAGTTGGCCGCCGACCGCACTCCACAGCGCGGCGGCGATCGCGGGGCGAGCCGCGGCAGCAACGTCCACCATCTCGACGGCCGCGCGCGCGCGCACGACCCGTGCAGCGTCCTGAACGGGTGCCGCGGCACTGAGGCCGAGCTGAAGCGATGCGCCGATGTGATGTGACAAGCAAACTCCAAAGCGTCGTGGCCGGGTCGCGCGCGACCCGGCCTATGTAAGCTTGGATAGCATAGAGCGTGAAAGGGGGACTGTCAAGCGCTGGATGGGAGATAAAGGACTGAATCCAGAAACCGCCGCAGGCGTGCCAAAATTTAACCCACTGTCGGCAATCCTCTTCCTCTTGGCTTTGGGCGTTCTGCTGACCGTGATGGCCCACAAGGCGTCCTGGCATGCCGGTGCGCGATTGGCGAGGGTAAGGCTATCGCCGAATCCGCTCGGCAGCGCATACAGTCCTGGCAACCGTGCTGGCAAACCCTCGCCGAGCACTGGGCACATGGCGGCGACCAACCCGACGCAACGGCCGAGCGCGCCCCCAGCGCTGCCGAGCCTGTTTGTAGCACAGCAACCCGACGTGCGATCGTCAGTGCGGCAGCCTCGAGCGCCGCTACTACAACCGAGAATATCCCCGCAATCTTCACCCTCACCGTCACCCACGCCGCACCAAGACACAGCGGTCGCTCCGACGCCTTCCTCGCCGGGGGGACAACCGGGGTTGCCCGCGAGTGTCGCCTACGCGTCAGACACGGATCCCGTTCGAATTTTGTCTGTCAGTTTCTCAGCTGATACAGTGCGCGCGGGCGACATTGCTTCCGCGCGCGTGATCACGACCAGCAACGCGGCCGCTCTGACGGCGCGAATCGGCGCCTATCAGGTGAACGTGCCACGAGTTGCGCCAGGCACGTTTGCACTGAGCATGACCGTCCCTCACGTTCCCGTTCTCGGCCACCGCGTCGTAATCGTCGTCACCGCCATCCGAACTGACGGCGCGACCACGCAGCGCTCCGTTCCCCTCGACGTCTCCTTTTAGTGAACGCGCCGCGAGCGATTGTCCTGGTCGTGGACGGGGGCGGCGTTGGTGCAAGCCCAGACGCACACCGATACGGTGACGACGCGTCGGTGAATTCGCTCGGCAACGTTGCGCAAGCCGCCGGTGGATTGCGTCTACCCAATTTGGAACGCTTGGGGCTTGGCTGCCTGACTGACATGAAAGGCGTGCAGCGCGTTGCGCAGCCGCTTGCAACGTGCGCTCGCTTGAGGGAAGCAAGCGACGGAAAGGACAGCGTCACTGGACATTGGGAAATGATGGGCATTACCATTTGCAATGCATTCCCTACATATCCCAAGGGTTTTCCCAAGGACGTGATCGAGCGTTTTGAAGCGCTGATCGGGCGGAAGGTTTTGGGCAACGTCGTCGCATCGGGGACAGAAATCATCGAGCGGCTTGGGTCGCAACATCTACGCAGCGGGAATCCAATCGTTTACACATCAGCAGACTCCGTTTTTCAAGTGGCGGCACACGAAGAAGTTGTGCCGCTCGAAACGCTGTGGGATTGGTGCGCAAAGGCGAGAGCCATGCTTGTGCCGCCGCACCGCGTCAACCGAGTTATTGCGCGACCGTTTGTCGGCCGGCCGGGTGCCTTTCATCGAACCGCCGGCCGTCGCGACTACGCAGTGCAACCGCCGTCGCCGAGTATGCTCGAGTGCCTGCAGCGTGCCGGGATAACGACCGTGGGTTTGGGGAAGATACAGGACATCTATTCGGGCCAGGGCATTTCGGCTGGGAGCCGAACCGCAGACAACATTGAGAGTCTGCGCAAGACCACCGAATGGTTGCAGCGTGGCGAGAGCGGCTTTTGTTTTACGAACCTAAACGACTTTGATTCAAAGTACGGGCACAGACGAGACCCAGACGGCTACGCAAAGGCGCTCGTTGCACTCGACGAGGAGTTAACCGGCTTGCTCAACTGCCTGTCCGCCGGAGACCGGCTGCTCATAACGGCCGACCACGGATGCGATCCGACTGCACCGGGTACGGATCACACGCGCGAGTTTGCGCCTCTGCTCGATTACCGGCCGGACGTCGCAGGTCGGACGCTTGGCGAGCTCGATTCTTTTTCGCACGTAGGGTTGAGCGTTATGGAGGCCTTCGGCGTACCGGCGCCGCCGGAGTTGACCGTTTGATCGCCTCCATCACCGCTCATCCGTCACCGTCGCACATCGGCGATCCAAAAGCGGCTGAGCGGATACGATATTGGCAAAAAGCGCAGCGCTCCGTGCCCAGCGCTTGGACGGTCACAAAGCGCGCGATCGACGTCGGCGTCGGCGCCCTGCTCCTGGCGCTCACCCTTCCGTTGCTGTGTGTGATAGCGCTGGCGATCAAAATCGTGTCGCCCGGGCCTGCACTTTTTTCGCAGTCGCGCGTCGGCAAGAACGGCCGCCTCTTTGTATTGTATAAGTTTCGCACCATGGTCGACGGCGCGCACCTGCTCCACAACCATGTTGCGCATCTCAATGAGGCCGACGGGCCGGCCCTGAAGATCGCAAATGATCCGAGGCTCCATGCTCTGGGCGCATTTCTGCGGCGCAGCAGCCTCGACGAATTGCCGCAACTGTGGAATGTGCTGCGCGGCGATATGAGCTTAGTTGGACCTCGGCCCGCGTTGCCGGATGAAGTGACAAGCTATCTTCCGCATTACTATCAGCGTCTGACCGTTCCGCCCGGCATGACCGGCCTATGGCAGGTGAGCGGACGTGTCAACGTGCCGTTTCGCCGCTGGATGGCCATGGACGTGTGGTACGCCCGACACTGGTCGCCGCTCGCCGACATCTGGATTTTGGTGCGAACGCTGCCTGCAGTCATAGGCCGCGAAGGAGCGTGGTGACAGGCTCGCTGTTGTTGTTGCCGCCGGTTATCGATCAGACCATCCAGCGAGTTCCCCTCGACCCCTGGTCGGCCATTATTTTCGTGCTGGTCATATTTGCGTCGATCTACTTGGGATTCCGGCGCTCACCATGGATCGCGGCTCTGCTGGCCTTCGCAGTGCCGTTTGCCGCTTACCGCGACATCGCGCACACGACGATCACGATAGAAAAGTGTGCGGTGTTTGGCGCCGCCTTTGGGCTGCTGCTGGGCGGTGCTCCACTCTGGCCGCGTTCTCAAGGAGCGCAGCGCGTTCTGCTCGCTGGTGGGGCGTTGTTGCTCGCGATCACCTTGTCCTCGACAAACGCGGCCTACGCGTGGCCGGTGGTCCGCGAGTTCTTCAAGCAGGCTGAGTATTTGGTGCTCTTCTGGTGCGCGGCCACTTTCATCGAGCGGATCGATCGCTCGCAAGCCTACTTCATCGGCGGTGTGGCTGCAGCGGCCGCGATTGTCTCAACCCTGGCCGTCTCACAGGCGGTGATCGGCGGTGCGCCCTCGGGCGTCTGGGTGAATGGGCACCCCCTGCCGCGCGTCGCCGGCACGCTGGAAGGACCAAATCAGCTTGCCGGCTTCCTGGAATCGACATTGCCAATTCTGTGGGTCTGGCCGATGCTCTCGTTTGGATGGAAACCGCTGCGCGATTACGTTACCGGAGCATCGTCGGCAGCGCTCATTCTTACGCAGTCGCGTGCCGGCGTCTTGATTGCAGCGCTCAGCTATGCGATATTGTGGCGCTTGCAGCGCACGACCGCGCGGACTTCATTGATCAGCATGTCGATCGGTGCGACCTTCGGTGTCATCGTGAGCGCGGGGTGGTTCCTGTTGTGGGCGCATGCAAGTTTCGCCGATATCCAGCGCCTCTTTCTCTTCGCCGTGCCTGGGGAACCGGGCGGCGTAGGAACGCGCATTCAATTGTGGCCTGCGGCGATTGAGCTTTTCCGGCATCATCCCATCGTCGGCGTGGGAGCCGGTAATTTCGAGCTGCTGCTGAGCACGGTCGGGCTGCACGGCATTCAAACACACGCCAGCAGTCTGTGGTTGCAGACTCTCGCGGAGCAGGGCCTCATTGGATTTGCCGCTTTGCTTGTGTTTAGCTACGTGGCGCTGCGCGAGACATTCGCATGCCGCACCTCAGCGCTTGGCCTTGCGGCTTTTCTCGCCATCGTCAGCCTGCTCGCTCATCAGCTCGTTGACGATCTCTTTTTCTTCCCGAAGGTGGGGGCGCTGTGCTGGCTGCTGCTCGGGGCTGGAACTGCCTTGCCCAGCGCGCTCTCAGAACCTAGCTCGAACGGCAAACCGCGTGCGCTGGCGATGGCTGACGAGAAAGCGCCAGCCCCCGCCCACGTCGGCGCTTCCAGCGCCATTCGCTTGCCGGATTAGATCGCTGGCTGTTCGGATGACTTGTCGCTGCAGCTCGATTGTCGCGACGGTGTCCCTGCTCATCGGGATGGCTGTCTGTACGCCGTCCGCCGCGCGTGGCGACCAACAACCGCAAAAAGCAAACGTCAAGCTGACGATTGCAGCCCATCGGATAAAGTACTACAGCGACGCGGCGATAATCCAAGCTCGTGGCAACGTGCAGGTGTGGCTCTCAGACGGCGTAAGGATCGACGGCGACGTTTGCTCTATCAACCTAGGCCTGCGACGTTTCGTTGTTGCCGGTCACGTGCGCTTACAGACGCCAGCGGCCACATACACCGGTGCTGCGTTTGCGGACTTCCTCCCATTTCACCGGGCCTACTTCATCCCGCTCGAGGAACTTCCCGATCGCTGGACGTTTCTCAACGACGATTGGACGCAGCCAGAGAAGGGTCGCGAAATGCCAGGCGATGCCTTCTTCTTGGCGGATATGAGTGACTCGAAACCATTTATCACATCAAAACGCGTGGTGATCGATCCCGACAACTACGTTGAGTTCTCACCTGCTTCGTTTGTCCTTCTCAATGGGGGTGTCGCAGCGCCGCCCCTCCCCGTTTATTTGCGGAATTTTTCGGATAACCCGAATTTTTTCGTCAATTCGCTGTCGGGCGCGAGCTTCGATATCCCTTACGGTGTCGCGGGGTCGCAGGCTTCGCTCGATACAGTGCACTTCCGCTACGATCCAGTGCGCAAAAGCTATTTTTCATTCGAGCATCACTCGGTCGCGGGCGAGCAGGGCTACGCGGTATTCAGCCTCAACCCCGCTACGCAGGCGGCAAAACAGTGGAACCTGCTGTCATACGCCCCGACATCGTCCAGCAGCGCGGTCGTGCTTAACGCGCAGCTCTTCACGTTTCAATCCGGCTTGAGTCGGCCGCTGTCGTCTAACGGCTTCGCCGACCTGCAATACACGCAATCTTTGCGCCAGTCTGCGCTGAAATTCGAATTGACGCAGCTATATGACAGCCTGCTCGCCCCCACGCCGCTCGGCTATTACGGCGATCCAAGCCACCCGTTCGTGCCCAATCACCCGATCGTGACCGCGCTGTCGTGGTCCGGATATGATCATCGCCTCGGCTCATCTGGGTTTTCATATCGGCTCATCTCGGGGCTGGGCCAAATGCACGACAACTTCGGGGTTTCGGGAACGACGCTGCGCGACGTGCAGACCGTCTACGCCGGGGCGATCCTGTCGACGCCGGTGTATCGAGCGCCGCTGGAGACTACAGCCATCGGCACGTACCAGTTGCAGCACGTGTGGCTCAGCTTCCCTAATACCGCCGACTTCCAGACATTAACGATCAGCGACAGCAAGCGCCTTTCGAATAAGTTCTTCCTGACCGGATCGCTGTTGCTGCAATCAGCTGTGACGAAGAATGTGGATGAAACATTAGCCTCCCCCAATGCCTCGACCGGGATGGTGCCGCAGCCTCTTTCTCCCAACGGCCTCCCCATAGTGGGGGGCGTCGCCACGTTGTTCCCACACGTGACGAACAGCGCACTGATCGTGACGGCGGCGATGGCACCCTCACCGAGTTTCCAATTCACAATCGTCGCACAAACAAATCACTACAGCCCGGTGCAGCAGCCGTTCGTCGCGGGCCCGCCGCGTTATCAGGCAAGCGCGGATGCGCGCATGAGAATCTCCAAGACGCTGTTCCTCGACGTCGGCCGCGCGTACTACTTCAATTGGGGGAATCAGCGCTGGTCGCCGACGTTCGCGCTGCAGGTATCAGCACAATGACGCGATCTTTATTGTTCGCGATCATCATTGCGCTGACGTTAATGGCGGCGGGCGTCGCTGCGCCGACAATCGCCGCAGGCGACGTCACTCCGGCGCCCGGTCAACAGACTGCGCCTCCCGATGTAGCAGCACCGTCGCCCACACCCGAGCCGCTACTCGTTAACGGTCAGGTCATCGATCTGGAGCGCGGCTACGTCGTCTTCGCTAGCGGTGACGCGTTCAAGCTCGCACCCAATGTAGCGATCGTCGATGACGTCAGCAGCGCAGCTCCGACCTATGACTTGAGCCCCGGCATCTACGCAGTCGCAACGCTTGACGTCAATAGCGGCCTGGTGCTGATCTTGCGAACCTCCCGTCGGCCGCTGACTGCCGGAATGGCGGCAGCACAAGTACCTCGGCGCTACGTCATCGCCGCCTCATCGCCTAAACCAAACCCGGATCTCGCTCAGCCACGCGCTGCATATACGAGCGTGCTGTCGAAAGCCGTAACGGTCACCGTGACCGCCTCCGTGCCGGCCGACACGCCATTTAGGGATGACGTCTATATGGCGACTGATACCAGCGGCTGGAATCCTCAGGCAATCAAAATGCAGCGACTTGACGGCCTGCATTTCAGGATTCAGATGGACCTACGGGGCGGTACAGAAATTCATTATCTCTTCACCCGCGGAACTTGGAGCACCGTGGAGCGTGATCGAGCCGGCCTGCAGCGCAAACCGAGGAGCCTATTTGTGCCAGGCGGTGACGCCCAGATCGTCGATGCAACCATTTATCGCTGGGCGGATCTACCTTAGATTCTCAGAATCCTCACCCGCGCACCGAAACTTTCCCTATTTTTCGATAAACAGAGGCTCGACAGACTGAAGCCCGTTTCGCAAACTTAAATCCCAATCTTGACCTCTCACAAGGCTCACCGGATTATCGACGGCGATATCCGTAAGGATCTGCAGCATCTTGGCCGCTGATTTGGTCCACGAGAACGCGGCCGTATGCATGAGAGCACCGGCTTGCAGGCGCTCGCGAAGTCCGTGGTCCACAAGCAATCTCAAAATCGGCGCCGCCAAATCCTCGCCATCCGGAACCAGCAAACCGGTTTCTGCGTGTACGATCGCCTCACGAACGCCTGGAACGCTAAACCCGACTGCGGCTGTCCCGCAGGCGTTTGCCTCGAGTACGGCTATCCCCCAGCCCTCCATCGCCGACGGCATAACGAAAACCCACGCGGATTGCAAGAGTTCCATCTTTCGTTGTTCCGGCACGTAGCCTTCGAATGTGACGATATCGCTGAGCTCGAGGCGAGCGACAACTTGCCGTAGATATGGCTCATGATCTCCGGTTCCGGCTATGTGCAGGCTCACATCAGGCACGACCCGCCGAACGTCAGCCAGCGCTTTGATGAGAAGATCGACGCGCTTAAAGCGTTTTAAGCGACCAACGTAAAGCAGCGACGGCCGGTCCGACTTCCTGGCCGGTTTCAGTGTCCTCGACACGCCGCTGTACACTATCTGAATGGGGCGCTTCGTCATGCGTGAGGAAACAAGATCTGTGGCTGTATCGCGCGAGATGGCGACAAATGGAACATTGCGGTAAACCACGGGCATGATCCGCTCTTCCAAAGCCGTCAGTAATGACCGCATCGGCCAGCCTAGCTCTTGCGCCAGTACTCGACGACTGATCTGATACATGACGCAGATCTTTGGCTTCATCGAGAAGAAAGGGGTAAAAAATGGTATTGTGTTTTCGGAATCGATCAAAGCGTCGAATCTATTGCGAAAACGTTTCAGGTAAACAAACGGCGCAAGGAAGTACAAGCTCAGCGCATTGCCAACGCGGTTAATAAGGACGCCATCAATGCACTCCTGTCGTGCCGCTCCCGCAAACCTTGACGTCAGCCATTCTACGTGATGACCCTGCGCCACCCAACGCCGCGCCATTTCATGTAGATAGAGCTCGGCGCCGCCTGCAGCCGGGTTGGCGATATCGCGCCAGTTGAAGATAAGAATGCGCAAGCGATCGTACAGCCTCATGGGGGTGGTGGGGAACACCGTGTCATAGAACGGCAAGAAATAGCGCAATGGCGAATGATAAAGACGAAGCCGAACGATTGCCGCTGCCATTTGCAGCCCGGATCGAATAATACTGACTTTTGAGCCGACGACGTCTCGCCACGCTATCGGCGCCTCAACGATCTTCGCTTTGCGCTTTCTTAACAAGTACAAGAGGTCAACGTCGAACGCAAAGTTAGCGGTTTCAAGACCGTCGAAGATGGGCCTGATGGCCGAGGTTCTAAAAACTTTAGCGCCGCACTGAGTGTCTCGAAACGGTAATCTGAACAACAAGCGCACGAGCATGTTGAACCCGATGCCTGCTGCTCGACGCTTGAATGAGAGCCGCGACAACGCGCGCGACTCAGATAGCCAGCGTGACGCTATAACGGCGTCATTGTCCTTGAGCGCAAGGCACAGCCTGCGCATTGCAACTGCGGGAAATGCGCTGTCCGCATCTACGAAGGCAACTGTGGGTGCATCGGTGAGCAGAAATCCGGCGCGTACCGCGCCACCCTTTCCGACCTTGGCTCGGATTCTAACGATGCAGATGTTCACATAGCGCCGCAACGCTGCGCGAACGACATTTTCGGTATTGTCAGTACAACCGTTTAGTACGACGATGATTTGTGCGTCGTGAAAATGTTCGGCGTAGTCAGCGAGCGTTGGCCCTATTCGAAACTCTTCATTATGGGCGGGTATGATTATTGAAAGATCTGATCCTGACTCAGCATCATGACGCATGGACTAGCCCCACAGTTGAACACCGCACTGTAGCACGCCGACGGTTAGCAAAAGTTAACATTGGGCAGCCGGCTCTCCTCCCAGCAACGATGTACCGTCCAGTATATCGATGCTCCGGCGTGAGGTGGCGAGAGCTTTTAGATGTTTATTTGCGTCGGGCCGCGCAGAGCAGAGCATTATTTCGGGAAGATGCAAATCGTTCACCGATAACTGCGAAGATCAAGAGGAATGGAAAGACCACCGCCTGCAAGGGCGTAGCGGCGGCGAGCATATTTAGTTCCCAAGCCAGCGATGCGCAGAAACCGATTGACGGGAAGATCTGTATGTCTGAAAAGCCACACCTCGTTAACAGGCCGTTCAATTCATCGGCTGAAAAACCCACTCGTAGTGCTTTAAGATCACGCCATGCTTCAAATTTTCGAAGATGTCGAATTTGGACGTTCTTGGGTACGTGAACGATAAGGGTTCCGCCGGATTTGAGCATTGCGGCGCACGAGTCCAAAAACCTTGCGAGTTCGTTCTGCGGAACGTATTCAAGCACGTCTACGCACACCGCAACATCAAAGCGGTGCCGTAGCTCAACGCTCGCTTCACCTACATCGGCGCACCGGAGGACGGCATAGGGGTGAGTGCGCTGAGCGACCTCAACGCTTGTGGGATCGAGATCAATGCCGACAAGGTTGTTCCACCTCCGTCGACGGCGCACTTGCTCCAGCAACATGCCGGCGCCCGTGCCGATGTCGACCAAGCTGCCAACAGCGTCCGGCAGGCGGCGGACGACGTTACCAATTCGCACCTGTGTTCCTATTTCCGGTATGCCGAAAAGAGCTACAAAAAGCGCTGCCAGCCGGCGGCTAAGCGGACCCAATGCCGGCTGAATAGCGAGCCGGTCCTTTGCTCGATCCAGGAGATACTCTGGATATTGCTTCAACTCTGAACCGACCATGAAATCAGCTAGACTTTCGCAAAATGGATTCGCAAACCGTATGAACCCACAATGCATTTATGTCCAGCAGAAAGAACACCTGGCCTGTGCGAAAGGTGGATTCGCTCTTTTAAGGCCGAAGTTGTACTAATGTACTAATGCACCAGGCGCATACCATTAATTTGTTCCGCACAGCGTGTGGTGAGGTTTGATATGGGTTGGCGAAGGTCGGTGTTTTGATCACAAACTACTATGCCATTGACGTGGAATCTTGGGCTCATAGTTCACGTCCAAAATTAGCCGCATTGTCGAGCGCCGAGCGCAAACGCCTCGACGGTGGTGCAACCGCTTGGCAAGTGGGGTGCCTTCTCAGGGTCCTGAAACAACTAGAAACGCGATTGACATTTTTCATAACAGGTGAAATATTTGATTGGCATCCTGATCTTATCGAGCACATCGCAAATGATGGGCACGAAATTGCATTTCACACTCAACGCCATCAAGTATTGAAAACCAAACAAGATCTGGAAAACGAAATCAGCGCTGCCAATCGTTTTCTATCGGTCTGGCGACCTCATGGTTTTAGGGCGCCCGCCATGGAAATGCTTACAGAGGCTTATCACCTGCTGCGAGAATCCGGATTTCTCTATAGTTCTTCGGTGTACGCGTCATGCACGTCCATTCCAGTGGACGGCATTGTTGAGATTCCGGTTTCTACCCAACGTCGATCAAGAAATAATCAAGGGGCAACGAAAATACCGGCGCGGATGACGCTGCGCCTCTGGACGGAAGAAATTCCGTATGGCTCAGGGTACGTGCTCGGGCTCTGCGGGTGGCGATACGTGCACAAGCTGATCCTAGCGCGGGAAGCCCATGGGATGCCATCAAACCTTTTTGTGCATAATTGGCAACTCTTTGCCTATGATCGACGTTCGTTGTCGCATCAGTACATTGAAGCGCTACGCAATCCTTTGCATTTGCCCTATACTCGCATCATCGCTCGCGACTTCATTGGACTAGCCCGGCGTCATCATTTCTCGCGTTTGGACGCTCATCCGGCAGTTTCGGGCGCAAAGCAGAAATTTGAGCTATCTGGCGTTGTACCTGAAAAACATCACGTCTTGAAACATTTGTTGGGCCGCAACATAGCCCCTTAGCAAAATTGACATCATCCCCATTACGCCCCCTAATAAGTGGAGAGATCGAGCTAGTGGGTCACTTCACAAAGTGACCCACTACCAACACTTCAAGCGCTCGGCTTTTTTTACCATAGATTAACCGCCGCTTTCGACGCGTAATTTGGCTGAAGCGCGCTTGGTCTCGGCAGTCCTTCGCTCGTACTTTGCAACTACCTCGTCAATGAGCTCTCCCACTCCCTGGGGCATTTGTCTTCGCGCAACAGCTTCTTCAATTGCTTCGATCTCCTTGGGTTTAAAGCCGTTCCTTGCCAACCCTACCGTGTTAACGCCTGCAAGCCGCACAGGGTTGCCAAACGCCTTCATGAAGGGTGGCACATCTTTTGCAACGATCGATCCCATTCCGACAAATGCGTAGGCGCCGATGGTGGAAAACTGATGCGTCACGCATGAAAGTCCGATAAAAGCGAATTGCTGAATCTCACTGTGACCTCCGATTTGGGCATTGTTTGTGATGATAGCGCCGCGACAGATTCTTGTGTCATGGGAGACGTGACAGTACGCCATCACATAGCAGTCGTCTTCGATGATTGTTAGATTTCGCGACGGCTGGTGGACGGTCATATACTCCCGCAGTATATTTCGGTCCCCGATTCGGATCCCAGCAGCGGGCTCACCGGTGAATTCAAACTTGCCGGTGGAGTATTGCGCCGGGGTCCCGATTGTTACGTGCGGTCCGATCCAGTTGCCATTCCCGATCGTGACATCTCCGTCGATGAACGCGAATGCCCCAACAATGTTTCCGGACCCAAGCTTCACCGATGCACCAATATACGCAGTAGGATGAACCTTATTTGCACTCATTCGTCAAGCTTTTAGAACGTCAGGCGCATGCTCCTTCCATGTTCTGGGAACTTTGCACCTCCGATGCCGCTGCATCAAGTAGCGATGGCATGTACCAATGCGTTGACGATGATGTGGATTTCTTCGGACGTCAGCTCGGGGAAGATCGGCAAAGATAGAGTCGTGTCCGACCAGCGTTCTGAAACAGGGAAACTTCCTGTTGCGATCCCCATTTCGGAAAATGCCGGCTGCAGATGGATTGGAACGGGGTAGTGTATTCCCGTTTCGATACCTTGCCTATGCAGTGCAGCAATGACTTTGTCGCGAGCATTAAGCCGGATTGCATAGAGATGATAAACGGATTCGCCCACGGATATCGGAGCGGGAGCAACGCCATGCTCACAAAGGAGTTTGTCGTACAATCGGGCACGCTCTCGGCGAGCTTCGTTCCAGGCATCGAGATACTTGAGCTTGACGTTCAGTATGCCAGCCTGAATCGCATCCAAGCGACTATTGTGCCCTTTGATCACGTGATCATACTTCTTTCTCTGACCGAGATCTCGTAAGAGGTGCACTCGTTGTGCTACGCCTTCATCATCAGTGACGACCGCACCACCGTCGCCGTAGGCGCCTAGGTTCTTACCCGGATAGAAGCTAAATGCTGAGGCGATGCCAAACGAGCCCACGCGCGCGCCGTCATACCGCGCCCCGTGGGCTTGACACGCATCTTCAACCACCATCAAGTCGTGGGCTCGAGCGAGTTCCATGATTGGGTTCATATCAACCGGTGAACCGAACAGGTGCACAGGAATGATCGCTCGCGTTCGAGGCGTGATTGCAGAAGCTATCGCATCTGCTGAAATCAGCATGGTCGAATCATCCACGTCGACGAGAATCGGCCTTGCGCCCGCTTGCCAGACGGCAAAAGCCGTTGCAATGAACGTGTTCGCCGGAAGAATCACTTCGTCACCAGGACCGATTCCCAGCGCCTCTATGGCAATCGACAGCGCGTCCGTACCTGAGGCGACACCCACGCAGTGCTTCGTGCCACAAAACGCCGCAAAGCTGCGTTCAAAACTCTCGACAGCAGGACCGAGAATAAACGCCCCGTTCTGCATCGCGGTTTTCACAACGGCGTCGATTTCAGCGCCAATCGCTGCATATTGGCGGCGCAAATCCACAAGCCGAATCACTTTTGATTCTTCCCCCCGTCTTTCGTCGCGTAGCGACCGATGGGTAGCGCGAAAATAATTCCAAACCCCCACGCCAGTGCCGAAACGACCAGCCAGCGATCGAGACCTTGTTGCGGTCTGAATACCACTTCTGCACTTCCCCGATAGGTTTCCGACACGTACCAGCCATTGGCGTAACCGTCAACCACCATGTGTTGCGCCACAGGGTGACCATTGAGCAGCAACTCCCACCCAGGATCAAAGCTTTGTCGAAAGACGATCGTGACCGATCCCGGGAGATCGACGTCGGCCAACCAGCGCGTCGCGTTGAATCGGTTCCAATGTACTGGGTAAGATCTACATCGCTTGTGGCTCTGCGGCAGGGGCCGCCGCGAAACCCACCCGAACAGTGCGGTTGCGCCCATGGGTGAAAGCGTTATCTCTCGAGTGGCATCGATCGGGACCCAGGTGAGACGTTCGTGCCTCGGAAGCGTATAGAACCCACCTCCGGCATTGACGCCGACGCTCGATTCGTTCCACATGAGAAGCCACAGGTGGCCGGGCGTGTTGTGGAGGGCGAGGCGGCGGTCAGAACGAGTGTAGACTCCGTTCGCTGGGGCAAAGGCAAATTCACGATGCTCGAGATAGAAGGGGCGTGCTGGGACCCATGCTGAGCTTGGATCGAGAGCCAGCGGTTCTGACAGGCCTGCGGCGTCCAAAAAATCCGCCGGAAGTCCGGAATCGCAGCGTTCATCAAGGCGTGTGGTAAGAGGCAGGTGACCTTTGATCCACACTCCGTTTGACGATGGTGGGAGAACAATCAAGCGGTCAGTTCTGTAATCGCGTGTGTCGCCCGTTTCCAGCACGTGGGCCGATGACCGAAGGCAGGGGTCCACATGAGAGAGCGGTACTGCCGCGTCTGCGGCTGCTGCGGAGCGCCAACTCCCGTGGACGAGCACGGCGCCTATGCCCATCTGCGAGAACATGGCTTGCAGACTCGCGTCACCGCACTGCAACGCGGTGCCGGCGGCTAGAGCTGGCTGGGTAGGTTCATACATCCAAAATACAGGAAGATCAGGTCGCGACCAAGCGGTTGGGTCCAGACCATAGTGTGGAGGAATTCCGACTGGATGCAGCATCGGCGATGAAGCGATCCCACCGTTCTGGCCTTTAACCCCAATTCCCACTTCGTCGACGACCGTTTCGCCATCGAAAAACGGCACGTGCCACGGTGCGGCAGCGAGCGCAATTCCAAGTAGAAGTCCAACGGCAACTATCGCAGCAACCCGGCGCGTCAATGGCTTTAAGATGTCAAACGCCATCGCGCCCAATACGCTCGCCGGAAAAGATACCAATGGGGCAGCATGATAGAACTCGCGAAAGGCCGCGAGCATCGGGACTGCCTCGAACATGTGTCGTTCGAACCCAGTCCAGGGTGATTTGAAGCCTATGATGATGGAGAGACCGACCAACATGAGGGCCGCCAGCCAGCGGGTGCCCAAACTGCACAGGGCCATCGCAAGCCCCATCGCCGTGAGCAGCGCGAACGGAATAGCGCCAAATGGACCGGTGGCCCCGTGATAGTATCCGGGAAAGTAGCCGTTCCACCCAACTGCTTGACTAGGAAAACTAGAGAGAATGACTTCCCAATGCTGGGTCGGCGCACGAAAGCCGGCCGGGGTTGCTTCCAAATTAGCCATCACACTTGGCAAGGCAGTAGCGGCTCCGAGCAATATCGCCCACGCAGCGGTCTTCAAACGGCGACTCCCTTCTGAAGCTAAGGCTCCCGCGACGCAGACGATGCTGTTATAAGCAAGAAACTGCGGCTGAACTGCGCTTATGCCGATGAGCAGACCGGCAACTGAGGCGCATCGACGGCTGTTCCAGGAGGCTCCGATGGTTGCGAACACCCACGGTACGGTCGCATAAGCCACGAAAAACAGCGTATGACCTGCGTAGAGCTTGTTGAAGACGACGGGATTGCAGCAGTATGCCACGCTGGCGATAAATGCCGCCTCTCGCGATTTCGTGAAGCGTGAAGTTACAACTCCCGCTCCAAGGCTTCCGATGCATAAGGCGCCGACCAACAGAACAATGAGGCTTCCCTTTGACGGCACGAAGAACCCCGTGAATGACAGGAATGCGACCGCCGGCGCAAGACCAGGCCAAGGCGTCCGCGCCCCCCAGGAGGAGTCTTCCCATGCTTTGAGGAGGTGCGGCCACCAAGAGCGCATATCGGCCGCATCGATCGGCCACCTCCAGTCGTGCTGCAGGGCTGGAAGGCCGGCGCGAACGATAATCGGGCAAACGACGATGAACGCGCAAACGACGACGACACCGAGAAGGCGCGTGGACGCACCTGCTGTCGAGCGACGTTCCTCTGTCTCTCGTATCTCGTTTGTCTTCGCTGTCGCCAAAACGATTGACAATGCAGACAGTCCGAGGCCGGCCAGGGCGACGGCGTCCGCCCACCCTGCATGAACGGCTTCCATGACGGAGCTGGTGACAATTGCGCAGGCACTGATGAAGGCGATCCTGCGTCTTAGGAAAGTTGCCGGCGGTGCCACGAACGACCTACGAAAACGCCAAGAATGAGTAGGATGCCGAATGCCCCAGCCGATGTCGCATAGCCGATGTTGAGGAGGCCTTGTGGCGCAAAGTACACGTCCACGGAACCAGCCTGCGGGTTCTTTATGAACCAGGCGTTAGCATATCCATTCGCGAGCCGGTGGGCCAGAATCTCACCATTTTGCCGTGCCACCCACCGATTGTCGTATGCATCGTTTAGCACCAGGTACGTTGGGTCGCCCCCTTTCAGAGCGACGCGAAATGATCCCGGCGCCTGCTTCAAGTCGACGATGGTCGGACGATCTGCAGCAGGTACAAGGAAAACAACGGGCACGACGTCGATCCCGAAGACCGCAAGTTTACCCACCGCTCGCCCCGAGAGGCAACGCGCGAGTTGGACGGTATGCATCCCAGCCTGCAGCCACTTTTGATTCACTGCAATGACATCTTCCGTCCTATCAGTTGGGCTGCGAGGGTCCTTACATTCATAGGCGTCGCCATCGACGGAAACGGCAACAGGTTCGATTGTCGGACCGGTCTCGAGCCGAAGGTAAATGTCATACTCCCCAGGCCATGTTGCTTCGAAGTATAGGGTGGCTCCGTCCGTTCGGAATTGAAGGCTGTCGCGAATGGCTGGGCGCTGCTGAAGGTACCCAAAGTAGTAAGCATCCCAGCGATTGTACGTGGGTTGAGCAATGGTCTCGAGCACAGCGGCAGATAGAACCCATTGCGAGCGGTAGAAAACCGGCGGCTCCATCACGA
>JALYZV010000082.1 GCA_030948685.1 Vulcanimicrobiota bacterium | reverse complement strand
ACGCATAGTTGGTGCCATGTGCGAAGTTGTATCCACAAATACCAGCAAACGTGGCCGTACCATTTGCGACGGTGTTTGCGTCCGTTTGACACGTGTTGTTGGGGTTCGTGCCGTTCATCAGATTGATGAACGATCCGCCGCCTTGCGGCGGTTGTCCGAACCGGATGAGCGAGTTTGTAAAGGTCACCGCCAACGTTCCGCCGAGTCCCTCTTGGGACGTAACGTTCTTGACGGCGAAGAACTCGAAGCCGCTGATCTTCGCGTTACCGAAGTTGTCTCCGGTCACGAAGCTTGGCGACTGCGGGTTGAACGGAATGCTGAGGATCTGATTCCGTGTGTTGCGGAAGTACGGGGTCAGCTTCACTGAGAACGCGCCGGGGAACTCGTGCTCCCACGACAGGTCGTAGTTGGTGCTGTCTTCCGGCAAAACACCGTGCACGGCCAAGAAGTTCAGTCCCGTGTAGAACTGATTCAGGCGCCGCACCGTTCTGCCAGGGCCCCACAGCGGGTTGTCACGATACTGCTCGAACGCCGAGTTCGGTGGCTGCACGTAACGACCGGCCGAAATGCGGATGACGTCTCGTGGATCCATGTTAAACGTCATTCCGAATCGCGGGCTGACGAGGTGGTAGGCAAGGTTACCGGTGGCGTCCTGCCAGGCCGCCGCTCCGGGAAGGTCCTTGAGGGTGATGGCGTTGCCGGTCACACGGGCACCAGCCGCGCCGCCAGCGTTCAGCAGCTGGAAGCAGTTCTGGGTGCCAGTAGGACCGATGATCGCGGGGTCGCTTGGCGAGTAGTTGAAGCCGTCCAGGCACTGCCCGTTGACCTCTTCCGCCAAGTACGCCAGACCGTCGGGACCGTTGATTTTCATTGGCATGACTTGGAATCCGAACTCATCCCAACGAACGCCCAAGTCGAATTGGAGTCTCTCGCTCGGCTTCCAGGTATCTGAGAAGACGCCATCCCAGTTGAGCGGAGTGACCGTCGACCAGTTGCTGAGCGGTGCGCCGACTCGGGTTACGGGTGCCCCGGGCGTGGCGCAAGGAGACTGTCTCACACCGCCCACGACGCAGTCAACGACGCCACCACTGGAGGCGTAGTTGAAGTAGTTGTAGCGCAGCGTCAGATCGCGCGACCAATCGCCGACGAGCTTGATCAGGTTGTGCTGATTGATCTGGTTTTCGTAGTCAAGGTTGACGCCGGTCGCGTTGTCATGCAGCTGATAGAAGGATGACCCGATGAAGCCGTTGACCGGCTGATCGAGCGTCCACGCCGAGTACATTTTGTAGCCGGCAAGCCGCAGGAACGATCCCTGCGTCAGCGATCGCGTATACGCGACTTTCGAAATCGAGTATTGTTGCGATTGACTGTCTTGGAATGTGGCCGGTATGAGACCATTGACGCTGCCTTGCGAGGTCGGCCACGTCAGGTTCGTGAGCAGCGTCGGATCGTACCCCTGTCCTACCACGCCGAGATATTTCTGGCCGGTCGGCCACGTCAAGGCATTGGCAGGTGAGCCAGGTGTGCAGTTGCCTCCTGTGCCGCAGGTGAGGTCACCGCTGTAGTTTGTGGACGCCTGCGCGGGGTCGGCTTGGTACGTACCGTACATGCCGTACGGTGCATCCATGCCCGTGCCCACGACGTAGAGCAGCTGCAGGTTGTCGTTTAACCCGTTATGAGGGAGCGCCCAGTTGAGATTGGTCGCTGTGTCGCGCTGCGACGCAAACGGGTTGGAGGCGTATGAGCCCACCGACACAGGCGTGCTGAGAATGTTCGCCTGCGCGCAGTTGAGCGTTTGGCCGCCGACGATCGAAGGCCCGAAGTTGAAGTTGGGGCAACCCGGATCGCTCGCAGGCACCGTGAACGAAGTGTTCGCGAGGTTGCTGCGGTCGCCGAAGTTGACGTACGTGTTGGTGGCCAGCGTTGAAACGAAGTAGGTGAAACGATTGTCGGGTGTGCCGCCATACACATCGGCTTGGATCGAGTGGTTGAACAGCGGCGAACCAGCGATGACGGTGAAGTCCGCCCCGCCGGGATACTTGCCACGGCTGATGACTTCGTTGATGTACCCTGACATCGCTCGTCCGGCGTCTGCCGGCGCGCCGCCTGTGTACACCTGAAGACTAGCAAGGCCGTTCGTGTTGAACGTCGTGCTATTGTAGAAGTCAAAACCGCGGTTCAGCGGTACGCCGTCGAGCTCGAACCCAACCTGGTCGGGCGCGCCGCCCCGCATGCTGAGTACGCCCTGGCCACCGTAGCCGGGTCCTGCACCAACCGCATAACGAACGACGCCCGGCAATGATCCGGCGACGCCGCTTTGGCTGTACAGGGTTTCAGCGCCACCGCTTGAGCCGTTGTAGCCGCTGATTGCTTTGGCGTTGATTGCGTAGAGGTCGCCAGTGACGGTCTTATTCACGACTGAGGCAGTGGCCGTGGTCGTGATATGGCCGATCGTCTTGACCGTCGACCGAACTTTGACGTCGGCAGCGGTCGACTGGTTTTGCGTCACGGTAATTCCATAGACGGTGGACGTGTCATAACCGTCCTTGCTGGCCGTGACTGCGTATGTGTCTGGGTTGAGGCTGAGAATGGAGTAAAATCCATTCGTAACAGTCGTCGCGCTCGCCGACTGAGACGGCGAGGCTGCCGTGACTTTCGCCCCGGTAATGCCGTTGCCGTTCTGATCCGTCACCTTGCCCTCGATGCTGCCGGTCGTGCTGGCCAGTACCCATGTTCCCTGGACAAGCAATACCATCAGCGCCAAGAGCGCGATGCGGAGTAGGCCCTTACTTTGCATCAAGGGTGTCCTCCTAAAGGAGAGTGAGATGGTCAAGCGGTTTGGCGCGCGACGACGCACGAACCATGCTCGTTCGCGCCGTTTTGCCCATCCGCTTAACGTGCGTTTAACGTTCGCTTGGGTACCCCGCACACCTGCTCGTTGGGGCCCTTTGCGGGACAGCGCTCGGTCGTCAGCTTACATGAAAAATTGAATCATATAGACGACTGGAAAGCTGGTTTGGCCACGGCGGAGCGCACGAGTTCTGGAATTTGCGCGGGGCTATCCGCCACTGGCACGCCGACGCTTTTAAATGCGTCGACTTTTGCTTGCGCTGTGCCGCTGGTGCCGCTGACGATCGCGCCGGCATGCCCCATGCGTTTGCCCTCCGGCGCAGAGCGGCCGCCAATAAAAGCAACCGTGGGCTTGGTGAATTCACCTCGCGCGATCAGCGCTGCAGCGTCTTCTTCATCGCTGCCGCCGATCTCGCCGACGATCACGACGCCGCGCGTCTGGTCGTCCGCTTGAAATGCGCGCAGGCAGTCAGTAAAAACCGTTCCGATGATCGGGTCTCCACCGATGCCGACGCAGGTGCTCTGACCGATGCCCGCGCGCGTGAGCTGATCGACGATCTCGTAGGTAAGCGTGCCGCTGCGCGACACTAAGCCGACGTTGCCGGTAGAGAAGACGTGCCCCGGCATGATGCCGACGAGCGACTGGCCGGGGGAAACAAGACCCGGACAGTTCGGCCCGATTAGCCGCACCTGCGGCGGCAATGCCGCAACCGCTTTGAGCATGTCGTGCACGGGGATGCCTTCAGTGATGCAGACGATCAGTTCGATGCCGGCATCGGCTGCCTCCAAAATGGCGTCGGCTGCAAACGGCGGCGGAACGAAAATTATCGTGCTGTTTGCGCCGGTCTTCGTCTTCGCTTCTCGCACGGTGTCGAAGACCGCAAAGTCTTCAACCGTCTGTCCGCCCTTACCGGGCGTTACGCCGCCGGCAACGTTCGTTCCGTAGGCGCGCATGCGGTTTGCGTGATACAAACCTTCTCGGCCGGTAATGCCTTGCACGATGACGACGCTGCTGCGATTCAGAAAGATCGACACGTATGCTCCTTAGGATGAACGGACCTAAAGGTCCGTTGCTTCACTACCACACTACCCCGACCTAAAGGTCCGTTGCTTCACTGGTTAACGGACCTGAAGGTCCGTTGCTGCAAAGGTCCGTTGCTTCATTAGCCATCTGCTATGACGGATGAGCCATTGGCTATGGTGACGGCGCGGCGGGCGCCTTCATTCATGGTCTCGACCGCGGCAATCCCGTTTTGCTGCAGTATCTCGCGGCCTTCGCGTTCGTTTGTACCCGTCAACCGGATGACAAGCTTGTCTTTTTTCCATGTACCGCCGCTCAAGGCAGCCACCAGGCCCTTGGCCACCTCATCGCCTCGTGTGATGCCGCCAAAGATATTGATGAAGACGGATTTGACGCTCGGATTGGACGTCACGATGTCGACCGCGTCGCGCATGAGATCCGCCTTCGCGCCGCCTCCAACGTCCAGAAAATTTGCCGGCTTGCCTCCTGAGGCACTGACCGCGTCCAAGGTTGCCATCACCAGGCCGGCGCCGTTGCCGATGATGCCGACGTTCCCCGACAGCCCCACGTAGTTGTTCTCGCCGAGGCCTGCCTGGACGGCGCGCGCCTTGAGCGCATCCTCGTCGCTGGTCGCTTTCCAGGCCGCAAATTCGGGATGTCGGAACAGTCCGTTGTCGTCGATTTCAACTTTGGCATCCGAGGCGATTAGCCGGCCGTCCTTCGTCATTGCCAGCGGGTTGATTTCCAACAGCAGCGCGCCCACCTCAAAAAAAAGAGCGTACAACTTGCCAAGGATGCTTGCAAACTGCGACATCACCGCCAGTGGAATTCCAGCCTCCTTCGCGACGCGCCGCCCAACGAATGGCCAGTAGCCCGCGCTTGGATCGACCGTCTCTTTGACGATCGCTGCGGGATTTGTGTGCGCCACTTCCTCGATGTCCATCCCGCCTACCGCCGACGCGATAATGATGGGACGCTTGCTGGCGCGATCGACGGTGATGGAGAGATACATCTCCTTGGCAATGTCGAGGCGTTGCTCGATCCAAATACGCTTGGTCACTTCGCCGGCCGGGTTTTGCGCGTTTGCTATGCGCATGCCGAGGATCGCCTTGGCCGGCTCGACCACGTCCTGGGCATTGCTGCAGAATTTGATGCCACCGGCTTTGCCACGGCCGCCGATCAGGACTTGCGCTTTCACCACCGATGGTGCCGGATGGTCGCGCATGATCTGCACCGCTTCCTCGGGCGACGCCGCGACATGCCCCGGCGGCACGGGGATGCCGGCTTTTGCAAATAGCTCTTTGCCCTGATACTCAAGTAAGCGCATGATGTCTCCGAAGGAGCGGCTGAGTTACTCTCGGCGCGGCGTGCGGTCGCGCGTCTCGCGCGCGCCATTGCGCTGCGAGTTATCCTTTGGGGTGCGGCGCGAGGGCCGGTCACCGGCGGTGCGCTCGTCGAGCCTACCCAGAATCTCGCGAGCGATCACGATACGCTGTACCTCGGATGTGCCTTCATAAATCTCCGTGATCTTCGCGTCGCGGTAGAACCGCTCGGCTGGGAATTCTGTCGTATACCCGTAACCGCCCAAAATCTGAACGCATTCGGCGGCGTGCTTGCGGGCCGCGGTGGAAGCGAACAGCTTGGCCTTCGATGACGAGTCGACAACCGGCATGCCTTGGTCGCGCATCCACGCAGCGCGATAGAGCAGCAGACGCGCCGCATCCAAATCGACGGCCATGTCCGCAATTTTAAACGACACAGCCTGGAACGCGCCGATCGGACGACCGAACTGATATCGATCGCGAGCGTAGCGCTCGGACGTTTCAAGACAGGCGGCTAAAATGCCGACCGCCTGCGCCGCAATCCCTAAACGGCCCGTTCCCAGATTGGCCAGCGCAATGCGGTAGCCCGAGCCTTCCGCAGCCAGCAGGCCAGTAGCCGGAACGCGGGCGTTTTCCAGCACGACATCGACGGTATTGGAGGAATGGATGCCCAGCTTTTGCGTGACGCGACCGATGCCGAGCCCAGGCGTGTCGCGATCGACGAGAAATGCCGAGATCCCCCGCGGGCCGTCAGCGCCCGTACGCGCAAAAACAACGAATGCCTTTGCGTAGCCGCCGTTCGTCACCCACTGTTTGGTTCCGTTGAGAATGTATTCATCGCCTCGGCGTTGCGCACGGACGCGCAAGTTCGAGGCATCCGATCCCGATTCTGCCTCGGTCAAAGCGAACGCACCCAGCCAGCGTCCGCTGCACAGCTGCGGCAGATAGGCACGCTTGAGCTCGTCAGAAGCGAAGGCCTCAATGATGCGAGCGGCCAGACCCTGTACCGACACCGTCACGCCGACACCGGCATCAGCCTTGCTGATCTCTTCGATCGCAAGCACCGTGCTCACCGTGTCCAGCCCTGCGCCGCCATATTTTTCGGAAACGAACATCCCCATGATGCCCAGCTCACCGAGCTTCGTGAAGACCTCGAGCGGGAACGTACGCGACTCATCCCATTGCGCAGCATGCGGTGCGATCTCTCGCTGCGCAAAGGCCGCGACCATATCGCGCACCGCCTTTTGATCTTTGGTCAATTCAAAGTTCATGCGTATTCGTAGAACCCGCGGCCGGCTTTCTTCCCCAGATACCCGGCAGCCACCATCTTCCTAAGCAGCGGGCACGGGCGGTACCTGGGATCGCCGAATCCGGTATGCAGCACCTGCATGATGGCAAGACAGGTGTCCAACCCGATAAAGTCCGCCAGCTCAAGTGGCCCCATGGGATGATTCATACCCAGCTTCATCACCGTGTCGATGGCTCGCGCGCTTGCCACTCCCTCCATGTAGGCGAACATCGCTTCGTTGAGCATGGGCATGAGGACGCGATTGCTGACAAAACCAGGAAAATCTTTCACCTCGACGGGCGTCTTGCCCAACGCTTCGACAAAGCGTCTGGAGAATTCGAACGTCTCGTCGGTTGTTGCGATGCCGCGTATAATCTCGACCAGCTTCATCACCGCCACCGGATTCATGAAGTGCATCCCGATGACTTTGGCCGGCCGCCGGGTGGCGGCCCCGAGCACAGTGATGGAGATCGAGGATGTGTTGCTTGCCAGGATTGCCGCCGGCGGCAAGGCCGCGTCGAGCTCGCTGAAGATGCGTTTTTTGAGGGCTTCGTCTTCGCTTGCCGCCTCGATGGCGAGATCTGCGTCCGATCCCTCGATGGCCGCGAGCTGGGGCGCAATGCGAGCCTCAATGTCACGCGCGGCGGATTCGGTCAACTTGCCCTTTTCGATGGCGCGGGCCAGGTTGAGGTGGATCGCGTTCCAACCGCGGTCCAATGACGTCTGATCGATGTCGCTGATGGTAACGGAGTGCCCCGCCGCGGCGCAGACGTAGGCGATACCGCTCCCCATCTGACCGGCGCCGATGACGAGAACTCGCATGTCGTGGGCTCGTTTCCGTTTCCCGCCGGAGCGGTCCCCTAAAAAAAGAGGCCGCCTGGTGGCGGCCTTATCTGCGCTCCTATTGCGTCGAGATTTCCTGATTGACGCCTTGCTCGCGGATTTGAGACTGCGAGCCGGTCATACCGGCGGCGGCACTCGCCGGATCTCCGCAGAACCGGACCGCCTATGTGTCGACGCGCAAGCGCCTTTGAAGAATAGCATCCGCTTAGCCGACCCATCAAGGCAACGAGTGTTCGGCCACCCTGATGGTCTCGTCCCCAAATGTGGGATTCTTTGGCTTTTGGGCAGAGAGTACAAACTGGGTTCGGGGCTGTCCCACTCTGTGGTCTAGACAACTGGCTGTGACGATCAGGGCGCCTTTGGCGCATCCAACGTCTTTAATGCCAACTCAGCAGACTCTCGAACATACGGCAATGGATCTTGCAATCGCTTGCGGAGCAAGGCAATTAACTCTTGGTCGGGCTCGTCTCGAGGGATTTTGCTGGCACTGACGCACGCGGCGCTGCGTACGAATGGATTGAAGTCGACCATCGCCGTTTTGAGCTTTCGTATCGAATCTTGCGATGCGACCTGTCCCATGACACTGACAATTGCCGCATATTCGCTTTCAGCCTCGTCGTTGTCAGGCCAAATGACGTTAGTGGAGCTGAAGGGTCGGCTCGCGCGCGCGTCGATGTCGACAACCTTAGGCAAGAGGTCAAGAAGAAGTTGCATTTGACGCTTGTCGCCGCGTTGCGCCAGAACCTCGAGGACATCGGCCTTGGGTTTTTCCATAGCCATTCTCTCGAGATCCGGCATAAGCTCAACTACGTTCTCTTGTTCAATGATCCGAAGCGCGATCCAACGAGTTGTCTCGGCCATTAACCCAGCTCGGATGATCTCCGCCGACATGCGCTCGTGAAGCATGAGCGCAATCGACGCGCTTCTTCGTATGCAATCCTCGAACGGACACTCCGGATCATCAAAGAATGCTCGCGCAGCTCGCATTCCCCAGATGACCCAGATGTCTGGTTTCCGCGATGCCAGAAGGCGAATGAACTCATTCGAAAGATTTTGCGGCTCGGGTACGTCGAGGATACCGCCGAGAGGGTGGTCTGTCTGGAGGATCTCGTCCATCAGCATGACGATGGCGACAAAAAGGCGTGAATCTGAACGAGCAAGCTCGAAGGCATCGGCTTTTAACTGTCGAGCAATGATGTGTCCAACTTCAATCAAGAGGCCATCACTGTTTTCCACACCGTATATAGTGATCGCGCGAATAAGGTCGAGATTGCCTGTCAACGATTCATCACGAACAATGAAGTCGATGAGGCGAACAATCCCCCAGCCGCGCGATACAGCGAGTAATGGAGGCAAGTACATTCGCAATTCCGGCCGCTCGTTAGATGCGCGCAACAACGCAACGACCGCATACGCAGTGAACTCAGTGTGCCGTGCGAACGTTAGGAGTTCCGGCACCGTTTTATCTTGAAGACGAAGGGCGCCGACGGCTATGCCCCATTTGACTGCCTCGTAATCTCGCGATTGCTTCGCAATGTTCCAGGAGGCTCGGGTTACACATTCCGGCAAGTCATCTGAGCTCAGGTGCGCTAGCAATTCGTCTACGTTCGGCGCCACTCGCACGCCTTTGAGCGAGGACTCGAGTTGGGCGGTGGACAGACGTCCGGATTTGAGCCGAACGATCAATGCCTTTACATCTTTCCATCCCTCGGGTTTCTCGTTAAACCTCCCGGAAAGCGCATCCAGCGCGCCGGGTGCATAGCGCAATGCGTTAGTGTCCGACGGCTTGGGGAAAGCGTCATAGTCGACGGCGCAGTTCGGATCATTACGTTGCTGCTGTCTAATCAGCTCGAATATGCTTTCCTCCACTACCACACCGCAATAACGTAGATCTTAGCGAACACCGCCGCGACCATCAGCAAGAAGAGTACGATCGTCGTAATCTCGGCGCGGACGATCACGTCCGCACGCCACACGCCGTGACGCTCCGACGCCGGCAGCGCTGCGCGCAGCGGGATGACGCGAGGCACGCGCGCGACATACGTGCGATAGGGCGCACCGAATGTTTCCATGAGATACGCTTCCTCGAGCGGGATAATCGTCGCGTACACTCCGCCGATGAAAACCACGACAAACGCGCACATCAGCGCAGAGTGGAGGATAGGTAGGCCGCCGGAAAACGCAAGCCAGAAGCCGAGCGCGGTAAGCGCGTTACCGACATACAAGGGGTTGCGCACGTAGCTGTATGGCCCGGCAGTGACAAGTTTGGGCGCGGTAACGACGTCCGCTCGAGTGGTCACCCCCGAATACCCTACTGCCCATATTCGTAACAGCTCGCCAAGAGCGGCGATCGCGATGCCGATCGCCGCGCTGATCAATGTCGGTCGCCCGAAGATGACGAGCACGAGCGCAACAGGCACAAGCAACAGCCCTCGGTTCTTGAAGACGATCGCCCGCCAACGATCGGCCGCCCGTGCGCTAGGCGGCCGCATGCCCGTAATACTCCAGCAGGTCGGCGAGCGTCTTTTCAAGCGGTGTTGTCGTCGTCCAGCCGGTGTCGGCAGCGATGCGCGACGGATCGCCGCGCAGCACCGGCGTTTCGACTGGACGGATCAAGCTGGGGTCTTCCTCGATCTGGACGTGCACGCCGCTCTGGCGCGCAAGCTCGTCCACGATCTCGCGCATGCTGTAATCGCGGCCGCTACAGACATTGTACACTGCGCCGACGGTACCGCGCTGCGCCAGGCGTTTGTACGCGTCGACAACATCGCGTACATCGCTGATGTCTCGGCGCGGTGTGAGGTCGCCGACGCGAAGTGCCCCAGATTGACGTCCGTCCTTGAGCGCCGCGAACTGCTTTGCAAACGAGGCGACTGCGAACGCTGGGCTCTGACCTGGGCCGGTATGATTAAACGAACGCGTCGCGATGGCGCGACACCAGCCGGAGCGCGCGTACTGCAGCGCGGTGACCTCGGCGGCCGCCTTGCTTGCGGCATATGGGTTGCGCGGTGACAGCACGGTGTCTTCGCGCAGCGGCAGTTGCGCCGCCGCGACTGCGCCGTACGCATCCGACGAACCGACGACCACAACCATGGCTTCTGAGGATTCGTCGCGCACCGCCTGCAGAAGCCGAGCGGTGCCAAGCACGTTTGTTTCGATCGTCGCAAGCGGATCTGCGGTGCTCGCGGGCACGGACGATTGGGCTGCCAGATGAAAGACAGCATCTGGTCGTAACTCGCGCAGCGCTGCGCGCATCCCGTCGGCGTCCGTAAGGTCACATGGTCGCCACTGGACACGCAGCGCGAGATCGGGCGATAGCGTTGTCAACGCCGGCTGTGCGGCCCGAATCATGCCCATAACCTGACTACCGTCATCCAGAAGGTTGGCGAGCAGCCACTGCCCGACGAAGCCGTCAGCACCGGTGACAAAGGCGCGCATTAACCGCTGTTGCGGGAGTGGCGCTTCACGTCGGCATCCACCATCGTCTCGATCATCTGCTGGAATGTCACAGTCGGTGTCCAGCCCAGCTTTTTCTTGGCTTTGCTCGCATCGCCGACCAAGATGTCGACCTCGGCCGGACGGATAAATTTCGGATCGACGGCGACGTGCTTGCGCCAATCGAGACCGGCGTGGCCGAACGCCGTCTCAACCAGCTCCTGCACGGTGCGCGTCTGGCCGGTTGCGATGACGTAATCGTCCGGCTCGCTTTGCTGCAACATCAGCCACATGGCGCGCACGTAGTCACCCGCGTAGCCCCAGTCGCGCTTGGCGTCGAGCGTTCCCATGCGCAGCTCGTTGGCTTTGCCGAGCTTGATGCGTGCAGCTGCGTCTGTGACCTTACGCGTCACAAACTCCAAACCGCGACGTTGGCTCTCATGGTTGAACAGTATTCCCGAGCATGCGAAAAGGCCATACGATTCGCGATAGTTGACCGTGATCCAGTGACCGAACACTTTCGCAACACCGTACGGGCTGCGCGGGTAGAACGGCGTGCTTTCAGTTTGCGGTGTCTGCAAAACCTTGCCGAACATCTCGCTGCTCGATGCTTGATAGAATCGCGCATCGGGCTTCACTGCGCGCATAGCTTCCAATAAACGGCCAACGCCAACTGCAGTAAACTCGGCCGTCAGCACGGGCTGCGACCACGACGTCGGCACGAAGCTCTGAGCCGCAAGGTTATAGATTTCATCCGGCTGCGCTTCGCGAATCGTCGAAGCAATCGAATGCTCGTCGAGCAAATCGCCGGAGAGCAGCGTCACTTTTTCGATGATGTGCGCGATGCGGTCGAACGAATTCGTGCTGGAACGGCGAGTCATGCCGAAGACCTGGTATCCCTGCTCCAACAGAAACTCGGCCAGATACGATCCATCCTGCCCGGTGATGCCGGTAATCAGCGCGCGTCTGGCCATGGCAGCCTGCTTTGGTCCTCAATCGGACCGCGCCCTTTTCCGTGCGTGCTATATCGCTTGCGGCGGGCCGCTTGCCACAGAGCGTTCGTTTGCGAACGCTACCACGCCGATGCCGACGAGCGCAATCGTTCCACCAATGGCGGTCAGCGGCGCGACGATTTGATGCAGAACGAGGTAGGCGAAAAGCGCGGTCATGATAGGCTGCGAAAGAAACGAGATGGCAACCACCGCCGCCGGCATGTGGCCAAGCGACTTCGAAACAAGCGTGTGGCCCAAGACCGTGGCCAACAATGCGAGCACCGCGCACACGACGAGATCGTGGCGGCTGATGGCGGCGGGCACTCGCAGCACAAAGAGCGCCAACCACACACACACAGCACACGCAGAATAGACGATGAGCGAATACCGTACGGTGTCGACACGCTGACGCACATGGCGTCCCAGCAACAGGTAGCCGGTTTCCGCGAAGGCGGCCGAGAGCGCCAGCGCGTCGCCGATGAGCGCACGCCCTGAAATCCGGAAGTCACCGACGGTGATGACTGCAGCGCCGAAGACGGCGATCGCCATCCCGGCGACCATCGGCCACGACGGGCGCTCGCCGAAAATGAGCGCCGCGAATACGGCGACAAAAATCGGGTCCATGCTCACCAGCAGTGCCGCGCTCGATATACTCGTGAACTGGAGACTCAACGCCCAGAGCGTGACGTCGAAGGCGAACAAGGTTCCGGACAGCGCAGCCGCCGCAATATCGCTGCGCGCAATCGGCGCGCGCCGCAGAGCGTTTGTGCTGGCGCGCGAGATCGCCACGAGCGGTGCCATCATGACAACCGCGAAGATCATGCGATACGCGACGACCGCGATGGTGGGTGCGCTTGCGAGCTTGTAGAGAACGCCCGCCATCGAGAGACCTGCGATGCCGATCGCAAGAACGGCGTAGCGGCTGAGCGTCACGCGCGTGCCGCCGGTGCCCGAACCGCGAAGACTCAATCGCGCGTCGCGCGCTCTTTGGCCCGCTGCTCGCTGCGCTGCTGATAGCGCGTGCGCCCCTCATCGTAGCGTCGTTTTTCATCCGCAGTGTGCGCAATGACGGGTGGGACCGCGACCGGCTTGCAGTTGTCATCGAGCGCCACAAAAATGAGCGTTGCCGAAGCGACGTGTTTGCGCTCGCCGGTTTGCAGACGCTCCGCTTCGATGTGCACGCCAACCTCCATAGAGCTGCGGTGCGCGTAATGAACGGATGCTTTGAGCACGACCATGTCGCCGACATGCACGGCGCTGCGGAAATCGAGGTGGTCGATGGCTGCCGTCACACAAATGCGGCCGGAATGGCGGATCGCCGCTGCCGCCGCGGCTTGATCCGCCAGCCGCATGATGACGCCACCGTGGATGTTGCCCATCGGATTGGTGTCGGTGATTTCGACAAGCGTCGCCAGCTCCACGGCGGATTGAGACACCGGCTTGCCGGGAAGTGCGTGCGTCTGCCGTTCCTGCATAGACGGGCCTTCGCTGGGACGAAAGCGAAACCCGGCAGCAGCCGGGGACGCCCGTGCACGCTTGCTTTTTCCACATCACACCTCGCTCGCTGCCGAAACTTTTCTCAGCCAAAACGGTACACCAAACAACGGAGGTTCCCGCGAATTATCGCCCAGGTAACGGACGAGGAACTCGTTGCCCTCGTCATACGAGGAGACGGTAACGCCTTCACGCCGCTGGTGGAGCGGCACAAGCGAGGTATCATCAATTTTGTGTATGCGCTAGTACGCTCACCGGAAGAAGCAGACGACGTCAGCCAAGAGACTTTTATGCGGGCCTACGCGCACCTCGCGACCTTCAACCCCAAGCTGGCGAAGTTCTCCACCTGGCTCTACCAGATTGCCCGCAACACGGCCCGAACGCACCTCATGAAAGAACGTCGTAAACCACAGACCGAAGATTTATTCGAGGATGAATCACTTGACCAGAAACTGCCCGATCAACGGCCCAACGCCGCACCCGAGGCTCGCCTGCTGGCAAGCGACGATGAACGAATGCTGCGCGCTGCGCTGCGCCGGATTCCGGAAAAGATGAGGGCTGCGCTCGTGCTGCGCTACTTCCGGCATCTCGAATATCAAGAAATCGCCGACACCATGGCCGTGTCGCTTGGCAACGTCAAGACGCTCATCCATCGCGGTAAAGCGGCATTAGCCCGCGAGCTTGCATCGCACGAGCGGCTCGCTCGATCAGCTCAATCAATTTCGGAGGTGACTAATCGTGAAGTGCTCTGCGTGTAGGGAGCGCCTCCCGGCTTACCAGGACGGCGTGCTCTCGGTGGGCGCGGCTCGAGATCTCGAGGCGCACCTGGCGTCGTGCCTCGGCTGCCGCACGTTCTCCGAAGAAATGATGGTTGCCGAGCGCCGCCTCGCGCGCTTGAGTGAGATCGAACCGCGCGTGAACTTCACCCATATCGTTATGGCCAGGATTGCGGTCATGCCGGTTCCTGCTCGCCCCACCATTCGCGTCTGGTGGCTCGGCCTGTACGATCTGCTGGCGTGGGTCGTGCTCGCGCTGCTCACGGCCGCCGGCATTGTGCGCTGGAAAGCGATTGTCGCCGAAAGCGGCGTGCTGTTCGGCAAGGCCGCGCTCTCCGCCAACGCGCTCTACCGCGTCGCGGATCATTTCCATCTCACCACGCTCGCGCTCGTCGGCGGCATCGTCGAATGCGCGGTGCTGCTGTTCGTGCTGTATGCCGGGCGGCGCTATTTGGCCGCGAAGCGAACGGCCCTGTTCGGAGCACAAACGATATGAAACGTCACATCAACGCGGGCTACAAAGTTGGCATGCTCGCGGCGCTTGCGCTACTGGCCACGCTGGCTATGATCGCCACACCCTCTCGAGCACTCGCCTTCAAGACTGATTCAAACGGCGACCTGGTCGTTTTCGGCGGCCAGCATATGACCGTACAACAAGGCCAGGAGATCAGCGGCGATTTGGTTGTGATCGGCGGAAGCGCCGACGTGTACGGCAGAGTGGACGGTGACGCAGTTGCACTCGGTGGCAAGATCTACATCGCTCCGAAAGGTCACGTCAACGGCAGCCTGGTCAACGTGGGCGGGGTTATTCAGAATGATTCCAACACACCGCAAAACGATGGCGGCGAAGTCACACCGCTGCCGACGCCGACACCGGCGGAAACAACACCCGCCGTTTCCCAAACGGCGGATCAGCAAGGTTGGGGAGCATTCTTCTTCATCGACGCGTTGCTCGTGCTGGTGGCCTTCCTGATCTTCCCAGGTCGCACACGCAGCGCGATGGAGCATCTGCAAGACAATCCGCTGGTGGCCGGCATGCTCGGATTTTTCTCGCCGATCATCTTCGTGCTCGTCATCATCGCGCTTGCGATTACGCTGGTCGGCATCCCGCTGCTGCCGCTGGCGGTGCTCGCCACGATCGCGGGCTACCTGATCGGCAAGGCGGCGATTGCACAGTTTATCGGTACCCGCCTGCTCGAAGCTTTCAAAGTCGCGCAGCCCAAACCCATTGCGGCCGTAGCGCTTGGACTCGGCTTGCTCTTTTTGATCACCATGGCAACCGATTGGATGGGCATCGTCTTCTACTTCTGCATTGCGGCGCTGGCGGTTGGCTCGTCCTTGTATATGCTCATGCGCACGACGCAGTCCTACCGTCGAACCGGCGCGATCACGCCCGTCTCAGCCGCTTTCACGCCGCCGGTCGATCCAACACGCGCCGAACCGCCCGCGGTTCCTTAAGTCGAGAGGACGGAGAGCAAACTTTTGTACAGGCCGAAGAACTTGGTTTCGTCGAGCGCCTTGTTGGCGTTGTTCCACGTCGCCGATACGCAGTAGGATTGCCCGCCTTTTGCGACGAGCCAGGTTGTCAGATTGAGGACGCCGGGTTCCGACCCTCCCTTGTAGGCTACATGGCGCCAGTCGGCGGGATCTGCCAGGCCCGGATTGATAGTCATCATCGGCATGCTCTGCACGTTGCGCATGAGACCGCAGAGCTCGCGCGCGCTAAAAAACCACTCGATGTCGAGCGCTAGTGGGTCGCCGCCGAACATACCCGCATCTGGCAGCGGGAGTGCATCGATCTGCCGCAGCAGCGCGCGGCGCTGACTTTCGCCTGCCGCACGATAACGCTCGAGCATCCCGGCGTTTTGGTGATCCTTGAGAACGAACGCTTCGCGTGTGGTCAAAAACGGGCGATTGTGCGGCCCAAACCGCTCGACGTTGCCGCGCCCCGCATACAGGAGCATTGTGTCGGCGGCCGTGTTGTCACTTTGCGAGATCATCAGCGCTGCCAACGAGTACACGGTCAGCGGCGCACCGTCCGGCCACGTCTGAAGCATCCCGCTCGGCAGGCTCTTGTGTTGCGCTTGCAAGCGGACGACCGACTGCCAGGAAGTCGTGCCGGCGTCGATCTGGCGGTTCAGCGCGTTCAAGACCGCCAACTTGAAGCTCGATCCAACTGCCAGGATAGCATCGGCCGAGAGCGCGGCGCGCTGCTTTCCGCCTTCCTCCACAAAGACGCTCGTGTGACCCGGCAGATCCTTAAAGGCGTCAAACGCACCCTGAAAGTTTGAGGCGTGAGGCTGCGGCGTCTCGAAGAACAAACCGCTGATGCGACCGCTCGAATCCAGCGCGATCGTCGCAACGTCGTCACCGTGTTCGAAACTGACGCGGAATTTGGCACCCTCCCGGTCGATGCTGTGGAATGCACCCAGTTGGGCCTTCAGCTGACCGATAATCGTGTCAACCTGAGCGGCGCTGACTTGTTGCAGGAAAGACTGAGCGAACCAATCCGCGTTGACGTGGTCCGTAGTGAACAGCCGCTGCAGCGCGGCCTGCGGCGTCAGCGGTGGCGCGTCGGCTGCGCCGCGGGCAACGCCGAACGATCCTGCAAGCGCAATCCAAGCAGCCACGATAACGCCGTTGAAGCAACGGACCTTAAAGCAAGGGGCCTTGAAGCAACGGACCTTTAGGTCCGTTTGTATCACCGTTCGCATGCAAGCCTCCGGTAGAATCCAGAATCGCGCGCTATTGCGTGATACCGATATCTCGATAGAACGCGTCGGGGTTCATCGGCCGGCCGAGGAAATGCTCAACCAGCACGTCCGGTTCGACGGCTGCGCCGGGCTCGAGGATGTCCTTCCGATACGCCGCTCCGACCTGGGGATTTTCAAGTCCCTCTGCTTGGAAGCGGGTAAAGATGTCTTGCGCGTACACCTTCGCCCAGAGATAGCCGTAGTATCCCGCATCGTACCCGCCCATGAGGTGACCGAAGCCCGCTTCAGGGTGCGTACCGGGGATGCTTGAAAACGGCGTCATCCGTTTCTGCAACTCGAACCACGTCGTATCCACGTTGATGTGAGGTCCGGAACTGTGGATCGTCATGTCATATTGCGCGTAGAACGCCTGGGTGGACCAATCGTAGCCGTCCGCAACGTGCTTGAGCGCGATCATCTTGGCGATGAGCGCATCCGGCAGTGGCTGGCCCGTTTGGTAGTTGCTCGACACCTCTTTGAGAATTGATGGCTGCCACATGAAGTTCTCGAGCATCTGCGAGGGCGCTTCAACAAAATCCGGACGCACGCTCGTGCCGAAAAGCGTTTCGTACGGCGCGGTCGACAGCGTGCTATGCATGAGGTGACCAAACTCGTGGAAGAACGTGATCACTTCCTCGTGATCGAGCAGCGCGGGTTTGCCCGTGGCGTGCACCGGCCAGTTGCCGACGATTGCCGAGACAGGTTTCTGGAACGTGCCGTCGGGCAAGAGGCGACCCGGGCGGACCGGGAAGTTGGCGAAATGCGAAAACTTGCCGTCGCGCGGGTAAAGGTCGAGGAAAAACCAGCCAATCGGCTTGCCGCTGGCTGTGTCCGTGATCGAATATTCGAGCACGCCGGGCGCCCACGCGTCCGCCGGCGCGATTTGGGCAAACGTCACGCCTAGCAGCTTCTGGTAAATGCCGAGCACGCTTGCAATGACATGGTCGACGGGAAAGTAGCTGCGCACTTTTTGGTCGTCGACTGCATATTTGGTCTTGATCAGCAAGTTCTCGTAGTAGCCGTAGTCCCAGCGCTGGAGCGATCCGGCTGAGCCCCTGCTGTTCTTAAAGGTTGTCAGCGATGCAATCTCACTCTTGGCCTTGGGCAAGAGCTTGCCGCTGACCGTATTCAGCAACTCCTCCACGCGCTGCGGCGTCTTCGCCATCTTGACGTCCAGCTGGTATGCGGCCCACGACGCGTAGCCAAGCAAGTGTGCTAGCTGGTCGCGGACGCCGATTGCTTCCTGCAGGCGCTGCACGTTTTTCGTGCCGCCCCGCTTGCTGTACGCCGTCATGAAACGTTTTCGTGCCGCGCTGCTCGACTCGCTCAACATGAACTGCCCGTAGGTGCTCTCATCGACTGGCACGGCGTAGCCCGAGGTCGTTTTCTTCAAGGTCGTGACGAAGTCAGCCGGCAAGCTCTTCGCCTCGGCCCGGCTGACGGTGATAGTCGTCTTGTCGTTTGAGAGCTCCTGAGCGAAGTCGAGCTGCAGTTTGTTGAGCCGCTGAAAGAGTGCAGTGGTTTGTTTGCGCGCTTCGGGATCGAGCCCGGCGCCGGCTCGCTTGCCGCCGATGAGGTAGTACTCATTGAGCTTTGCGCCGGCGGGAGTAGGGGCGCTCCCGAGCGCAGCGACGCGCTGCGCCACCGCGTAAATGCGGGGGTCCGATTGCACTTCGACCGCGTAATCCTGAACTTTCTGGCTGCAAGCAGCCGAGGCGGTGCGGACTGCCTTGTCGGGAGACAACTCGAAAAGCCCCGCCTGGACAGCCGTCGCGTCGTTGAAGTCGGCACTCGCCGTTTCGATCGCTTGCAGCGTGGCGAAGGTCGCGCTGCTTGCCGGGGCGGCGAGAATCTTCGCAAAGTTCTGCTTCGACGTTTCGATAGCGGCGTCGCAGCTTGCCGTCAATTCGGACGGCGCCGGCCGGAAATTCAGTCCCGTGCTCGCGGGCAGCGACGGCGTTGGCGAGGCAGCAGGGGCGGCCCCGAACGTCGCGAGGATGATGGCTGCCAGCAGCGCGGGGGTCAGGATCGATCGTTTCATGCGTCTCTCTTCCCTATATAAAGATGATTGGGGTCTAAAACATCGCGAAGCAGGTGCAACTCATGCTCCGTCGGAGGCGGCAGAACCGAGAGGTTTGGCGCGCTGCGCAGTGGCCATCCTGCTTTCTTCTTGGCGTCCTCTGGATCAATGCCGGGGTAAATCCCGACCAATTCAAGCTCGCCGTCAATGGGCGAGGGTTCGAGGATGCCCATGTCGGTCACCACGCGCACCGGTCCCGCTCCGGGGAGCCGCATCGACGCTCGCGTGCCGTACTTGCCGTTTTGACCGGGCGAGGTGATGAAATCGACGGCGGCTGGGAAACTCCGAGGCGAAAGCGGTGCAACCGCAATGACGCGCTTTGCATGGATGGCAATCTCACACGCGCCGCCACTGCCCGGCAACCGAACCTTAGGATGGTCGTAGGGCCCGATCACGGTCGAGTTGATGTTCCCGTAACGATCGATCTGCGCGCCGCCGAGGAAACCCACCCCGATCCGCCCGCCCTGCAGGTAGAACTGGAAAACATCGGCCATGCTCGCGACCGCGAGCGACCCGGTGACGAGCGCCGGATCGCCGATCGATACCGGCAGGCGTTCGGGCACAGCACCCACAGCCCCGGATTCATAAATCAGCACAAGTTTCGGGGCGTGGGTTGCTCGCGCCAGGTTGCACGCCAAGTTCGGCAACCCGATGCCGACAAAAACAACCTCGCCGTCACGCAGCTCGTGCGCCGCACGCACGGCCATCAGCTCGCTGTTGCTGTATGCAGTTGTGTTAGAAACCGTAGTTCACCCCCGGGCTGATCAGGGGCTTCGCGCTGAGCCGTTCGCGCCGCGCCACGCCCAGCTTCTCCATGTAGGCGGCCCGGTCAGCGACGCCATGCACGAACTGGTCAAGCCAGCTGGCTAGCAATGCCTCGTCGCGCGAAATGTCTTCCCATTCAACATAAAAGTCGTTGTCGCGATCGTAGTAGCCCTGCGCATATGAAGGATGCGCACCCCACGGCTCGCACACGACCGCGTCGACGATGATGGCGGGGATGAGCGTGCGATTCGGATCGGCGCGCACGGTTTTCTCCTCGACGATCTCCTCAACGACGACGATGACGCGCTTGGCGGCGAATGCGGCTTCTTTCTGGACGCCATACAGGCCCCAGATCTGAGTATTGCCGTTTCGATCCGCGCGTTGAGCATGCACGATCGTAACGTCTGGATTGAGCGCCGGCACGGTCGCGATCGCATCGCCGGTGTAGGGACAAGTGACGCTGCGGATGAGCGGATTGACGGCCGGCAAATCGCTGCCCTGATAGTCCCGCAACGGCCAAAACGACAGCTTCGCGGCGCCAGCGCAGAGACGAGCGACAAGTCCGAAATGCGAATACTCTTCGAGCTCGAGCGGCTGTGGATGCTCCTTTTCGACCGCGCGGCGCAGTGCGTGCAGCGAACCGACGCCCGGGTTGCCGGCCCACGAGAAGACCAGTTTTTTCGCGCAGCCGGCGGCGATGAGCTGATCGTACACGAGATCCGGCGTTAAGCGGCACAGGGTGAGGTTGCGGCGGCGCTGGCGGATGATCTCGTGCGCAGCGGCGAAGCAGATGAGATGCGTAAAGCCTTCAATGACGACGCAATCGCCGTCCGACACAAGCCGTGCGATCGCGTCGCGCATGGACATGATCTTGCCGGCTGGTTCGGTCAACGACCGGTCACGCGGGAACGTGTACTTCGGCGATGACTTCGTCGAGGATGCGCAAAGCGATGGCGGCGTCCTCCTCGTCGATTACAAGCGGCGGGGCGAGACGAATGGTGCTGCGACCGCACCCCAGCAGCAACAGACCGCGGGCGAAGGCAGCCTTCTCGAGCTCGGGGACAAGACCATGGTAGGCCTCTTTCGTCGCGCGATCCTTCACGAACTTGAGCCCAACCATCAGGCCGACACCACGCACTTCGCCGATGACGTCGTGCTTGCGTTGCAGTTCTTTCGCGCCCTTGAGCAAGACGTTGCCGACCTTGGCCGCATTGCGACACAGCGATCCTTCGATGAGATCGATCGTTGCAAGCGCGGCTGCGCAGCAGACGGGATTGCCGCCGAAGGTGCTGCCGTGGGTGCCGCGCTCCCACGTCATGACCGACTCCTTGGCGATGATGGCACCGAGCGGCATGCCCGAAGCGAGACCTTTCGCCAGCAGCGTCACGTCGGGTGTGACGTCCAAGAGCTGCGAGGCGAACATGTAGCCGGTGCGTCCCATGCCCGATTGCACTTCGTCGAAAACCAGCACCGCGCCATGCTCGTCGCAGAAGTCTCTCCAATACTGGAGGAACTCGCGTGGGGGAACGACATAGCCGCCTTCACCCAAGATGGGTTCGATAAAGACCGCGGCGATCTCATCCGGCGCAACGCGCTCGTGAAAAAGCGCCTCCGCCGCGTTGAGCGCGCAGGCAAGCGGGTCGCTACAACTGAGCGGTTCCCGGCAAACCCTGCACTGGTATGGGTCGACATAGGGTAGATGATAGATGCCCGGCAACAGCGGCCCGAAGTTATGGCGATACCGTACCTTACTCGCATCGAGTGAGATTGCGCCCATCGTGCGACCGTGAAAGGCGCCGCGAAACGCAATGATGTTCTGGCGCTTGGTGTGCGCGCGAACGAGCTTGATCGCCCCCTCCGTCGCCTCGGTGCCGGAGTTCGTTAAGAAAACTCTCTTCGGTTCTGGGCCGGGCGCGAGCTTGGCGAGGCGTTCGCACACGGCGGCAAACCCCTCGTAGTAAAAATCCGTCGAGCAAATGTGCAAGAACTTCTTGGCGGCTGCCTCGATCGCCGCAACAACCTTCGGGTGCGAATGTCCAGTCGAGGCGACGGCGATGCCTGCCATGAAATCGAGATACCGGTTCCCGTCAACGTCCTCAATCATCGCACCGTCGCCGCGCGCGACCACGAGCGGGTATTCCTTGATGTATGAGGGCGACGCGTAGCGCTGATCCTGCGCAATAATCCGCCGGGCATTGGGACCGGGCGGGGGCGTCGCTATGTGAGGGTAGTTCTTGGCCATAAGCTACTCCGTTTGCTCAGGCGCGCTCAAGCGAACGATGCTATAAAAGCCCGCGTGAGGGCGTGAGCGTACGACTGGTGGAGTTTGAACATTCTCGTTCTCACTTGCGGGACCTTGCTTCGCTCAGTTGGCCATAAAAAAATACGGTAAGCGGCCGAGAAGTTCGACCGCTCCGCAGGTTTTTTCGGCAGATCGCGGCGACCTACGTCTACATCATGCGCGTACGGGACTGTTCGCGCATGAACTGGGCGACGTAATACGGACCGCAGCCGCCCTTGCCGGTGATGCCGGAACCTTTCCAGCCGCTAAATGAGTTCACGCCGGGCCACGCGCCAGTCGTCGCACCGGTGCGGCGGTTGACGTACAGCACGCCAGCCTCCATCTCGTCGAAGAACCGTTCGATCTCTTTCTCGTCGTTGGAAAAAAGACCACCCGTCAAACCGAGCTCCGAACGATTTGCTTCGGCAAGCGAGTGGTCGAATGACTTCGTGATGCCGACGGCAAGGAACGGGAGAAACAGTTCGCGCGAGAACAGCTCGTGGTCGAGCGGCAAACGCGCGATCACCGGCGCGACGTAGTTGCCGCGATCCAAGGGTGTGGCCGCCACCCGCTCGCCGCCACTGAGCAGCTGGCCGCTTTGGCGCGCCGAGGCGACCGCATCGTCGTACTTCTTCGCCGCAGCCTCGCTGATGACCGGCCCTAAATAGATTTCACGTTTGGTCGGATCACCGATTGCGATCGCCTTCGTCTTGGCAGTCAGCAAATCCAAGAATTTGTCCGCCACACGCTCGTCGACGTAAACGCGCGAGCAGGCACTGCACTTTTGACCCTGCAGGCCGAACGCCGAGCGCATGACGCCTTCCGCTGCCATATCCAGATCGGCGCTGGGCGTCACAATGGCTGCGTTCTTGCCACCAAGCTCGCCCAGCACCGGCTTTGGGAATCGGCCGCCTGCCGAGAATTCGCGCATGAGGCGCATGCCGACGTCCTTGGAACCGGTAAAGGCGATGCCGTCGACGCCGGGATGATTGATGAGCGGTTCGCCGACTTTTTCGCCCGAACCGAAGAGCAAATTGAAAACACCCGCCGGTAAGCCCGCTTCTGCGTATATCTCGGCGAGCTCGGCGCCGGTGAGCGGCGCTTGGACGGAGGGCTTGTACACAACGGCGTTACCGGCGAGCAGCGCCGCGCTCGACATGCCGGTCGAGAGCGCGAGCGGAAAATTGAAGGGCGCGATGACGACGAACACGCCGAAGGGACGCAGCACATCTTGGGTCCGCTCGTTTGGGGAGAGCTGACCAAGTGGCCGGATGTACCCATTGGCGGCTTCGACCTGATCGGCGTAGTAGTCGATGAGATCGGCCGACTCTTCAGCATCACCCAGCGACTCCATGCGATTCTTACCGATCTCGATGCTCATAACGGCCGCCAGCTCGTAGCGGTGCGTGCGAATAGCTTCGGCAGCCCGGCGCATGGTCTCCAGCCGCTTCTGCCAGGGCATCGATCCCCATATCTTCTGGCCGCGTTTGGCTGCCTGCACCGCGGCATCGATCTGTTTGTCACTCGCCGTGGTGAACTCACCGACGACAATTGTGCGGTCGATGGGTGAACGCGTCTCAAACGGCGCACCTTCGCCTGGAACGTACTTGCCCGCAATGTAGGGATGGTGCGTAGCGCCGAGACCTGCTTTGACCTTCGCAAGCGCGGCCTCAAAGCCGGCGTGGATCTCATCCATGTTGCCGCCGACCGCGGAATACGTGATCTTCGGCTGTTTGGCGGGGGCTTGGGTGCTCATGTGGGTTTCCTTCCTCATGTGCAAATGAGTCTTACGACGATGATTATCTCACTTTAGCGGCGAGATCGCGCGCGACGTCTGCCAGACTGCCGCGCACAAGCTCAACCAGATGTTCGATTTCTTCTTCCGCTATCGTGAGCGGCGGGGCAATGAGCACGAGGTCGCCGTTTGTGCCGTCGGCGTGACCCGTGTTGGGCCACAGCACAATGCCGTGCCCCAGACCGGCCTGCACGAGGCGCTCGGCGACTTTGAGTTCGCGCGCAAACGGGCGTTTTGTTGCGCGGTCGGCAACCAGTTCGACGGCGGCCAGCATGCCAATGCCGCGCACGTCGCCGACGATTTCCGACCCGTTCCCCTCGTTGGCCAGCGTTGCAAGTCGCGATTGCAGCTTCTCGCCAACGCTGGCGGCGCGTTCGACCAGCCGATGCTTGTCGATATAGGCGAGGGTGGCGAGACCAGCGGCGGCGGCAACGGGATGCTGCGAGTAGGTTTGCGCGTGCATGAGCCCGCCGACGGTGTTTTTTTTCATCGCTTCGAAGAGGCTCGCGCTGGTCAGCATGGCTGACAGCGGCACGTATCCGCCATTGAGTCCTTTTCCCAACGTCACAATGTCAGGACTTATGGTGGCACCGCCCGCATCTTTGAAATGCTCGAGCGCAAAAAATTTTCCGGTGCGACCCATGCCGCACAGCACCTCATCGGCAATGAAGAGCACGCCGTAGCGGTCACAGATCTCGCGCACGCGTCCGTAGTATTCCGGCGGCGGCACGGCCGCACCAGTCGAGGACCCACCGACCGGCTCGGCAATGAACGCGGCAACGTTCTCCGGCCCCGCGTTCCTTATTGCTTCTTCCAGGGCGGCGCCGGTCATTGCTTTGGAACGCGCGCCGAGTTCGCCGGCGCGGTAGGGATAGGGTGCATCGATCATGCGGACGTCGACTAGCCACGGTTCGAACAGCTGCCGGTAGTGCGGACGGGCCGACGCTGACAGTGCGAGCAGCGTGTTGCCGTGATAGCCGGGCGTGCGCGCAATGATGATGCGGCGCGATGGTTCCCCGCGCTCGACGTGGTATTGGCGCGCCAGCTTGAGCGCGGCTTCGACGGCCTCCGAGCCGCTCGACAGAAAATACGCCTTCTCGATTCCGCGCGGCGCACGCTCGATGAGAGCATCGGCGAGTCGCTCGACCGGCTCGTTGGAAAACATCGTGCCGTTGACGTACTCGAGGGCGGCGGCTTGTGCCCCGATAGCATCGGCGATCTCTTTGACGCCGTGGCCGACGCTCGCCACCATCGCTCCGCCGCACGCGTCCAGGTAGCGCTTGCCGGACGCGTCATACAGATAGACACCCTGGCCGCGCACGATCACCGGCATCTCGCGGTTCAGTTTGCGATAGAAAACGTGGCTGGCTGCCGTTTGGCGCAGCGCGTTCATGGTATCGTCGGGCCTTTCATGCAGGGGTTACAACGCGTTTTCGGCGTTCGGGGGGCTGCCCGCCTGCGGCGCGTCGCGCAGCGTCCGCAACGCGAGCGCCCACACGATGGGCAACAATGCGGCATTGACGACGATGGCTATCGATAAGAGGCGCACCGGTGTGGAGCCGAACGCTGCCATGCAAACGATCTCCAACGCGACCGCCGCGAGCAGAAAACCAAAGACCTCATATCGCGTCACCGCAACTAAATATGAGATGGCGATTACCCATAATGCAAAGAGGCCCTCGTCAACCGCGTAGATGCTGAGTAAGGGTGCGGCGGGAGCATAGGTAGGTCCATACGTCAGGGCGATAAGCTGATGGGAGAAAAGGATGAGCACACTCAGACCAACGACGACAATGACGGCTGCAATGCCCGCCGCCAGCGCCAGAATGTGTGCCAGCGACTCTCTGCTTGCATGTCGTGCGGCCGCCGCCTTTGGCATGATGATCAGCGCGAACAAGCTGACCCCGTAGGGAAGCGTTCGGGCTATGGTCCCTGCCGCGCCGAAATAGCCCGTGACGTCTCCTGCGAAGTGGTGCTTGGCGAAGAGCGTATCGACGTAGAGCTGCGCGCTTGTCGCGGATGCGACCGCCAATACTTTGATTGCTTCGCCGCCGAGTCGCAGTCGTTCGCCCAGCGCCCATGGGTGGGCGTCGCCCCCGAGCGCAATGGGCGCGAGCACCAGCGCCAGCGCGACGACCGCGCTGACGGCGAGGCCGCCGAGCGCACCCGCCACGCCAAATCCGAGCGCGACCAACGCAAGTGAAAAGACGACTTTTCCAGCCCCGTCGCTGATGAGCGACGCTGCGAAGATTCCAAACCTGTGGGCACCTTGCGCCACGCCGCGCGCGAATCCAAGGTAGATCGCGATCGTGACCCAGAGCGCTAACAGCCACCACAACAGCGGTTGGCCGATGTGCAAGTACGACTGCAGGCTAAGTCCGACGAGCGTCAATCCAGCGGACACGACGATCGCAAACCCAAGCACGGGCCGGCTCGTGCGCCGCACGAACGGGGGTATTTGTGCCTCGAGGTGCTGCGTCCATAGTTTTGCGGCTTCTTGCATTGCGACTGTACCGATGGATGATCCCAATACACCAAGCATCCCGGCGAAGGCCATCATCGTGACGAGCGTGCCGTACAAATCCGGCCCCAACCTGCGAGAGAGCACAAAATGGAAAACAAACGAGAACAGGTTGGCGACAATGGCTGCACCGACCACGAGGGCCGCGTCACCTGAAAACTTGCGCAGATCAAATGTGCCGCGCAGCGTTGGCGGTTGACCGTCCGGCAACGAATCTTGAGGCAAGGGCCTTTGAAGTAACGGACCTTGAAGCAACGGACCTTCAGGTCCGTTACCCTTCATTCAGCAGCTCCGCCACGTCTTGTTCAACGCGCGCCATCACCTCAGCCAGCGGCTTACCCTCGCGCTGCGCTATGCCGCGAACATCCTCGTACTCTGGTCTTGCACGCCTGCCGCCAGGCCCTTCGACGATTTTCACTCGTATCGGACCGAGCGCCGTTGCGATCGTCTCGATTCGTCGCGGCAGCGTGACACGCCGCGCGTTCCAACGGCGGACACCGATGCTGGTGGTCTCGGCAAGAATGATCGCGATCAATGCTTCAGCGCGCTCGGAGCCGGCCAACGCTGAAAGCACGATGCCGGGCCTCCCCTTCTTCATCGTGACCGCCTGCGTCCACACGTCGAGCGCTCCGCTGGCAAAGAGACGCTCGATGACGTGCTCGTAGAGCTGCGGATTCATGTCGTCAATGTTGGTTTCCAGCTGCACGACATCGTCTGGGTGCGACGCAGCTTGCCCGCTTTCGCTGGTGTCGCCGACGAGCACGCGCAGCACGTTGGGAAAAGCGAAGTCCGAGCTGCCCGCGCCGTAGCCTATCGTTGCGATGGTCATAGCCGGACGGCTCTCAAAGCTGGCGACACTGGTAAGGATGGCTGCGCCGGTCGGTGTGACGAACTCCCCCTCCACAGCAAGCTCATACGTCGGTGCGTCGCGTAACAGCTCCATCGTCGCCGGGGCGGGTGAAGGGGTCTCGCCGTGAGCGCTCCTGATACGACCTCGACCGCACGGAAGTGGGGAGCAAAAAACTTTCTCGATGCCAAGCAGGTAAAGACCGAGTGCCGCCCCGGCAATATCGACGACGGCATCGATCTGCCCAACCTCGT
>JALYZV010000094.1 GCA_030948685.1 Vulcanimicrobiota bacterium | reverse complement strand
CAAGACTGAGCGCGGCATCGTCCTCAGCGAGCCATTCTGTGCAAAGCCGAGTGTACTGAGTCACGCCTCCATGCCTGAGGCTACCGAACTCGTTGCCAAGCTGCTTGGTAAATCTCCGCCACGGACGCTGGTGAAGGCGCTGGCATGCTTCGGGCGGCGTGCGCTCGAGCGTGCTGCCAGGAGCGGCGTCCACGTTACGCTCGTTGCAAGAGGCCGGCCGTTCACGCAGTATTCGCAAAGCGTGGCATCGCTCGTGCCCGACATCGATCGCTGGCAGGCGCCGCCTGCCGGGTTATTCGTGTTAGAAGAGCGGCTGCTGCTGTTGCGCTCAAACGCGCTGCGCATGGCCGCCGCGCATGAGTTCGCCCACGCGCTCGACGCTGTGCTTGCAAAGCAGCCTCGCTCGTATTTTTCGTTTGAGAGCGCCGAGGTGCGCGAGGCCTTCGCAAGGGCCACCGGCTTCGTGAACGAGTATGCCGCTAGCGGTCTCGACGAATACTTTGCAGAGTGCATGCGCGCGTACGTTGAGGTCAATGACGACCGCTCGACATGGATGCCCCTGACGCGTCAGGCTCTCTGTGTGCGCGATCCGCGGATGTTCGCGATCGTCGAAGGGATTTTTCGCAGCCTGTAATGCTGCTCCCAAACGAGGCCTTATTGTGAGAACAATCTCGTTGCGACCATCATCAGCGCCAGCAAGGACCAATTAACGACGTGGCTGATCCAGCAGTACAGACATGGCATGCGGGTAATGAAGAGCAAACTGTATGCGAGATACAACGACATCAGCGCCGCCAGCGCTGCGGCGGCGAGGGCCGCGTACACCACAGGCAGATGACCAGAAGAAAGAAACGGCGTGAGCGCAAGCAGGAACGTGTAAAAAATCAGCCCGTAGAGAGCGTTAGGCACCCGGGCTAGCTTGGCGCGCGGGCTCATCACCACGCTTGGTGCCTCGAGCTCCCCGCGCTGCGCCTTGAAATATTTGCGCAGCATGAAGAGCGAGACGTAGACGCCGATGAGGCTAAGAGCGGCGATGCCTGCGCGCACCGTCAATTCGGGGTTCAGCATTAGCCGGGCTTCTTCGAGCAAAACTCCGCAATACGTTCAATGCCCACAACGAGTGAGGCAGGCGGGGCCACCCAAGACAATCGCAAATAGCCCTCCGCTCCCGCGCCGAAGACGATGCCGGGAACGGTTACGACATCGTAACGCTCGAGCAGATGGTCGGCTGCAGCCTCCGAGCTGCTCCACGCCTCTGGCAGGGCGAGCATGCTGTAGAATGATCCCTGCGGTTCGATGATGTGGACGCCGTTACTATAGGCGGACTCAAGCAGAACTTGGCGCTGCGCCACATACCAAGCGTGGTGTGCGCGCAAGCGCCGTGGGTCGCGCATGATCTCGAGAGCGACGCGCTGCGCAAAGATGTTCACGTTCAAGACCATAAGGGCGTGCGCGCGCACGACTGCTTCGACCGCAGACGCCGGCCCGATGAAGAAGCCAAGGCGCAGGCCAGTCAACGCGCATGACTTGGAAAGACTCTGCAGTGCAATCGCGTGCGGATAGTGGTCGAGCAGCGAGGGATACGGCTTGCCGGTGAACGTTAACTCGCGGTAGACTTCGTCGACGGCAACCCACACGGGTGACCCCTTGCGTTCGGTCAATGCGTATGCAAGCCGGCGCACTTCGCGCTCCTCCATTACGCTGGCCGTCGGATTTCCTGGAGATCCCAGGATGATGAGGCGCGTTGCCGGAGTCATAGCGTCCAGCAACGCATCCGCGTGTATGGCGAACCCGTCATCTGGAGACAATCTGAGCTTTCGATAAGCAACGCCTTCGAGATCGCAACAGCGCTGATATGAGAGATAGTCGGGATCGGTCAACAACACCTCATCGATTTGGGGATCGATGAGCGCCTTGATGGTGAGGTAGATGCCTTCTTGGGATCCGTTGAGCACGGCGACGTTGGACGCTTTCCCGTGGTGGTAGCCGCCATAGATGCGCGCCACGCTCTCGCGCAATTCGTGGAGACCGCCCGGTGGTGCATACGGGGATCCATGCTCGCGCACCCATTGCAATGCGGCTTCGAAAGGTTCAATGGAAGGCTGCAGCGTTGGTTGCCCCATGCCGAGGTCGATCGACGTCGCGCGCTTGCGGTCGTGAATGGCGCGGATCGCTGAAGGTTGGATTGCAGCCAGTCGCGCGTTGCCGAATGCTCGCATCAATTTGCGAGCCCATGCTCGCGCAACGCTGCATTAAGTGAGGTCTTGCGATCGGTTGACTCCGACCGCCGGCCGACAATGAGCGCACACGGCGTCGCGTATTCGCCGGCAGGAAACTGTTTGGGTTGCATGCCCGGTATGACGACCGAACGCCTGGGGACCCGGCCACGCAGAGATTTCGATTCTTTGCCCGTGACGTCGATGATCGGTGTCGAGGCGGTGAGTACGACGCCCGCGCCCAGAACAGCTTCTCGCTCGACGAACACGCCCTCCACGATAATGCAGCGCGACCCGACGAATGCGCCATCTTCGATGATGACCGGCCGCGCGCTCGGTGGCTCGAGCACGCCCCCGATGCCCACGCCGCCGGAAATGTGAACGCCGGCCCCGATTTGCGCGCCGCTGCCGACTGTTGCCCAGGTGTCGATCATGCTTCCTTCGCCAACTCGCGCGCCGATGTTGACGAATGCTGGCATCAAAATAACGCCGGGAGCTAAGTAGCTGCCGTAGCGTGCGACACCCGGCGGCACCACGCGCACGCCTGTGTGGCGCCATGACTTTTTTAGTGGGATCTTATCCCAAAAGTTCAAGGGACCGGCTTGGATCGCGGTTGCCTCGCGCATTGCGAAGTAGAGAATGATCGCTTGTTGGATCCAATCGTTGACAATCCAGCTATTGCCGTCGAACTCTGCGACCCGCAGTTTCCCCTCATCGAGGCCTTCGATAACCTGCTCGACGGCGGCGCGGACGTCGGCGTCGGCCAGACGATCGCGTTCCGCGAACGCCGAGCGGACGAGCAACTCCAGGGTCGTCATATCCAACGCCATCGCTGCGATTTTCGCCACTTGCCGCACCGCAACCCGCGTGACAAACATTGACTCTTTTGCTGGCGCGAGTGAATTCCAGCTTAGCGTGCGTGAGGAAATGGCTAGGTGATGGGGCGAAAAATCTACGACTGGTCCGAAATTCAGCACTACCACAACGCGGGTCATAACCGGGATGCCTGCATGGCCCAGTTTGGCTTTGGCATCGCCGCCTGGTACAAGGCGATTCGTCGAAACAAGCTTCAGGCGAGCGTTCAAAGGACCATCATCGATTGGGCCGCTGTGCAACGCCACTACAATGCAGGCTACACGTTTCGCGAATGCCGAGCTGAATTTCGTTTCTCTGCGGGAGCGTGGACAAAGGCTGTCAACCGCGGTGTTATCAAGCCACGGGCACCAAAATGGCCGCTGGAACGCATCTTGGCCGAATCAAAATCGAGAGTGTCAATTAAGAGGCGCTTACTGGAAGCAGGAATCCTAAAGAACGAGTGCGACCAATGTGGTCTAAATAGCTGGAGAGGCCATCACCTTTCAATCCAACTCGATCATCGCAACGGCGTTAGGGATGATCACCGGCTGGAAAACCTAAGAATGCTTTGCCCAAATTGTCACAGTCAAACGTCGAC
>JALYZV010000086.1 GCA_030948685.1 Vulcanimicrobiota bacterium | reverse complement strand
CTCCGCTCGTGATCGTCGGCGAAGGCCCGGGCGAACATGAAGATCGGCAAGGCGAACCTTTTGTCGGCCGAGCGGGGGAACTGCTGACGAAGATGTTGGCGGCAATCGGTCTGCGGCGCGAGGACGTCTTCATTACGAACACCATTAAGTGCCGAGCGATCACAGATGAAGGCGGGCGTGTGGCCAATCGTGCCCCGTCGCCGGAAGAAATGTCGAACTGTCGCGAGTATCTGGATCGAGAGCTCGCCATCGTCGGGCCGCGAATCATCCTCGCGCTGGGCGCCCCAGCCGCTAAATCGTTTCTGGGCCGAGATTTTTCCATCACGCGCCAGCGCGGCATCTGGTATTGGGGGCCAAACGGCACCGAACTCATCGTCACCTTTCATCCCGCGTACATTCTCCGGCAGACCGGTGGCGAGATCAACGCGGTCAAGAAGCTCGTGTGGTCAGACCTGCTTGCCGTACGCGCCAAGCTTGATGAGTTCGCCGCTGGTGCAGCACAAAGTCCCAGCGCAGACAAGGATGCGGCGCCGACTGCCTTGAGCTTCGATTTCCAATGACCAAAAATGCAGTCGTCGCAGCTCCCGCCGCAGGCAGCCGCAATCCAAGAGAGATTTGGTGGCAAGAGCGCGCTCGAGAAGCAGGCTTTGCCGACGGCGCAGCACTGCAGGCAGCGCTGGCGCTGCCGTCCTATCGCCACAATCAGATCTATCGTGCCGCCACAAAAGAGTTGCAGCCCGACGCGCGACAGGCCAGCGTCCTTCCGCTCGCGCTGCGTGCGACGCTGGCAACGCTCCTCAAACCTTCCAGCGTCACGCTCGCGCACGAGGTCACGTCCGCTGACCGTCAAACCACCAAGTTCCTTTTTGGCCTTGAAGGCGGCAACCAGGTAGAAACCGTCCTGATGCGGCATCGCGGCGGCCGCACGACGGCTTGCATCTCGTCCCAAGCGGGATGCGCTTTGCGATGCGATTTTTGCGCCACCGGTCAAGGTGGATTCATGCGCAATATGAGCGCGCTTGAGATATTCGACCAAGCCGTCTTCGTGGCACGGCGTGCTCGTGAGGAAGCCTCCTCGCTGACCAACCTAGTGTTCATGGGAATGGGGGAACCATTCCTCAACTACGACGCAGTGATGGGGGCCGTCGCTTTGCTGAACGACCCGCAAGGCTTCAATCTTGGTGCCCGCCGCATGACGATTTCAACGGCCGGCGTCGTCCCCGGCATCGAGCGCTTCACCGCTGAAGCTATCCAGGTCAACCTCGCGATCTCGCTCCACGCCGCTGATGATGAACTCCGTACCCGGCTCATGCCCATCAACAAGAGGTGGCCGATCGCCAAACTCATGAAGGCGGCCAATGACTACGTCGCGACGACGCGTCGCAAAATATTTTACGAATATCTGATGCTTTCAGGAATCAACGATCGCCTCGAGGACGCGCGACGCCTGGCTGATCTTCTGGGTGGCCCGCTGCATCACGTGAACTTGATCCCCTATAATGCCACCAACGCCCCGTACGAACGCAGCCAGCCGCTGCGGATCAAGCGTTTCAGCGAGCTTTTGCAAGAACGAGGAGTTCCGACCACCGTCCGGCATACCATGGGTGACGACATTGCCGCCGCCTGCGGCCAGCTGCGCACCGACAAAGCTTCATAAGACTATGCTCGAAGTCGATCACGTTTGGAAGACTTTCGGCGCTGTACACGCGGTCAGCGACCTGACACTGAATGTCCGTCCGGGTTCGGTCTTCGGTCTGCTTGGACCGAACGGCGCCGGCAAGACCACGACCATCCGCATGATCTTGGATATCCTCGAGCCCGATAAGGGAGAGGTACGCTGGGCAGGTCGGCGCGTGGATGCCGAAATTCGCCGCACGTTCGGTTATCTGCCTGAAGAGCGCGGACTGTATCCAAAAATGAAAATCACAGAACAGTTGCTGTTCTTCGGTCGGTTGCACGGCATGCGTGCCGCAGATGCACGCGCGCGCATCGCGGACTTGTTCGGATCCTTCGGGCTGACCGATAAGCTCAAGAGCACGCCGGCCGAGCTCTCCAAGGGCAATCAGCAGAAAGTGCAGTTCATCGCCGCCATCCTGCATCGCCCGCCGCTGCTCGTCTTGGACGAGCCGTTTTCTGGGTTCGACCCGATCAACGTTGAGGTCGTCAAGGACACCGTACGCGAGCTCGTTGCTTCCGGCACGGCCGTGCTGCTCTCAAGCCACCGAATGGAGCAAGTTGAGGAGCTGTGCGAGGATATTTGCATCATCGACCGATCGTACCCAGTCGTCAACGGCAATCTGCGAGACATCAAACGCGGCTGGCCGGATCGCTTCGTGCGCATGACGCGTCTACCCGACATGAGTTTCCTGGAGCGCTTCCCAGGCGTGGAAGCTCGTCCGAGCTCCGACGGGATTGCGGCCGTGCGACTGCCGCCCGCCATCCAGCCCGCCGATTTGCTGCGCGCCGCTGTGGCCGCCGGGCCGGTCGATCACTTCGAAATCGTCGAGCCAAGCCTGACCGATATCTACTTGCACTACGTTAAACCGGAAGACGCGGTGGCATGAGCACGCTCTCGATTCTGGCAGCGCGCGAGTACACGTCACGCTTGAAGAGTAAGGGCTTTATCATCGGGACGATTTTCGGCGTCATCGGCATTATTGGGCTATCCTTCATCTCGGCTGTCGGATCGTGGCTTTTTGGCACCTTCTCCACGTCCATCGCGCTGGTCGGGCCCGATCGCACGTTAACGCAAAGCCTTGCCCACGAACTGCGCAACGATTACAAGGTAACGGTCCAGCCGTATACGAGCAAAGGGCCGGAGATCGAGCCTGCGCTCAAAGCGAACGTTGTCAACGGCAAATATGATGCCGCGCTCATCGCCTACCGCCAGCGCGATGGCTCGCTTGGGTTCGCCTACTACCCTGTAAAATCTGCCAGCCTCGAAGATCAGCAGTCGCTCAAGCGCAAGCTTCTGAAGACGGTCGTCGCAGCCGATTTCAAAGGAGCCAATCTTTCGGCCGCACAGCGGGTTATGAACTTCCCATTCAGCACCGTCAATCTCAACCCACGATACAAGACCGCAGCCGAGGCGGGCCTGGCGCAGGGTCTCGTCTATTTTCTGTTGTTGTTGCTGTACATCGCGGTCATCATGTACGGCGTCTACGTTGGCTCAGGTGTGGTTGAAGAGAAATCTAACCGCGTCATGGAGATCATGATCGGTGCCGTGCGGCCCGGCCAGCTGCTCGCCGGGAAGATACTCGGCATTGGGGCACTGGCCCTGACGCAGATGCTCATCTTTGGACTGGCGGCTGGCTCGATGCTCGTGCTCGTCGGACTGCACATGGCAAGCAGCATTCAAACAGCAACCCCAGCCCCAGCGGGGACGCAGAGTGCAGCGCTCGCGATCGCGACCGTACCGCTGTCCATGATCGTGTACCTCATCGTGTTTTTCATCCTCGGCTTCTTTTCGTATGCGACCCTCTTCGCAGGCGTCGGCGCGCTCGCGAGCAAGGCTGAGGACGTCCAGAGCAGCAACGGTCCCTTGGTGTTTCCGATCGTAATCGCGTACATGCTCTCGATCTTCGCTCTGCAAGATCCTGACAAACCGCTTTTTGTGTGGGCGTCGCTCGTGCCGCTCGTCAGTCCGATGCTCATGTTCACGCGCGTCGCAACCTCCACGGTGCCAGTATGGCAGATCGCAACCTCGATCGGCCTGTCCGTGCTGTGCATTTGGGGTTTCACGCTGCTGGCCGCCAAGCTCTACCGGGTCGGCGTGCTCATGTATGGCAAGCCGTTGTCGCCCAAAGAGATTCTGCGGGCGCTGCGCGCGCCCACCTAGACGCGCCAAGGCGCCCTAGGTCGTGCGCTCGAAGAGGCTGCCACGATGAAAACCGGAGAGCCGGCGCGCGCATCATCAGCACGGCCCAAACCGACTATGGAAGAAATCACGGCGCTGGCGAAGCGCCGCGGTTTTATCTTCCAGTCGAGTGAGATCTACGGAGGCATCAACGGCATTTGGGATTATGGTCCCGTCGGCGTCGAGTTGAAGCGCAACGTGCGCGAAGCCTGGTGGCGCGACACGGTCAGCCTACGCGATGACGTGGTCGGCATCGAAACGTCGCTTATCATGCACCCCGAGGTTTGGCGCGCCTCCGGTCATGTCGACAATTTCACCGACATGATGGTGGACTGCAAGACCTGCAAGAAGCGCTTCCGCGCCGATCAGCTGAAGACCGATGCCTGCCCTGCCTGTGGCAACAAGACGCTGACTGAGCCGCGTGCCTTTAATCTTATGTTTCGAACGTATATCGGTGCGATGGAAGACGAGTCGTCCGAAGCATATCTTCGTCCCGAAACCGCGCAGGGAATGTTTGTCGACTTCAAGCTCGCGTATCAAACGGCGCGCAAGAAGCCACCCTTCGGGCTTGCACAAATCGGTAAGGCGTTTCGCAACGAAATCACGCCCGGCAATTTCATTTTCCGCTCGCGCGAGTTCGAGCTGATGGAAATGGAGTATTTTGTGCCGCCTGAGCCGGCTGATGAAGGCGTACGCTGGTACCGTTATTGGGTGGATCAACGCTTTAATTGGTGGCTATCGTTGGGCGTGCAATCCGACCGCCTGCGCAAGCATGAATATGCGGGCGCCGATCTGGCCCACTACAGCAGCGCGACCACGGATATCGAATACGATTATCCGTTTGGTTGGGGTGAGCTGGAGGGCATCGCGCATCGCGGCTGTTTCGATCTCACCCAGCA
>JALYZV010000079.1 GCA_030948685.1 Vulcanimicrobiota bacterium | reverse complement strand
ACGATGTGCAGCTTGGGCGTCTCGCCCACGCCGGCGTGCGCCGAGGTGAGCGTAACGCTGCCGAGCCCAAGCAATTTCGGAAATTTGTTCAGGTCGCGCAGAAACCGTTGTAAGTCCGTATAGCTGCCGCTCAACTCCATGTTGATCGGCACTTCCTCGAACGACTGGCTAAGATAGACCTGCGCGTTCACACGCGGCGACGTCGTGGCGGGAACCTTCACTGGCGCTCCAGCGGACGCTCCTGGCACTGGTGTGGCGCCGGCAATCGGCGGGGCCGCTCCTTGCGGCATCTGGTTATTTTCGGCTTGTGCTTGCGAGTTCGATGCGCCAAGTGCTTTGCCAGCTCGGCCGACTGTGCCGCCGATGAGCGGTGCATTCGAGAGCGCGGCTGCGCCTGTCGGAGCAGGCGTTGGCGTTGTACCCGCAGCCGGTGTCGACGTCGCCTGCGGCACAACCGCCGTGACGACCAATCCGTCGCGCTTCGCCAGATCTTCGATCTGCTTCAAGTACGACGGGATATACGCACGAGGATCCGCCGTCAGCTCGACGCCGGTCAGCCTGGACTGCACCTGGCGAATGAGGGCGAGATACATCGGCTTTTGATCGGCGACTTGCTTCAGGGCGCTGTATTGCGATTGCAGATTCGCCAGCTGTGCCTTCGACTGCGCAACCTGCTGCAGCTTTGGCTGCACCACCATGAGGTACGCGCCGATTGCCACCAGCGCCAACACGCCAGCCACGATCAGTATTCGATTGAGGTTGTTCTGCTCTTGGTTCATTGTCCGCCTACCACCGCGGGGCTCAGAGTGCCGATGACGGAGAACTGCACGTCGCCGCCGTTCGGCGCCGTGGGCGAGACGGTCTGCGAACTCGTCGTTAAGGCGGCGTCCCCAAAAATGGGCGACCCGTCTAGATCCAACATGAGATCCGCGACCTCTCGATAGGTTGATGTGTCGCCTGCCAGCGTTACGGCGCCACCCGCCGTGGGATGCATGACCGTCACGCTGCTGTACCACATGCCGTGCGGCGTGTTGTTGCCGATCTCAGTCAGGATCTCTGCGACCTGCAATGGACTTTGTTTGATCCGTTCGAGCAGATCGGCTTTGGCGCGTAGCTGGGCGACTTGGTCTTTGAGGTCGTCGACTTCCCTGACGTCGGCCTGCACCTGCGCCACGCGTTGTGACCAATCGGCGATCTGCCTGTTGAGATTATTGATCTGAACGTTCTCGAAGACGTCGAATGCAATGACGATGAACAGCAGTGCCGCCAAAAGCACCAGTCCGATCGAGAACGTCCGGTCAAAGGTGAATACCGAGCGACGCTGTGCTGATGGGAGAAGGTTGATATCGATCACGCGAGTGCTCCTACTCCGTAACTTTCGCTCATGCCGCTGCTCCGGCGCGGCCGTCGGTTGCCAGATCACGCTTGCCCAAACCCGCCGCGACGATCATCGAGGGCCCAGCATCCCGCAAGAACTCGGCGGGGAAATCGGCCGGGTCGTGGACCGAACGCTCGAGCGGATTTGCAAGCACGACCGGCAAGCCGAGCTCGTGACTGAGAAATGCGTCGAGGTTTTCGAGGCGGCTCGAGCCGCCGCCCAGGATGACCGATTCAATCGTCTCGCCGCGAAAACGCGTTCTGAAATAGTCCAGCGACTTGTGCACTTCGGTGACGAGCTCAGTCAGCGGCGGCGTGATGACATTGAAGATTCGCGTGACCGTGGGCGGTACCGGCCCCGTGTCCTGTTGCGAGAGGATGCGAGCTTTCTCGCGCTTCATTTTTTCCGCGTCCTCCATCGACACGTTCAGGCCGTTTGCGATCGCCTTGGTGATCGCGTTGCCGCCGATGGGAACGTTGCGGGTGAAAGGCACGTGCCCGCCCTTGGTGATGTTGATGCTGGTGGACGCCGCGCCCACGTTGATGACCGCGACGTTTTGTTCGAACTGCGGATCCTCCGGGGCGATCATCGCGCGCACCATAGAAAACGGCTCGACCTCGACCACCGCCGGCGTGAGGCCTGCAAACTGCAAGGCGCTCATCTGCGAGCTGACGAGATCCTTCTGCGCGGCGACGATGAGAACGTCCATGTTCTGTCCGTCGTCGGCCCTGCCCAAAATTTTGGCATCGATCTGCGCTTCGTCGACCGAATACGGCAGGAAGCGTTCGGCCTCGTACTTCGTCGAGTCGCGAAGTTCGCGCTCGCTCATGACGGGCATCGTCACTTGGCGAACGACGACGGTTGGACCGGAGACGGCGCTAATCGTCCGGCGTGCGCTAAACGCGCCATCGGCGACGAGCTGGCGCAGCGCTTCACCGACGAGTTGCGGATCGCTGACGACGCCGTCCTTGATGCTGTTGGCCGGCGTGCTGACGCGATAAACGTGTTCGAGCACTGCGCCGCGTGACGAGCCGCCGAACTGCACCGCTTTCAGTTCGTGCGAACCGAAATCGATGCCGACGTACTTGTTCCCGCCGCGCGAGAAGAATTTGCTCAGGAACGACATAGACGCCTAGCCTCTCGTAACCATCCGTCAAATGCTTTGTGGATGGGGCTTCAGAGAGAGATAACCTCACTCAAAATCATCGGCCACCCAGCATGTGGAATTTAGAACATTTATTCGACTTGGCTGCTGGACGATTTGGATGTGCGCCAAGACCCGCTTGAGCCGATGCCGCAAAACGGGACAGGTCGTCGAGGCGAAAATCAAGCGGGCCGGACGTGCGTCCGGCCCTGCAAAGTTCACGGCCGCTGGACGCAGCGTCCAGTCCGGGGCTAACGCAAGATCGCCTGCAGCTTGTCGTGGTCCGTAATCACCACGTTGGCGGTGCGCATGTCGATGAGCTTCTCATCCCAGAAGCGGTTGAGCATGCGATTGACCGTCTCGCGCGTGGTGCCGATCATGTTGGCCATCTCTTGATTGGTCAGGCGTAAGGTGAGGCGCGTGCCGCCCTCGACGCGTTCGCCGAAATTCTTCTCGAGATTGAGGAGCAGGGATGCGAGCCGTGTGCGGATATCTTGATAGGAAGCAGCTTGTATCGCCTGGTTGGTCGCGCGCAACCGAGATGACAGCGTCAGCACGAGCCGCAAGCTCATTTGCGCGCTGCGCGCCAGCATGTCTAAGAAGTCCTTGCGTGACAGGATGGCGACTTCGACGTCGCCCAGCGCTTTAATGGTGGCCGAGCGCGGCGATGCGTCAAGCACGCCCATCTCGCCGAAGAAATCGCCTTCTTTGAGAATTGAAAGGATGCTCTCCTTGCCCTCGTTGGAAAGGCGCGTCACGGCGACGTTGCCTTTCACCACGATGAACAGAGCATCGCCCGGGTCACCCTCGTACACCAGCACTGCGTGCTTTGCAAAGCGCCGCGGCTGGACGAGCGACGCAATCTGCTGGAGTTCCTCGTCGCCGAATTCTGCGAAGAGTGGAACCTTCTTGAGTAGGCTGGCATCAAGCGGTCTATCGAATGTTCTCTGCACGTCGATTGGGCTCCAACACGTAAAATGCGGCGACAGATCATCAGCCGCGGGCGCATGGCACACCTGCGCTTGCTCTCTAGTATCGGCAATCACAGGCAGCCTTTGAGCGGCTGAATCTAGCCCCCGCCCAGGCGGCGGTACAAGAACTCCTGATAGGCGGCATAGGGACCGAACACCAGACCGGGGGCGAACGTCAAGATGAGAGCGCCCAAGACGATGAACGGCCCGAATGGTAATACGTCCCGCCCTCGCCGTTTGCGCATCGCGAGCACGGGGATGGCGACGATCGCGCCGATGACAAATGCCGTTGCAAAGGCGGCAATCGAATTCCCAAAGCCGAGGAAGATCCCCAAACAGGCCGCCAGCTTCACGTCGCCGAGCCCCAAACCCGCGCCTTTGGTCACGAGATAGATCGACCCGAACAGCAGCGCGCCCAAGGCGGCGCCTTCCAAAGCCGCAATCGCGCGTCCGCTTGCCAGCGCGATCATGAGCCCTGCGATCGCCACCGGCAGGGTGAGCGCGTCGAGGATCAACAGGTGATCGATGTCGACGAACACCGTCACGATCAGGTAGGCGCTGAGCAGCGCGGCTGCAAGCGCCGCTAAGCTCACACCGAACTTTGCCACGCATAGGCAAAACAGCGCTGCGGTCATGAGCTCGACGAGCGCGTAGCGCGGCGAAATCGGGCTCCTGCACCTGCGGCAGCGTCCTCGCAGCACAAGCCACGAGACGACGGGGACGTTCTCAAACGGCGCCAGGACGTGGCCGCACGAGGTGCAGCGGGAAGCCGGAAAGACGACGGATTCAGCGCGCGGCACCCGATAGATAACGACGTTCAAAAACGATCCGATCGCAAGCCCAAGCAGCGCTGCGATCGTGGGCGCAACTATCTCCAGCACGCGCTCTCGTGCGGTGGCGCGGCCCTATTTTCCTCGTATGCCGGAGTTTTGATCCCACACCACCGAGGTGCAGCTTGAGCACGCCGACGAGCTGCCATCCTGCGTGACGTACAGCATGGTGCTCGAATCGTGGCTACCGGCGTCAGAGATCTGATACGAGCCGTACGCGCCGACCGTGGTGTTGATGCTGTATGCGTTGCCCTTCTTGACGGGATCCGTTGGCATCGAGAGCAGATACGGAGTCGTCAAGCTCGACAAGGCGACGTACGCGCCGCCGTTGTCGACCGAATACTCTTCCTCTGACGTCGCCAGCATCTTCTCGTTCATCTCGCACGCTGAAGTCACCGACTCCGCGCGCGCGTGCAAGAAGTTGGGGATAAGGATGGCAGCCAGGATGGAAATGATGGCGATCACGATCATCAGCTCGATGAGCGTGAAGCCCCGCCTGTTGGTTGTCATGATTGAGTGCGTCGCGCCGACCTCCAACTGTGTTATTCCCAAATAGATTATCGACTGGGACCGGTCGGTACGCGTTGTGAGCTAGGTCACCAGAAGCGAAAAGCCGGTCGCTGCCGACCGGCTCGCTGTGTGTTTCGCAGCTGCGGGCTTAGTTGCCGTGAATACCCGAGGACTGCGCGTAGATGATGGTCGCGCACGTGGCACACGCCACGGCTGCGGTTGTGGTCAGGCTTGTCGTGGTGGTCGTGTCGTGTCCGCCAGCATCGGTGATCTGGTACGAGCCGTTCACGATCGGGCTGCCCGGGATCGTCACGGTATAGGCGTTGCCCTTCTTGACCGGGTCGGTGATGACTGTGGAGATATAGGGAGTGGTGAGAAC
>JALYZV010000058.1 GCA_030948685.1 Vulcanimicrobiota bacterium | reverse complement strand
TGTCCGCCACGAAAGGCCTCCCCTTACGTCAGGTAAAGCTATTCTGTCACACGGAAGCACGCTGGCGGGCTGTCATGCGCGCTTTGCGCCGGGAATCCTCGGTCAGATCTTTCTTTCGCAAACGAATCGACTTCGGCGTCACTTCGATCAATTCGTCGCTGTTGATAACCTCGAGTGCACGCTCGAGCGTTAACGGTTCCGGCGGAGCGAGATTGGGAGCGTCATCTGAGCCGGAGGCCCGCATGTTCGTTAGCTTTTTTGCCTTACAGATGTTCACCGTGATGTCGTCTTCGGTGTTGGCGCGGCCCACGATCATACATTCATAAACCTCGGTTTGCGGGCCAATGAAGAAACGCCCGCGCTGCTGCAGGTTATCGAGGGCATAGGCGGTGGCCGTACCAGTCTCTCCGCTGATCAGAGCGCCGAACCTGCGCTCGCTGGGTATCGGCTCTTGCGCCTCGTGGTCATGGTAGGTGTGGCTCATGAGGACGGTGCCCCGCGACAGCGTGAGCAGTTCCCCGCGCAGTCCAAAAAGCGCGCGCGTAGCGATGGTGTACTCAAGACGGCGCTGCGAGCCGAGCGTCAACATGTTCAGCAGCTTGGCACGCCGCTTACCGAGCGCCTCGATGACCGCGCCCGCATGCTCGTCCGCCACATCCAGCACAAGGTACTCCACCGGTTCGAGCGTCTTGCCGTCTTTTTCGATCGAGATGACCTGTGGCTTGGAAACCGCCAGTTCGTAGCCTTCGCGGCGCATGGTCTCGATGAGCACGGAGAGATGGAGCTCGCCGCGACCCGAGGCGGTGAACGTGTCGGGCGATGCGGTGGGTGACAAACGCAGCGCGACGTTGCTCTCAAGTTCCTTGTTCAAGCGCTCTCCCAAGTGCCGGCTGGTAACAAACTTGCCTTCGCGCCCAGAAAAGGGAGAGGTGTTCACTTGAAAATCAATGGACACGGTGGGCTCATCCACCAGCACGGCGTCAACCGCCTCCGGGTGCTCCGCCGCAGCGATCGTCTCCGCGATGTTCACGTTTTCTATGCCTGCCAGTGCGACGATATCGCCGGCAGCGGCTTCATTCAATTCGCGGCGCTGCAGTCCGTAGAAATCGTAGAGTGCAGTCGCACGATGTGTCGTGGAGCCCTGGCGGTTGAGCCGCACGACCGGATCGCCTTTGCGGATGCTGCCACGAAATATTCGGCCCACCGCGATGCGGCCGACGTACTCATTGTGGTCGATGTTCGACACCAGCATTTGGAACGGCGCTTGCAGATTGCCGGGCGGCTCGGGGATGTGGCGGATGATCGTGTCCATCAACGGGTTGATATTGGAACCCGGCTGAGCGAGATCGAGCGTCGCCGATCCTGCCCGCGCGTTGGTGTAGACGACGGGGAAGTCAAGCTGGTGATCGGCGCACCCGACGTCGATAAAGAGCGCCAGCACCTCGTCCAGCACTTCTTTGGGCCTTGCATCCTTGCGGTCGATCTTATTGATGACCAAGATGACGGGAAGATCTTGTTCGAGCGCCTTGCGAAGCACGAAGCGCGTCTGCGGCAGTGGTCCTTCGGCTGCATCGACGAGCAGCAGCACGCCGTTGACCATTTGCAACACACGCTCAACCTCGCCGCCGAAGTCGGCATGGCCAGGCGTGTCGACGATGTTGACCTTGACGCCTTCCCACGCGATGCCGGTGTTTTTGGCGAGGATCGTGATGCCGCGTTCGCGCTCGATGGGATTGGTGTCCATGATGCGTTCGCCGGCCGTACTGGGATCGCGAAAGATGCCAGCCTGACGCAGCATTGCATCAACCAGCGTTGTCTTGCCATGATCGACGTGCGCGACGATGCCGATATTGCGGATATCCGTCCGGGTTTGCATTCCATTGCTTTAGTACGACGAATGCGTGGTGAAGCCTCGCGCAGGCGCGCACCGTTGTTGAAACGAAGCGACTTTCGCATGGCAAACGCATCAAGCAGCGGCGATAGCGCACGCCCACAATATTATCCATATGGGGAATCAGGCGGCGTGGCGCCTGACCTTGATCCCAGCTACGATCCAAACAACGACAACACCGTGCGCACCGTTGGTGTGATGGGCTCGGCTGGTGGTCGTCTCAATATTGAAGTCCGCAAGCGTTGCTATGATCTCGGCGTAGAGATCGCCAAAGCGGGCTGCGTGCTCATTACCGGTGCGTGCCCTGGCCTGCCCTACGATACCGCACGCGGCGCGAAAGCCGCCGGCGGTCTGTCGATTGGCATCTCACCTGCACTCTCACGCAGCGAGCATGTGCTGCGCTATGCTTCGCCTGTTGAAAAGTTTGACGTCATCATCTACACGGGCAGCGGGCTCATGGGTCGTGAGGTCGACAACATCCACTCGTCCGATATCGTGATCATCGTGGGTGGCCGATCCGGCACGCTGGGCGAATTCGCGATCGCCTACGACGAAGGCAAACTCATCGGCATTTTGGCGCAGAGCGAGGGCATCGCGGACGATCTTCCGGAGATCGTGCCAAAATTAGGGAAGAAGACCGGCGCGCGGCTTGTCTATGAGCGAGATCCAGCCAAGCTCCTCTCGCGCTGTATCGAGATCTACCGCACAGAACACTACAAGCACCCGTCCGTATTCGTCGAGAAGCCGGACGCAGGGGAGCACCAATGGCCCGTATCACCTTCATCGGCGCCGCCGGAGTCGTAACCGGCAGCAAACACCTCATCGAAACCGGCTCAGGTGCGCGCGTGCTGCTTGACTGCGGCCTCTTCCAAGGTTTGCACGACCAAACCGAGCGCAACTGGATGCCGCCGCCGGTCGATCCCGCGCACCTGGATGCCGTCTTGCTCTCGCACGGTCACCTCGATCATTGCGGTTATCTGCCGGCGCTCGTGCGACAAGGCTTTCGCAAGCCGATCTACTGCACGCCTGCAACGGCCGATGTAACGGAGCTTGTGCTGCGCGATGCCGCAGGCTTGCAGGAAGATGAAGCGGCGCGCGCGGCCAGACATCCGGAACGCAAGCTGCACGCGACGCCGCTTTATACAACCGCCGACGTTGAAAAGACGGTGCCACTCTTTGCGCGCGTGCCCTACGGCGACGAGCGCGCGGACATTGGCGGCTGCACGTTTCGGTTCAGCGACGCCGGCCACATTTTAGGTTCGGAAATCATGGAAATCAGCTTCGACAAAAAGAAGCTCGTGTTCTCGGGCGACATCGGCCGCTATAACCGTCCGCTGCTGCGCGACCCTTCGCCGATCGCGCAGAGCGACTACGTGATTTGCGAGTCAACCTATGGCGATCGCCTGCACCCGCAGAGCGACCCACAAGATGATCTTGGCGTTGTCATCAACGCCGCGATGGGTCGCAATGGCGTGCTTGTGATACCGTCGTTCGCCATCGGGCGGACGCAGGAGGTATTGTATGCGATCGGGCAGCTGCAGGCTGCCTCGAAAATCTCCAAGATTTCGATTTACGTCGACAGCCCGATGGGCATTGCCGCAGATGCGATCATGGAGCGTCATCCCGAGGCTACTCGCTTCGACTTGCGCCAGCGTTTCGGGGCGAATGCTATCAACATTGGAGCGCAGAACGTAAGCAACGTACGGACGCAGCAAGATTCGATCAAGCTGAATGACATTGCCTCGAATGCGATCATCATTGCGTCGAGCGGCATGGCCGCCGGTGGCCGCGTGTTGCATCACCTTCGCAACCGGCTTCCGAGACCGAACGACACCATCTGCCTTGTTGGCTTCCAGGCCCCGGGCACGCTTGGACAGCGGCTGCTTTCAGGCCAGAAGCGACCCTATGTCATGGGCGTGCCAGTCGACGTCAAAGCGACCATGGCGCACATCGATGGCTTCTCGGCCCACGCCGACCGTGACGAGCTGCTGCGCTGGTTTGGAGGTTTCCAGTGCTCGCCCAAGACGTTCATGGTCCATGCCGAGCCGGGTCCCGCCGCGTCGCTTGCGGCTGCCGTCCACGATAAATTTGGATTTGATGCGAGCGCTGCGCGCCAAGGCGAGGTCGTCGAGATATAGCTTGAGAGCCGTTTCGCTAGGGCATGTCGACGATCGCTTTGACGATCTCGTCTTCGGCTTTGTAGATCGGGCGCATGAGCCCATTAACATCATTGAACATGATCGAGAAGATCATCAGGCCGTGGTGCTT
>JALYZV010000053.1 GCA_030948685.1 Vulcanimicrobiota bacterium | reverse complement strand
CACGAAAGCTTTCCTTTTAAAGGGGGATCACATGACCCAAGTCTCCATCGCAGCAGGGCAGACCATTTTCCCGAGCTTTCGCTACACGGATGCCCGCGCAGCGATTGCATGGCTGGAGGGTGCTTTCGGCGCCCAGCGCCACGTCGTGTACGACGCCGACGACGGCACGATCGCCCACGCAGAATTGCTTATCGCTGGCAATTTGATCATGATCGGCAATAGCCGCGACGACGACTACCCCGTCCGCTCGCCCAAAGAGGTCGGCGCCGTCACGGGAGGGATCTACGTGGTCCTTTCGGATGCCGCCGCGATCGACTCGTTGCACACGCGAGCGGCTGCCGCGGGTGCGAAAATCACTCGCCCGCCATTCGACACCGATTATGGTTCGCATGACTTCCAGGCGCTCGATCTTGAGGGATACCCCTGGAACTTCGGAACGTACAAACCTGAAGTTCCAGCCTAGAAGCTCGTCAAGAACAAAAGCAAGAGGACGACCATACGGCCGTCCTCTTCATACTTATTGACGTCTTGCCTACTCGGCGTCAGCGTCGGCTTCCGTGGCGGAGACTTCTCGCAGCGGGTTGTTCGGGCAGCGCCGGCACGCATACGCGGCCAGGTGGCGGAAAACCGGGCGGCTCACCTCGCGACGCGCCGTGAGACGGAACCGTGTGTACGCGTCGTCGAATGCAGACTCGATCCGTGCGCCGTCGAAGAGATCGCGGGTGAAGTGTTCGCAGCACGCTTGGCACATCTTGTCGGTCTTGAAGAGCGGGCAGCGGACGCCGTGCTCCGCATGTTCGCCAAAGCGATTCCAGGCGTCCGGGTTGGCTTCGACTGGGCCGCTGAGCAGTTTTTCCAGGAAGGTCTCGATTGAGTCTTGCATGGTCATACGACTAGACATGCAACAGTTTTGTGTCGGGAGCGTGAAAGTGGACCGAGTGGATGAGACCACGTTCACCGTCGGTCAGCTCGCTGGACCGGGAACGTACCGGTGCGTTGCGTGTGGCAAGCAGACCGTGGAGTACGCATTGTCGTTTGAAATCGAGCCATGCACGTGCGGGAGTGTAACATTTCAGCGGGTCGACTAATCAAAGGAGATTTCGGCTGACATCGCTGCGCTGGACCGGCCGGGTATGACGGGCATCATATTTCGCAGCGCCGGGGCAGGCCCCGCGGTCTTGTTGCTGCACGCCTTCCCGCTCAACGCCGCCATGTGGTCAAGCCAGATGAGCACGCTGGACGATTCCGGCATGCTGCTTGCCCCCGACTTGCCGGGCTTTGGCGCCTCTGGCCAGGCAGACGTCACCGAGGACCTCGATGTCCTGGCCAAGATTGTATATGAAGAGTGCCGATCGCGTGGCGTCGAGGACGCGCTTGTGGTCGGCTGTTCGATGGGCGGCTATTTGGCCTTTGCCCTGCTGCGCGTCGCTGCGCAATTCGTCCGCGGACTTGCACTCATCAATACCAAGGCGTCCGCCGACACCGATCAGGCACGAGCCAACCGTCTAGCGCTGGCCGACCGAGTCGAGCGAGACGGCCCTGGCTTTCTGGTCGACGAGTGGCCGCGCAGTGCACTCTCGCCGCTCACGATGCTGCAGCAGCCCGACATCGTCCAATCGGTTCAAGACATGATCCGCCAGGCCACGGCGCGCGGCGTCATGGCGGCGCAGCGGGCGATGGCGAAGCGGCCGGATTCCACACCGCTGCTTGGCGCAATTCGCGTGCCGACGGCCGTGATCCATGGCAGCGACGACACGATCATAGCGGAGGTCCAAGCACGCGCGATGGCCGACGCCATTGCCGGCGCGACGTTCGTTGCGATACCCGCCGCCGGCCATCTCCCCAACCTCGAACAGCCGAGTGCGGTGAACGGCGTGTTGCGATCATTATTCACGAAGGGGTAGCGAGCTTGGAGCGGACCTAAAGGTCCGCTGCTTCAATGGTCCGCTGCTTCAATGGTCCGCTTCAGCAAAGGCGAGTTACCGCTGTACTTTCTTGCCGGCTTCGAACTCCCAAGGGAGATTTTCTTCGCACGCATAGCGTCGCCAGCCAGACAACTTCTTCTGCCCATACTTCGCCAGGATGTAGACGCCGGTGGCTGCTTTGCCGTCGCCAAATCCGGGCAGTGACCGAAAACGCTCGTACAGCTCGTCAGCATTCGTGGCATCTGCCCACACACGCGCACCATCATTATGGTACTCCGACGCGATAATCGCACACAGGGCGCGCACTCTCTTTGCCATCATGCCCGGATATCGGTGCAAGGCGGGGGTACGCCGGAACGCTGCAACGAGTCTGGCTGCCGGTAGGGCAGCGATTTTTTTTGCATCGAGGTTCCCCAGGCGCGCGCGGAGATCGTACGGGCCGCTCATGGCCTTTTCCGTGCGCACCTGTTGATCTAGACACATCCCGATGAGCAGCGCCGTGCCGCTTTGCGCCAATAACGCGTTCTTGTCACGATCGGGCGTGAATGGATAGGTCTCTTTTCCTCGAGCGACGGTCATTGCGGCCCCGTTCGAACGGCGCTTTCATTTGCCTTTCAGGGCGGTTGGATACATTCCGCACATGCGCTGGAAAGGTACTATAGCGATGACGCTGGCGGCGGGGATGCTGGCGGCGTGCACCCCGGGGGCGCCGTCTGCGCCGAGCGTCGTCAGTGCGCGGTCGGCAAACGCGGTCGTGGTGGGGGTGAGCCTCGTCAAGTACGGCCAGATGTCGAGCGCCTACGGCATGGTCGGCGGATTCAATCCGACGCTCGTCGTGGTCGCGCATGGTGTAACGATCCAATTCCACAACGAAGACTCGTTCAATCACACGGCCACGAGCATTGCGGGCTCAACGTTTCCCGGCGGTAACCCGATTCCAAGCAGCGCGCTGAGCCAAAGCGGCAGTGACGTCTCGCAGCCGGACTGGTCTTCAGGACTCTTAACTGGACAATCGTTTTCGAGAACGTTCTCGACGGCGGCGGTCGGACAATACCTGTTTGGCTGCTTCTATCACTATCCCACCATGCGAGGCGTCATCATTGTTCAGTAAACAGGCGCTGCGATTTCTTGTCCTCGTCCTGCTGGCGGGTGGCGTCCTCGGCATTTGGCCGGCACGAGCTTCTGCGACGCCGATCTTTGCAGAGCGCTACGGTTTCTCGTGCGGCACCTGTCACACGGCCATCCCCGAGCTCAACGCATTCGGCAACGCTTTTCGGCGGGCAGGCTTTTCGCTGCCGACCCTGCCTCGGCATAAAGAGTTTCCGCTGGTGTTGCGATTCCAAGAAAGCTACATGCAGGATTTGCCGCCTTCGCAAAGCCGCCGCTTCAATGCACTCGCGATCCTGATCTCCACTGCGAACTTCGGCCCGCAGAACTCATTCTCGTATTTCGCGCGGTATTTTTTCGGCAGCCAGGGTGCGCCCGGTAGCCTTTATTACGGCTACCTACAACACGTGTCCGCCAGCACCGGCGTTTTCGAACGCGTCGGTGAGTACAATTTGCCCCTCATCGCAAATGCCACGCAGCGCCTCGATGCGTTCACGGCGCAACCGGCGTACCTCTATACGGTGGGCCATAGCAGCGCCAACCTCACGACACCGCGCTGGGGCGCAATGTTCGGTCAGCAAAACAATCGCATCGATGCGGCTATTTCACTCGCGTTCGACGAGTACCACGGGGCGGCGTACGGAGCACCCACGCCGGCCAGCGACCTGATACAAACCTTCGCCATACCGGAAATCTTCGCGTCCGCTACCTACACGTTGCCCGACAACCTCCAGTTCGGAGCGCTGCGGCTTTCGGGCGCACGAAACTTCCGTTCGCAGACCAATGGAGCGGTTTTCTCCGACCGCTACTACCGCAACGGCATCCAAGGTGGATGGTCGAATCGGCGCTTCACGCTGGTCGGCCAGCAGCTGTGGGGATCCGACACCAATGCCGATGGCCTGGGTACGACGGTCGCTTCGAGCGGCGGCTTTGCAACGCTGAAATACTATCCGACGCCGCACGCCTACGTGGGCGTGCGCTACGATGCCGCAGCGAATCCATTTGCACAGCGCGACTGGGACTTCTATGGTGCCATCGCACCGACGCCGCATGCGCGCTTTCTGCTCGAGTTTCTCAAGCCCATCGCCCAGCCCGGCGCCCACACACAAACCAACGCGCAACTGCTTTTTGCGCTTCCCTTTGCAGAATGGGTGAAGTGACGAGCGTGCGTTGCCGCACGCCGAATTAGAGGGTCGCAAACCATCCTTCACGGACGTAAACGTCTGTGACGGCCAAACATCCGAACACCTTTCTCGAAGCACTGCTCGATTTTGCAGACAAGCTCGCAACCCAAGCCGGCGAGCTTGCTCTTTCGTACGTTGGGCAAAACCTGCGGCGCGACCGCAAGCACGACGGATCGATCGTCACGGCGGCGGACCGCGAGGTGGAGCAGATGCTGCGCCAGCGCATCCACGAGCGCTATCCGGATGACACAATCGTCGGGGAAGAGTTCGGTATCGCAGATGGGACCTCAGGACGGCGCTGGATCATTGACCCTATCGACGGCACATTTTCGTACGCCCACGGCGTGCCGCTCTTCGGCACCCTCATCGGAATCGAGATCGACGGCGAGCCATCGGTCGGCGTGGTGCGCATGCCGGCCCTCAACGAAACGGTCTGCGCCGCCAAAGGCCTCGGCTGCCGCCACAATGGACAGGCGGCCCACTGCTCCGCCATTGCAACCCTGGGTGACGCACTGATCGTTTGCGGCGATTTCTATGCCTGCTACCGGTATGGATTCGGCGACGCCGCCGAGCGCCTGCAAGCCGCCGCGCGTGAGCGGCGTGGTTGGGGCGACTGTTACGGCCATGTCCTTGTTGCAACCGGCCGTGCTGAGGTGGCGCTCGATCCCGTCACGAGTATTTGGGATTGCGCAGCGCTGGCGCCGATTCTTGAAGAGGCCGGAGGCACGTTCACGGACTGGCGCGGCAAGCGCACCATCGACGGCGGCAATGCCCTCTCGACCAATGGGGCGCTCTTGGATGACGTCATGGCGCTCGTGCGAGCGTCGGTATGAACAAACAGCTGCGGACTGCGCTGCTCTTCGCCATCGTTTTATGGGTATGGAGCAGCACCTGGCTTGCAATCAGACTGGGTCTGGAGGGCGTCCCACCCGTCACCGCCGCCGCGCTGCGCATGTTCGCGTCGGGAGTGATCCTGCTTGCCGTCGCGCTGACACTGCGTGCGCCGTGGCCGCGCCAGCGAATCTACCTGACGCACCTCGCGGTGCAGGGCTCACTCCTCTTCTGTCTGCAGTATGCCCTCATCTACTGGGCCGAACAAACCGTTCCGAGCGGTCTGGCCGCGGTGCTGTTCGCGACAATGCCGATCATCACCGCGATCATCGCTGCACTTATCTTCAAACTCGAACGGCTATCAGGCGTCAACGTGTTCGGCCTGCTGCTCGGCTTCGCCGGCGTCGCGGTCATCTATTGGTCCGAGGTCATCAAGGCGGCGCACGCTCCCCCGCTGGGTGTTGCAGCACTGCTTGTCGCGTCACTGGCCGCATCGTTCGCCACCGTCTTCGCCAAGCGCTACGCGCAAGGGATTTCGCCGCTATTGACCGTGGGGCCGGGCCAGCTCATCGGCGGCACGCTGCTCGGCCTGCTGGCCCTCGTGGCCGAGCATGGCAGGTCTATCCATTTCACCGCGGTGTCGGCCGGCGCGCTGGCATACCTGACGATCTTCGGATCGTCCATTGCCTTTCTGGCATACTTCACGCTGATGAAAAGCATCCCGATTACGCGCCTCTCGCTGCTTACGTACGTCACGCCAGTCCTGGCCGTCGTGCTTGGGGTGCTCGTGGCACACGAAAGCCTTGCAGCCGAGACGTTTGTGGGTGCCGCCATGGTCCTGGCCGGAATCTGGCTTGTCAACCTCCGCCAGGCACCCACCTAGGAATGGCCCGGAAGCCTGCAAACACAGGCTTTCGAACGTCGACCGCCACATCTGGAAAAGAATCGCCCAAATAGGCTTGACAAGCGATCCGGATTGTACTATTATACTGCTGTACTAGTACAATAATGTGTTGGTACACTAAGGATAGAAGGAGCCACCCGTGAGCACCAACATTCGCGTTCTTCCCAACTCAGAGCGCACAGAGCCAGACCATTCGTTCATCCTCCTGCCCGGTTCAACGTCGCCGATCTTCGCAGGCTGGGGTCCGAGACTGTAAGACACCATGACTGCCATATTCACGGTCGACGCGCACACTGGAGTCCCGATCTATCTTCAACTCATTGAGCAAGTAAAGCGATCGGTGGCCCTCGGTGTGCTGGCGCCCGGAGAGCGGCTTCCCACCGTGAAGCAGCTCGCGATCGATCTAACGATCAACCCCAACACGGTCGCGCGAGCGTATCGGGAACTCGAACGCGACGGCGTGATCGAAACCAGCGTTGGGCGCGGATCGTTCGTCAGCCAAAACGGCGCGGGCAATAGCGCAGTGGCGGCTGTTACCGACGTCGCTTCTTCTGCCGTCGATGCAGCAGTGCGCGAAGCAAAATCCATGGGCCTCAAGCGGGGCCAGGTACGTGACATCTTTAGCACAGCCCTCGAGCGTTGGTACTCGCCTGATAGCGATGCCAAGGAGCACAACCGATGACCATCGATTTAGAAGCGCCGGCAATTGATATCCGGTCGCTCACAAAATCATACGGCGCGACCGTCGCCGTCAACAACCTTTCCGTCGCGATCCCGAAGGGATCGATTTTCGGATTGCTCGGAACCAACGGCGCCGGCAAGACGACAACCTTTAAGTGCATCCTTGGCCTAGCGCGGCCGACATCTGGTCAAACGATGTTCGGCGGTTACCCCTTGCGCCCGGAGCTGTTCGAATCAATATCGTATATGCCGGAGCAGCCAGCACTCTACGATTGTTTTACCGGCCAGCAGCATATCGACATCGCTCGTCATTCCTTTGCCAAATTTGATGCGGCGCGTGCTCAACATCTCGTCGCGTTGTTTGGACTGGATCTTCGAAAAAAGGTTCGAACGCTCTCCAAGGGTCAGCAAAGCGCGCTTGCGCTGACGCTTGCTTTCGCGACGCGCCCTGAGACGCTTGTCTTGGACGAGCCCTCATCGGGACTCGACCCCGTGCACCAGCGCAACGTACTCGACCTCATGATCGATGCGGCAGCCGGAGGAGCGACCGTCTTGTTCTCCTCGCACCAGATAGGCCAAGTCGAGCGCGCGGCAGATCACGTCGCAATCCTCCACGGCGGCAAGCTCGTGCTGCAAGGATCGGTTGAAGACCTCAAAGCCGAGGAGAGGATTATCGAAGCGACCTTCGACAGCGACGCGCCGCGCTTTGCCGAGCTTGATGCCAACCCGAGCGTGCGCCGCGTCATGCGGCAGGGCCGACTCATCCGCGCCTACGTGACGGGAACCGGGGATGGGGCGGTTGCGGCAATCACGGCCGCATCGCCAACCAGCATGCGCGTTTTAAATCAGAATTTGGAAGACATCTTTCTGGCTGCGGTCGGGGGAAATTAATATGTACTACAAAGAGTGGCTGCGAATACGGCGCGGGCTGATCGTTATCGTCATCATGGCAGCGGCGTTCCTCTTGTTACACTTCATCTTACTCCCTATTATGGATCAGCCAAACAGCCATGTCGTCGTTGAGACGAACGGACACAGCGCGACACACGCCGCCCACACACAAAGTAGTGCCGACGCTGCGGTTCCCTTGTCGCTGGTTTTTGCCATCGCCGGGGTGGTGGCGGCCATTTTTGCCGGTATTTACGGTGGAAGTCTGTCCGAAGAAAATGATGGCCACCTGGCACTGGCATGGACCAAACCCGTTTCACGCACGCGCTATGCGCTCGGCATCATGAGCGTCGATCTTGCGTTCGTTGCCTTTGTGTTTGCCTTAACCGTCGTCGTCGTGGCAGGCATTATCTACCAGCACGGGGGCCCTCACCTAGTGACGGTCGATCGCGATGCATGGTTTAATCTGGCCCGCTTTTCGCTCATGGCGGCTGCGTGGTTCGGGCTGGCACAGGCGCTCACAGCGTCGCTGCGGCATCATAGTGGAACCGTGCGCGGTGTGGCCGTGGCAATCGCCGCAATACTGCTTGGGTTAGGTTCGGCGGGCTTGCCGCCGATCTGGCACGCTGCCGTCACGCTCTTGAACTACTTCAATCCGCTCGCGTACGCGGCATACTCGTATCCACAACCGCAGGCGCTCTATCCATTCGCGACATGGGGACTCGATCTCGCGGCCCTCGCCGCGATCGCCACCCTCGGTGTGGCACTCGCCATTGCGCAGTGGCGCAGACTGGAGGCATAGATTCGATGCAACTTTTCGGAACGCTGTTCAACATGGATTTAGGCAACCTCCGGCTGCACATATCCATCGGACTCGATGAGCGGGAAGCGCAAGTATCGGGCGTCCGCCTCGAAGATATGCCCCGGCTAGAAATCGGGAAGTATTAAACGGAGCGAACGGACCTAAAGGTCCGTTGCTTCAAAAGGAGAGGGCCCTGGCGGAGGGCCCTCGGCGGGGGAACGATGACCGCCGCGGCGTCGGATTTATCTGACGACGTGCCAATCGTAGATGATTGCTTGCTGTCCGTTAGCGTAGGTGATAAGGCCGTCGCCGTTCTGATCGACCGAGAAGGTGGCGACGTTGTTGCCCGATGGATCAGTGATGGCACCGTTGATGGAGACGCCGGGTGGTGTGCCCGAGCTGGTAACGCTGATCGAGTCGCCGTTCCACAGCGTGCCGGTGATGGACACCGCCACGATATTGCCCAGCTTGTCAAACTCGACCGAACCGCTCACGTTGTTGCTGCCGAGCTGCGTGCCACCTGACACGGTAAACGGCGGCGTCGACGACAGGCTGAGCGAGCCGAGCGAACCTTTGAAGAACGTGCCCGAGTGCGCGCCCGCAAAGGTGATGTTGCCGGATCCGTCGATCGTCATGGTCCCATTCGAGAGCACGCCCATGTGACCGAAGGACTCGTTGATCCTGGGGTTGCCATTGTTCACGACGCGCCCGGAGTTGGCCGCAATGGTTGAGACGTTTGCGCTCTGCGGTGCGACCGTGAACTGGTGACCGAACAAGACCGCCGCGCTCGATGAGGTCCCAATGGTGACATTGCCGGTTAGAATGGCGGAGTAGTTACCGGGTGCCCCTGTGATGGAATAGTTAGACTTGCGCGTCGTGAGCAGCAGGCCGGCAAGGTTGTAGGTCGTGGCCGTGCGTACGATGGTTTCGCTGGAAGGGCTGTTCATCGTCGCAATCGCGAGCACGTCCTTCGCCAGATTGGTGCAGGCCTTGTCGTAGAAGTATTTGGTCTCATAGGTGGTCTGGTTGGAACCGGGGCCCGGCGTGACGGTGTACTCGATTCCATTGTTGCACGAACCGTTGGGCGCAGCCGCAAACGTCGAGAGGGGAGCGCGAGAGCTCGACAGCGGCACGCCCATGTTGCCGTTGAAGAGCCCGACTTGGCTGCTGCCCAGGTCGATCGCCGCAAATGCGGCTTCCGTGCCGGCTTGTGCGACTTCTTGTTGGGTGGCTTGAGCGTTGCTAGGCTGCGTTCCAAGGCCGAGGCCGCTACCGCCGCTGCAACCGGCGATGGCAACCGCTGCCAGGAGCGCACAAATGACGCGAATCTGCATGTGCTTTTGAACCCTTTCTCACGGACTTTTCATTCGCCGATGGTGATCAGCGACGCGCCGTTATGGCGCGCAGGTCCTCGAGGTCAAGCATATGCCGACCGGCGTTTGCGCGCATGAGGCCGCCCTGAGTCGTGTGTGAGACTTCGCTAAGAGTCTGCTGGCGGAATAATCTTCTCCATCGCCAGCACGTCCACGAACCGGCCGTCGAGCGTGCCCTGTTCTTTGAAGATTCCGACCTCGCGGAAACCGCGCTTGCCGTATAGCCGGCGGCCCCCTTCGTTGGAAGACAACGCGAACAAGACGATTTTATGAAAGGCGTTAAGCCGCGCACGTTCCTCGAGCGCTGTCAGCAGCTGCTCGCCGACGCCCTTGCCGCGCGCCGCGCGTTCGATGTAGATCGAAAGTTCGCCAACGCCGGCGTAGGCACAACGATGCGCATATGGGCGAAGCGCCGCCCAGCCAACAATCCGGCTGTCGCTCTCGGCCACGATCACTGTGTAGCGAGTCGGCTGATCGATCGAAAGCCACGCGGCGACATCCTCTTCCGTCTTGGGTTCCACGTCCAGGGTGGCAACGCGATCTTCTATGCCTTGGTTGTAGATGAAGGTAATGGCCGGTCGATCGCTGATGGTGGCCGTTCTGGTCGTGATGGTGAGCCGCGAGGCTGGCATGAGCGAGCGCTTCGGCGCCGACAGCGGCTGGCCATGCTCTTATATTGATGGATTTATATATTGACATGTGCCAATATAGTGTGCTAGCTTCGAGTCATGCGTGCCAAGCGAACGTCGCAATCAATTCGGGCAGATGACGCAAGCGGCGCTGCGGCGGTGTTTAGAGCCCTGTCCGACCCTCACCGGCTGGCCATCCTCGCGTCGATCGCTGGAGCGAACGAGCCGGTCTGCGTCTGCAATCTGGGCGACGGCTTGCCACTGCTTCAACCGACGGTTTCGCATCATCTCAAGGTGCTCCGCGATGCTGGCCTGGTCGTCGGGCAGCGGCGCGGCACCTGGGTCTACTATTCTGTGGCCGATCGCGCGCTCGACCGGTTGGGCGATCACATTGCGCTCGCCACCCAAAAGGAATGGACGTATGAAGACGCACCTCTCGCTCCACACAAACAAGTTCGACGAAAGCGTGGCCTTCTATCGAAGCTTGCTCAACGCCGATCCGCATAAGCATTTCGACGACTATGCGCTATTTGTCACGCAAGAGCCCGGTCTCGAGCTCGCGCTCGACCGGGCAGACGGCAACCTTGCAGCGCTCGATCACAGCGTATCGCATTACGGCATCGCCGTGGAAAGCCCCGACGCGCTCGAGCTTGCCATCGCGCGACTGCAAGACGCCGGGTTGTCGGTCGACATCGAACGCGAAGCGACCTGTTGCTACGCCCAACAAGACAAAGTCTGGACGACCGATCCCGATGGCCGGCGCTGGGAGGTGTACTACGTCCGCCAGGAGTCTGACGTCCGCGACGATGGATCGACTTGCTGCACCGAAGACAGCTGTCCAACATTTTCGACGTGCTGCGGTAGTTAGAAGAAAAACATGACCGCTCGCCTTGCGCAGCGATCGATGACCGAAGCATTCGGGACGGCGTTTCTGCTCATCGCAATCGTCGGCTCAGGTGTCATGGCACAACGCCTCGCCGGAGCCGATCTCCTCGTGGCGCCGAGCGTTGCCCAATTTTTCCGGGTGTCACGAAACGGTTGCACTGGAGCATTCCCGATCCGGCGGCCCTGGAAGGTTCCGGCCAGCAAAAACTGAGCAAGGCCCGCGCCATTCGCGATCTGCTTCGGACTCATATTGAGGAGCTTTGCGCCGAAATCAGCGGATCGATCGCTTAATTATGGATGCAGGCCTTGCCCTGCACCGCTTCGGTACCTTCGCGGACGATGAGCGGCACCATCACGATGGCCGCTGCCGGGTCTGCCCACCATAGCCCGAACAGTGCGTTCAGCCCGAGCCCAACGAGTGCAATCGCCGAAAGGTAGGCGCAAAATTCAGTCTGCTTCGAATCCGCGACGAGCGCATCGCTTTCGAGCCTTGCCGCCACCTCCCGCTTGGCGCGCAGCAGCCACAGCATGACGCCGAGTGACGCCGCGAGGACCGCAATGCCGAAGATGGAGCGATGCGCCAGCTCGTGGCCCACGATGTTGTGGATCGATTCGTAGGTGATGTAGGCAGCCAGCGCGAGCAGCAACGCACCCACCACCTGCAGACTCGTTTTCTCCCGGCGCTCGCGCTGCTCGTCATCGTGGCCGGCCAAACCCCACAGCACCGCGGCCGCCGATCCAACTTCGATCAAACTGTCAAGCCCAAAGCCGAGCAGGGCGATGCTGCCCGCGGCGATACCGGTGGGAACGGCGAGCGCCGCTTCGACCAGCGCAATCACGATGGAGACATAGCCCAGGCGCTTGCCTTGTTTGACGATCTCGGGGTTGCGACGCATGGCGATCGTTAGGCGAGGACCTTCGCAAGCTCGGTGAAGGAGCGGTCGTAGCGATAGTTGATGCCCATGTGGGTATCTTCGAACTCTTCATACATGTAGCTCACACCCAGCTCTTCCAGCCGCGCCGCGAAGATACGCGCGCCGATATGCAGGTTCCATTCGTCGCGCGTTCCGGCGTCGAGATAAATTTTCTTGAGCGAGCGCAAGGCGGCTGCATGCTCGCGCGCCATGTGCACGGGATCATTGGCCTCCCATATTTTCCAGACGTCGCCGCGAATCTCACCGCTCGGCAAGCTGACGGGCAAATCGATGCCAAGCGGAGCTGATGGATTGGGCGAATAACAGGCGGCCATGGCCAGGATGTTGAGCACTTCCATGGCCTCGGGCGTCTTTTTGGGCAGCGCTTGGAAGTCGCGAAGGAACTGCTCGACGCCGCCTGCTTTTTGAATGCCCATCGTAAACGTTGGAAAATCGGGCAGATAACAGTAGGCAAAATATGCGTCCCCAGCATGCGAGCCAAGAGCGGCGAAGACGTCAGGATGGCGCATGCACAGGCGCATCGCTCCATAGCCGCCGCTCGACTTGCCGGTCACGCCGCGGTGTTCGCGGCCCGGTTTGGTCCGTAGGGTCGAGTCGACGAATGGCACCAGCTCCTCGATGATGTAGCTCTCGTATTTTCCCGTCGCGCTAGAGTCTGCGTATTGACTGCCGCCCAGCCGCGTGAAGCAATCGGGCAAAACGCAGATCGCCGGCGGCATCGCTCCCGCGCTGATGAGGCGGTCCAAACGGCGGTCGATGGCCTCAACCCAGTGGTCGAAGTTGAACATCATCCGTCCACTGCCGGTGAATCCGGAGAGCCAGTAGATAACGGGGTAGCGGTTTTGCGATTCCTCATAACCCGGCGGCAGGTAGCAATACAGATCGCGATCGGCTGGATCGCCGAGCGCGTTGCCGCGCAGCAGGCTGGACGAGTGTTGGAGTGTGAGAACGCGGCCGCGCTCAGAAGTTTTCATGGCCGCATCGATACGACACGCAAATGCCAAGGTCCGTCAGTCGACGCGACAAACGGCGTGCCAAACCGAGCGACAGGATCACGGGCCGTACGAAACGCGATAGATGGAGCCAAGCAGATCGTCGCTGACGTAGAGCGCGCCGTCCGGCCCCACGGCGAGGCCAACCGGACGGCCAATATAGCTGCCGCTTTGCAGCCAGCCGGTGATGAAATCGCTGTAGCTTGCCGGCATGCCGCCGGAAAACGTCACGTGCACGACCTTGTCGCCCGTCCGCACGCTGCGGTTCCAGGATCCATGGAACGCCACGAAGGCGCTGCCTCGATACCCCGCTGGGAATTGGATCGCGTTGTAAAAGACGATCCCGAGCGGGGCAGAGTGCGCTTGAAAATTGAGCGCCGCGGGCATTTGCCCCGAACAATGTGCACCAGCGTACTCAGGGTTAGGCAGACGATTTGCAGCCGATGGGTTTGGGTAGCACTGCGGCCAACCGAAGTTGGCGCCGGAGCTCAGTAGGTCAAGTTCGTCCGGCGGCAGGTTATCCGTTATCGCTTGGCTGGGTCCGATGTTGTCGCGCTGGTTGACGACCGCCCATAGCCGGCCGCCGGCATCAAATGCCAGGCCGGACGCGTTGCGCAGGCCACTCGCGTAGATCGTGCCGACCGCATCGCCGACACCGTAGTGCAGGACTGTTGCGAAGCGCACATCGCCTTCGTCGCAAATGTTGCAGTCGGAGCCGGATGAGACGAAGATGCTCCCGTCGCCGGCGATTGCCAGTGAACGTCTATTATGATCGGAGCCCTGCGGCATGTTGGAGAATAACGTCGTGGCTGCATTGGACGGGTAGCTGTAGCGTACGACACCGGAATATGTGGCAACGTAGAGATTGCTCCCGAAGAACGCGATACCGTGCGGCAGCGCGAGCCCCGAGGCGAAGACCGACGGCGAAGCATCGGGTGATGATCCGGCAGGGATCACGACCACATCGCCCGAGTCAGTTTCCGCGACGACGAGGTCGCCGCTCGGAGCAAACGCCATGAAGCGCGCCCCGGGCACGTGCTTAGAAACGTAGGTGACGTGGAAGCCGCTGGGCGCGGAGAGAAAGGGAACGGTTGACGCGGATGATGCCGGTGAAGGCGTGGCCCCGGACGCGTTTGGGGGCCCGGCCACGGAACTTCCAGACCCGCCGCAACCAGCGGCAACGCCCACGACAGCGACGGCAAGTGCCAGGCTTGCACATCGGCCGAGCAGCGTCATCCAACTGGTTCGAGGCGTCATACAGGTAGATTAGGTGATGGCCAAAGTGCCGCCTTGTTCGACAGCGTCCGCCAAGGCGCTCCACGATTCAGCGCTGGTAGGTGACCTTGAACACACAGCCCAGTTTGTCATCGCTGATGTAAAGCGCGCCGTCAGGCCCAACCGCCAAACCCATCGGCCTGCCTCGATAATCTCCGCTCTCATCGAGCCAGCCGGTGACAAAGTCATGATAGCTTGTCGGCTTCCCGTCGACGAACGTCGCTTCGATCACCTTGTCTCCGGCCGGCGTACTGCGATCCCACGAGCCATGCAAAGCAATGAATGCGTGGCCGCGATGCACCGCCGGAAACGCACGCGCCGAGTAAAAGACGAGCCCCATGGGGGCCGAATGCGCGGCCAGATTCAGCGTGGCGGGGATTTGACCGGAACAGTTGGCGTGTGGGTACTCGGGATTCGGCAAACGGTTTGCGGCATTCGGATTTGGATAGCAGTGCGGCCAGCCATAGTCGCCGCCCGCCGACACGAGATCGAGCTCATCCGCGGGAAGGTTGTCGGTCGTCGCTTGGGTAGGTCCAATATCGTCACGCTGGTTAACGGTCGCCCACAATCTCCCCTTGGAATCAAATGCCAGCCCCGACGCGTTGCGCAGGCCACGCGCGTACACGCTGCCGGCAGCATCGCCCGCCGCGTAACGCAAAATTGCCGCAAACCGCGAATCGCGTTCGTCGCAGACGTTGCAGGTCGAGCCCGACGACACAAAGATGCTTCCGTCGCCGGCGACTGCGAGCGCGCGCTTGTTGTGGTCACGGTCTTTGGGCATATTGTCGAACAACGTCGCTGGACGCCGTGACGGATAGTCGTAGCGCAGCACGCCAAACCACGTCGCAATGAAGAGTTTGCCGTCGAAGAAAGCGACGCCATCGGGCAGCGGCAGCGCGACGTCGAATTCCTTTGGTCGATCGTCCGGCGACGAGCCGCGTGGGATGACCACAACGTTGCCGAGGTCGGTCTCCGACACGATCAGGTCCCCATTGCGAGCAAACGCCATATATCGCGCGCCCGGCACGTGTTTGGAAACATAGCTGACGTGAAAACCCGCCGGAGCGCTCAAGAAGGGGACCACAAAGCCGTCAGCGGGCGCCGCCTTTGCCCCATTTTCCCACAGCGCAAAAATAAGCGCGACGATCATGCAGCGGCGCAGACATTTGCCGGTAATGCGGAACGGGAGATGCGCGAGCCGATCGGGCACCCTGTCGCGGTTTACCGAGCGGGCAAGGGCTGCCTCTAATGAAAACTACTTATTGTTGTCAAGCAGGGTCTTGAGGAACTCTTCGCCGGCGTTGGCCGACCCGATGACGCGCTGGCCAACATTGGCATGACCTGAACCGCCCGGTTTCGGTTTATATTTCTTCAGCATGCTGATGCCGGCGCGCTGCGAGGCCTCGAAGAGTTGCTCTTGAGCTTCGGCGCTGCGCGCTGCAAGATAGCCCATCGCCAGTCCTAGCACGACACCCAAAATCTGGATAACGGCGAAGACGCCGTCGTGCGCATTTGGCGTGCGCGAGTTTGCGTAGACGAAGAGACCGACAATGCCGCCCAGCACCGTGCCGGCAAACAGACCCATCGCAACCATGACGCCCGTACGAAATAACTTGACTTGAACGTCGAATTCAGGTTTCTGGGCAACGGTCTTTTGGGTCTGGCCTTGGGCTTGCGGCTGCAGCATCCAGATGCTCCTCAAATACAGATAGAGGTCTATTCCAATAATCGGCGTCTGCCGGCAAGGCACCCGCCGGCAGCCTGCGGTGTGACCACTCTCACGGGGCGTTTCCTCCACGCAGAGGAAGAACGGTTGCGGCGCGGATAACTGGGCGTCATGATACGCCGCGACCGCATGACCGATACCGTTTTGGATCTCGTGCGTCTGGACAGCCATTCCAAGTGCGAAAAGCCGGTCGCTGATTACCTCATTCGCGCCCTCGACGTGATTGGCGCCTCCGTCCGCGTTGACGATGCCGGCAGCGCCGTGTCGGGCAGCACCGGCAACGTCGTCGCTCGGCTGGAGCCGACCGCGCCCAACGCGGCACCGCTGCTGCTCTCCTCGCATATGGACGTGGTGCCCCCGGGTACGTCGGTACAGCCGGTGCGTGAGGCAGACCGCATTCGCTCGGACGGGACGACGATACTCGGCGGCGATGACAAGAGTGGGTTGGCGGTGATCCTCGAGGTTCTGCGCACCCTCAAAGAGCACGACATTCCCCACGGCGCGATCGAAGTCGCCTTTACGATCTGTGAAGAGATCGGCTTGCTCGGCGCAAAGCATCTCGACTATGCGGCGCTGCAGTCGAAAGAAGCGATCGTGCTCGATTCGGCTCGTTCGTCGCAGCTCGTTACCGCAGCGCCCTCCGCCGATCGCTTCCGCATCACGGTTCACGGGCTCGAAGCGCACGCCGGCGTCTGCCCGGAAGAAGGCATCTCCGCCGTTCGCGTTGCTGCCGAAGCGATCGCCGCCATGCCGCTCGGCAGAATCGACGCCGAAACGACCAGCAACGTGGTCATCGCCGACGCTCCACAGGCGACCAACGTGGTGCCGAATTTTTGTCTTGTGCGCGGCGAAGCGCGCTCGCTTCGCGATGAACGTCTGGATGAAACCATGCGCTCGATCCGCGCAGCTTTCACCGACGCGGCGGCTCGCGCGAAGATCACGCTTGGCGGCGAGGTTCGCCGCGCCTGGATCGAGGAGCGCTGCGAGCGCGAATACCACAGCATGCGCATTGAACCCGACGCGCCGATCGTGCAGCTGGTCCTGCGCGCGGGGCGGCGTCGCGGCGCAACGATCGAGACGATCACGATCGGTGGCGGCTCAGATGCCAACGTTTACAATCGAAACGGCATCGCAAGTGTGAATCTGGGTACGGGAATGCGCGACATCCACACGGTCAACGAGTGGATCGATCTGGAAGACTTCTATCGCTCGGCTGAGATCGTGCTGGAATGCGTCAAGGAACGAACAGCGGCCTAGGCCAAGGCTAGCCGAATGCGGCCAGTGTGGTCATCTCCCTATCGCGCAATGGGCGGCGAAACGCCAGCGGTGTACGCGCTACTCTCCATCATGGGCATTGTCTTCATCGCCGATTGGGCGTTGCATGGCGCGCTCAGCGCGCTGCTCTCATGGCCCGCCTCCTGGATGTGGTTTCGAGCGCTGCCCATGTTATTGTGGCAGCCCTTCACGTTTCCGTTCGTCCACGACGTCAACTTTCTGTATCTGCTCACCGACGGCATCGTGCTCTTCTTCTTCGGCGGTTCACTCGAGCGCGCGTGGGGGTGGGCCAAGTTCCTGTTCTTCTTTTTCGCGAGCGGCATCATCGCTGGACTCGCGGCAATCGTCATCTCGCTCTTGCTGCCGGGACCGCTGGCGATTTTCGTTGGGATGATGGGCAGCTGGGTTGCCATGGTGGTGGCGTTCTCCGCGATGAATCCATTTGTCACGGTCTTGCTCATCGTCTTTCCACTACAAGCCCGCTGGCTGGGGGTGCTGTCAGTGGCGTGGGAGCTGTTCGGCCGCTCCGCCGCCTATGGCGGCCCGGCTGGAGCGGTGGCGGCGGTTGGAGCGACCGTCTGCTTTGCATACTTTTTCGCCACCAGCAGATTTTCGTTCGGATCGCTGTTCCGGGGCGGCGGTCCGAGCTTGCGCGATCGTATGGACCGCTGGCAGCAGAAGCGGCGCATGCGACAGTGGCAGCGCCGCGTCTCGCGCGTCGAGCGTCCAGAGGACCTGTTCAAAGACAAGAAGTGAGCTCCCAGCGCGGGTCTGCTCGTGATCCGTTCTGGCGCACCGACCCAGCATCTTATTTCGCTTGCTGTTTCTCTTGCACCAGGCGCATTTGCGTGATGACGTTCTGTGCGGCCGCGTACAGCCCCAAGAGTTCGTTGTCACGCCGGCGGATCGCATCTTCGCGGATTTCATCCGAAGCACGCACGCCGTCCGAAGTCAGAAGGTAAAATCGCACGTGATTCGGCTGCGGCGTCGGATACGATTCGGTTTTCGCGAATCGATTCACGAATTGGCCTGCGACGTCCAGGAACAAACGGTTGGCTTTGCGCACGATCTCGCTTTTGCCCGCGCCGATAATGCCGCCGCCGCTGCCAAAGTACAAACTTGTGGTCCCGTCGAGGATCGCAACAAGGCTCACCCAGGTTTGGCCGGCGCTAAATTCCATGAGCGCTCCAAAAACGCCGCTCGGCAAGGGTGCTCCTGCGACGTCCTTGGCGGAAAGCGCCAGCACTTGGTTGCGCAGCTTTTTGAAAATCGCGGCTGGGCTTTTTTCACCTGACCCGTCAGACGCGTCTTGCAAGGCCTTTGAGCGTCAGCGGCCGGTGCGGACGATTTCTTGGAGCTTTGCTCGATCGAGCCGAACGACTCGCCCACGGCGCAGTTCCAGCGCTCCCATGTCCTCCAAGTGCGACAGCGCGCGGCTACCCATATCGCGCACCGTGCCGACGCGGGCGGCGAGATCCGATTGGGTGATGCGCTCGACGCCGGCTTCACCCGGCGCCATGCCTTCTTTTGGCGATGCGTAGTCGAGCAACACGCGGGCGATGCGAGTGAGCACGCGGCCGAAGGCGAGGTTTCCCGCCGCGCCGCTGAGGCGGCGCTGACGCTGCGAAAAAAAGCGGCCCATGCCGAGTGCGATCTCTGGACTGCGCTGCACGAGGCCGCGAACGAACTGAGCCGGCAATTCGATGATCTCGACTTCACCGCGTGCGATCACGGTGGCTTCCGCTGTGCCTTCATCGAACACGGAGGCTTCGTTAAACATGCTGTACGGCGAAACGTCGTACAGCACGATCTCACGTCCCTCGTCGGCAGCGCGCGTGACTTCGACCACGCCACGGCGCACGATGGCGAGCGTCGGCCAGTTGGTTCCTTCGGCAACGATAACCATGCGGTCGTGGTAATTGCGCTCCTTGGCGGCGCGATCGATTTCGCGCAAGAGATCGATGGGCGCACTGCGGAACATGCGAATTTGGCGCAAAAACGCGATGCGCGGTGTATCGCCTTGCATGGAAGGATCGGGAAGGCGGGTGAGCCGGATGATCCAGCGGCCGTCGCCGGCATTGCGGACATCCCACAGGCAAAGGCCTTCGCGGTCTGCCTCTAAGTGCGTGCGCAGCGCCTTGGGCTCGTAGTCGTTAACGAACTCAGCAGACTGGCCGGGATTGAGCCGGTCAAAAGACGCTAAGACCCGGTCGTGCCGCTCCCACGACGGAAGTTCGCGCAGGTCGACGCGCTCGACCGGTTGAGTTGTCGCTGCATCGGACATGGCGCCAGCCTCATTCGCGCCTTACCAGTCAAACGCCTGGATTGCAGCCCACGCATCGGGCCGCGTACCCGCCCAATCGAAAAACGTCTCGCCGATGCCCCCGGCGGACTTGGCGCCGTTGAGCGACCACATAATTTCGCGACCCGATGGAGCACCCGTGCCTTGCAGATCGACGCTTTGGCCGGCCACGTTGACGGGGATGTCGCGACCCGCAAGTTCGCGCGTGCGCGCGACAGCCGCGGCCGAAGCGCCGGTCACTTCGCCGCGCGCGTACTCATGATGTGACGTCTCATCGAAGTAATGCCAGTACTCCATCGGTTGCAGCACGTCTGCATATGCGGCAATCTTCGCGTAGGGGTAGTCTTCATTCGTGTGATTGCCCATGTGCGGCGACGCCACCGTCGCGACGATCAGGTAGTGAGGTCCCGCGGCGGCCCGAACCGCCTTGATGTATTGCACGAGACTGGCGCTCGCCTTGCGTCCGTCGCCCATGTATCGATCGCCCGTCTCGAGATCGAGCGCCAGTCCAACGAAGCCGTTGCCGGCGGGCGTTTTGTAGGCGGCCGCCTCGATCGTCTGGGCAACGTCTTGCGTCGTCACCCGGCGCGGAACTGTCCATGCGATCAGGCTGATATTGGCGCGCGCTGCAGCATCGATGATGCGATTCAGCCACGCGCGCGACTCGTCAGTTTGCGCCATCGGGCATGAACCGCGCGCCATGCGCAACTCGATGACATGAATGCCGGCTTTCTGCGCCTCGGCGATGACCGCTTCCGGATGGTAGTGGCGAAAGCTGCGTGGGTCATAGTCAAGCGACGAGAAGTAGAGAAACATTCCTTTGCCCGCCAGCACGGAGGCAGGCGCGGCGGGCATCTCGTCCGGCGTGCTGACTGCTTGCGTGTTTGCGTCGATTGCGCCGGTTACGGTTTCAGCCACAACATCATAGCGATAGCTCGAGCTCGGAGCGGCAGCCAGATCGCGCCACGAGTGCTTTATCGCCGCGACTTGAGCGACGACCTGCGCTTCGTCGCCGTCGCCCGCAGACCGGTATACTTTGTAATCAACGACGCCGGCATTTTGCGCCAGCGGCGTCCAACCGACGTTGACGAGATGCGGCCCCACGGCACGCGCAGTGGCGGCGAATGCGGCCGGCCCGTCATCCGGAGCGGGCAGCGTTTTGGTCGCGCTGCCGGCATCCGACGATATATTGACAGCCACCGGACGCGACCAGCCGATCGTTACCGTGGCAGCCTCACTGTCGACCGCCGAACGTTCGAGCGCGATGATCTGGCCGGTTGACGCCGTGAAACTCACGTTGCGCATGCCGGCCGGCGCGTGCACGAGCGTCGTCCAGGTGCCATCGGGGCTGAGCGACCACTGCGACGTCGGCGCACGGTGCCGTGGCGGGGTCGTCGTGTGTGGCGCAAGGGCAATGTGACGGACGGTCGGCTCGGCGGCCGGCCCTTGGATGGGCGCCATGGGCGCGACTGCGGTTGGTTGCAGCGGCTGCAAGGTTGCGGCCGCAGGCGGCTGCGGCACAATCGCGATCGCTGTCTGCGCAACAACAACCGTTTGCGCTGCGGACGCCGCGCGCGCAGATGGTGGGGCCGCGGGCGACGGTTGCCGCGGACGGGCTGGGGCGAGTGTCGCGATGCTTTGCAGTGCGCGGATATGAGCCGCTAACGCCGTCGCTGTCGGCAAAGAGCGCGCGGCGAGATTGTGGATGGGGTGCGAGCTCACAGCGCCGGCGTGCGGACCGGGCATGACATTTGCGGTAAGGGCGACGATCAGCGGCAGCGCAAAAGCGAGGCCAACCGCGGCGGCGATGCTGCGCGGCGGAACCCGAGGTACCGAGGGAATCTCGATATACTCGCGACGCCGCCGCTCGATCGTTTGGGTCTTTGGGTGTCCAGTCGTTTTGACGCAGCGCCGGCGCGCAGCCCCGATCCGGATACTGTCTTCGCGCTGACGGTGCTCGAGGGCGGCATACAAGGCCGACTTTTTAGCGCGCCGCTCTCGCAGCGAAGCGAACCGCTTGGCCTTTTTCTTCCCATCATCGCGTCGAGTTCGCTTGGTCATCGATACCGCGTTAACGGACCTAAAGGTCCGTTGCTTCAAAGTCCGTTGCTAGAAGATCCGTTGCTTCAAAGTCCGTTGCTAGAAGGTCCGTTGCTTCAAAGTCCGCTGCTACATACGAAAGAGAGAAAAACGCGGCAACGCATGAAGCATAACCGCACCGTTCTTGAATTATCGGCGGCTTTGCATGCTGCGCAGTCGTGCAGGCCCGCCTGTTTAAAGGTAGGCTGACGTTTTCCTAGCTAGGCGGCTCATCCAGTGACCAAGCTCATAACGCGGCCGTCCAGCGCTTGCGGTGAGATGAAATCGGCATGAGAGCGGAACTGAGAGGCATGAAACGGGATGAAACGCCCTTTTTCCTCGTTTATTCTAAGGAAATGGTGTACCCTAAACTGATGCCGATCGTAAGGAGCTTGTTTGGGCTGGCGCTCGCGGCGTGCCTCGTTGCGGCTATGGGCCTTGCTGGGCTGGCTGCTCCGACGCCCTCTGCCTCGCCCTCCCCGAATGTCGACAGCATTATCGAGATGGTCCTGCACCGCAACCCGGGACTGCGATCCTACCAGGCGCATGCGCGACTCGATGTCCGTCAGGTGAACTTCCCATATCTGCATCCGGTGCTCGACGGCAAGGTGTACTTCAACAGCCCGGGATACACGGTCTACGACTTCCCTCATACACCGTCGTATTTGCAGGGCATCACCAAGGTCGAGGGAGCGGTGGGTATGGCCACCCGCTGGCGCCATTGTTATAACATCACGCTCGACGTGCGCCCGGACGTCTACGTCTTGCACATGGTGCCCAAGATACGCGGCGAAGTTTCAGAGATGGTCGTCCACATCGACAAGAAATCTGGGAATCAGCTCTTCTTCGACTGGTCGTACCACAACGCAGGCGACAGCGTGCAGCTCTGGCAGACATATAGTATAGTGGGCGGATATGACGTTGTAACGGCGCAGACTGCCGACGTCCACAAACACCACATTCGCGCCAAAGCAGTTGGAAATTTCGACAGTTTCCAATTTAACGTGCCGGTTCCGACGCCGACGGCCACCCCGACCGATCCCCTGCACCAGTGCGATAATTAATCTATAATTAATTCGCGCGAACCGATCGTAGCCGAGGAACGGCAACCGGCGGTACAGGCGCGTGACAATTCGGACGAGAACCCGACAGCATGCAGGGCGAGCGCGAAGGCTTTGTCATTTGGTTCACCGGGCTTTCCGGGTCGGGCAAGACGACCGTTTCACAGATCCTCAAAACGCGATTGCGCGCGGCCGGCCACAACGTGGAATTGCTCGACGGCGACGTCGTGCGCTCGAATCTCTCCAAGGGTCTCGGCTTCTCGCGCGACGACCGAGATACGAATATCCGCCGCATTGGTTTTGTAGCCCACCTGCTGGCGCGCAATGGCGTCGCCGTCATCTGCGCGGCGATCTCGCCGTATCGATCGACCCGCGACGAAGTCCGAGCCCTCATCGGCGCGGATCGATTCATCGACGTGTATGCCGATTGCCCGCTCGACGTCTGCGCGACGCGCGACGGGAAAGTCGAGATGTACGAGCGGGCGCGGCGAGGCGAACTCAAGGAATTTACCGGCGTCTCCGACCCATATGAGCCGCCGCTCGCGCCAAAGGTTCATCTGTTGACCGCTCAAGAAGGGCCTGACGAGAGCGCACAGCGGGTGCTCGCCTTCCTCATCGGCAACGGCCTTACCGACGATCTCGCCGCGAGTCAAATCGCAGCCCCTCATTAGTTTGTGACCACAACGCTCCCGCCAGCGCACGGTGGCCCGCTCATCCAGCGCGCCATCCCCAACAATGAGGTCGAGCATGCGCGCGCCACAGCCGCGCGCCTTCAGCGTGTGCCGTTGAGCGATCGTTCGGTGTGCGACGTGGTGTGCATAGGAATCGGCGCGTACTCTCCGCTTGAGGGCTTCATGAGCAGCGCCCAGTACGACAGTGTCTTGCAATCGATGCGGCTGCCGAACGGGCTTGTCTGGCCGGTGCCGATCACGTTGCCCGTTTCGTCGGACGTTCGCACCGGCTCGCGCATTGCACTCGAGGCAAGTGGCGAGATCGTTGCGATCATGGACGTCAGCGAAATATACGAGGCCGACCCTGAGCAAGAAGCGGTAGCCGTGTATGGGACCGCCGACCGGGCACATCCCGGCGTCGCCGCTCTCGATGCTGCGCCCCGAACGCTCGCGGCCGGCAGCATTACACTGCTCGACGTTCCTGACTTTGGCTTTCCGGATGAATTCCTCACGCCACAGGAGACGCGCGCACGCTTCGAACGGCTTGGCTGGAAGACCATCGTCGGCTTTCAAACTCGCAATCCCGTTCACCGCGCGCACGAATACTTACAGAAAGTAGCGCTGGAAATCGTTGACGGTTTGCTGCTGCACCCGCTGGTGGGTTTAACGAAGGACGATGACATTGCGGCCGGCATCCGCATGGACTGCTATCGCCGGCTGCTCGAGAAATACTACCCACCCAAACGCGCGCTGCTTTGCATTTTCCCGGCGGCTATGCGCTATGCCGGCCCACGCGAAGCAGTCTTGCACGCGATTGCGCGCAAGAATTACGGCTGTAGCCATTTCATCGTGGGCCGCGATCATGCGGGCGTCGGGTCGTACTATGGATCGTTCGATGCGCAAGCGATCTTCGACGGAATCGAGGATGAGCTGGGTATCGTTATTTTGAGATTTGACAACGCATCATGGTGCAGGCTGTGCGCGGGCATGGTGACCGACAAGACGTGCCCGCATCCTGGCGCCGATCGTGTCAACTTGTCCGGGACCAAGCTTCGCGAGATGCTGCGCGCCGGAGAGCGCCCACCGGCAGAGGTTACCCGCACCGAAATCGCAGATATTTTGATTGAAGCGATGGCGCCAGCGCGCAAAGGCTGATGGACTGGCACGTTGCGCTGGCCGGCTTGCTCATCGGCCTGATCGTCGGTTTTTCCGGCATCGGCGGCAGCTCGCTCATGTTGCCCGTGCTCGTGATCCTGTTTGGCGTTGCGCCGCTCATCGCGGTCGGTACCGATCTCGCCTACAGCGTGCCAACCAAGATTGTGGGCGCGCTCATCCACACGAGACAGCGAACCATTCGTTGGGACCTGGTCGGCTGGCTCACGGCTGGCGGGATTCCAGCCTCGCTTGCCGGCGTTTGGCTCTTGTCCCTCGCGCGCACCGCGCTAGGTCAGACGGAGCTCAATGACGAGCTCAAGGATGGATTGGGCGTGCTCATGATCGTTATCGCCGCTACCATCGTCGTGAGCGAGTTTATTCGGCGCAACGGCAAGACGCGCGAAGCGCTTGCTCCGTTAGCCATCAACCCAGCCTTCGTGGTGGGAGTCGGTGCCGTGGTCGGCCTGCTGGTGAGCCTGACGTCGATCGGTGCGGGCTCGTTGACGATGGTCGTGCTCTGCCTGATTCTCCCCAATATCCGCCTGCAGGAGCTGGTTGGATCCGATGTCGCGTTCGCAGCGATCATCATCCCGTTTGCCGCGCTCGGTCACTTCGAGCTTCGCACCATCGACTTTTCGTTGACTGCAAGCTTGCTGCTCGGATCGCTTCCTGGGGTCGTCATCGGCAGCCGGCTGTGCGGCTTGCTTCCGGACAAATGGGTGCGGCCGGCAGTCGCCGGCGTCATGGTGATCGCGGGCTCGCGCTTACTCTTACTCTAGCGTTGCGTCGCAGCGGGTAACCTTTGGGACGTCATGCAAGAGAGCCTGATGAACGCGCGCGCACAGTTTCCGGCTGAAACCTCAACCGACGGCGAGTTTGTCCGGCAGGACGACGTCTTTCGCGATTGGGTGCGTGCCGATGGTTCGTCGGGCTATCCGGCCGAGGCCGGCCGCTATCACCTTTATGTGTCGCTTGCCTGTCCATGGGCCCAGCGCACGATTATCGTTCGAAAACTGCGCCAGCTCGAAAAGGCGATTGGGATGACCGTGGTCGATCCCGTTCGCGACGAGCGAGGGTGGGCATTTCGGGAGGGACCCGGCTCCTCGCGCGATCCGATCAACGGTTTTTCATACCTGCGCGAGCCCTATCGTGCGACCGATCCCAACTACCAAGGTAGGGTGACCGTTCCTGTCCTGTGGGATACAAAGACAAAACGCATCGTCAACAATTCAGACGACGACATCATGCGCATCTTCGAGACAGAGTTTAACGCGCTGAGCCCAAACAAACTCGGTCTCTATCCGCAAGAGCACAGCGCCGAGATCGATCAGCTCAATCAGCTGATCTACGAGACCGTGAACAACGGCGTCTACCGAGCAGGCTTTGGAAACTCGCAAGCAGCCTACGAGCGAGCGGCGCGGCACGTGTTCGAGACGCTCGATATGTTGGACCAACGTCTGGCCACGCGAAGGTATCTCTTCGGCGCGATGCCGCTTGAAACCGATTGGCGGCTGTTCGTGACGCTGGTGCGCTTTGATCCCGTGTATTACGTCCATTTTAAGTGCAATCTGCGGCTCATCGCTCAATATCCAAATCTTTTCGGGTATCTGAAGGATCTCTACCAGATTCCGGGCATCGCCGAAACGGTCAACTTCGACCACATCAAGCGCCATTATTACATGACGCACGAGGATATCAATCCCACACGCATCGTCCCGATCGGCCCCGCCCAAGATCTGAACGCGCCGCACGGGCGGCAGGGTCTGGCATAAGAAAAAAGGCGCGAGCGTTCTCGCGCCTCTGCCGGCGTCCGCGCCGCGATATCGCTACGGGCTGGGACTTGCTGTGGCTTGCGTGAAGCCAGCGGGTATTTCAAAGAGCCCCTTGTCGTTGGGACCCAGCGCGCGAACGTTGCCGCGCTCCAGGATCGTGGAAAAGCCCGCACCTTGACTTGCGCCTTGGCTCGTACCCATTCCGGCGTTCAACGTTATGTTCTCCCACAGCGCGAGCTTGCCCTCAGGCGGGGTGGGACCCTTATGAACGCGTGCGGTGAAGGTTGGCTTGCAGCCCGGTTTTACCGCCATCGTCTCCGGATTCGCCCTGTGCGCGAGCTTCGCTGGCTTGCCGCTGGGTGATGTTACCTGCGGCTCGTCATAATTAGAAACGAACTCGACCATGGTCGTACCGAAACTTCCATTCGCACACGAGCCAGTGGCGTGGGTCGATGCGAGTTTGAATTCCATCTTGTAGCCTTGCGACGGCTGACCGTCCAGCGTCTTTGCACCAAGCGCTGTGGTGGAAACGGTCACGGAGACCTTCGCTGTGCCGGGAACAGGCGAGGGCTGCGGCCCTTGGCTGTGCGCCGGCGGCTGGTAGGGGATGGGGGTTTCGCTGTACACTCTCGTGCTCGTATCGACGATCGTGTAGGTCTTCTTTGCGAGATCCAGATCGATCGTCTGATGGAGGTCGGGCCTGTAGATCGTCGCTGTTTGATGGCCTGGATCATCGGTGCGGCGCAGTCCGTTCCAGTAGTACTCGGTTGACGCGCTGCCGCTTTTGACCAGGCTCATTGCGCTCTTAGCCGCTTCGCCCGCGTTGATTATGGCGCCGAACATGCCGCCGTGGGGCTTGGGGGTTGCCGCGGCGCTCACGGCGGCTTGGAAATCGGCAGCGAACGAACCGTTTGCATAGGAGCCTGGGTCGGGATTAGCAGCACTGCCCGTCATGCCGGCAATATTGAATCTGGTTACCTCGTCGTAGGCGAGACCGCTTGTTGCCGCAATCGCGGGCTGCGGTGGCCCGCCGGCAACATCAATAAGAATGGTCATTGCGGTTGCAACGATCGCCAAGCGCACCAGCAGCCTGACATTGACAAAGACAGGTTTGATAAACATCGTGCCCTCCACGGAATGAACTAGCGCCGGGGCTTTCGTTTACCGTCAGACAATCTCATGCGAAGGATCACGCTCGTCGTTGCCGCCACGGTCAGCGGAAAAGGCGAGATGACGAAGGTGCGCGGTTGCGGCTATAGAGACGAAACGACCGCCTGTACGAGGCGGCCGTTGTCGGTAATGTACGGTGACGACGTCGGGTGCGGTTGGGCGGCCTAGAATGCCGCGAGTTCGTGAATTCGGTCGAGCGGGTCGCTCGGGTTCACCGCCACGTTCTGCCGGAGCAGCGCGGGCACGACGATCGACGCGGATGCGACGACCAAAGCGATTGCGACAAACCATTTCATGACACGATCATACCTCTACTGGTTGACCACAGCATTGAGGCATTTGTGACAACCGGGGGCACGAAAGTGCTGCGCCAGATGGTCTAAACGGACCTAAAGGTCCGTTGCTGCAAAGGTCCGTTGCGTTTTAAACGGACCTAAAGGTCCGTTGCTGCAAAGGCCCGTTGCTTCAAAGGCCCGTTGCTTCAGAGGTCCGGTGTTTCAGAGCCTGAAGTGGGTCGAATGGAAGTCGGCAAACGCGTGCGGGCCCTGCGTAGCCTCGACCTCGGCGACGCCGGCAGGGTTGAAAAGGGGACGGTCGGGGTTTTAGAGAGCATGAACAACGGACCGTATATGCCATATTTGGTCCACTTCCCGACCGGCACGTTCGCCTTTGAAGAGGGCGAAATCGAGGAGGCCGAGGGCGACACCGCGAGTTCCTGAAAAGGCCCTGAAAGGCACAATGGCGGGGCGCAGGCTGCTTGTTCTCAGGATGGCGAAACAGGTCCCATGCGAGTTCTCTTAGTTGAAGACGATCCAAGCTTAGCCTCGTCGTTGCGCCGCGCGCTCGAGGCGCAAAAGTTTGCCGTTACTGCGGTCACGGACGGCGATAACGGGTTGAGCGAGCTGTGCGGCAATGACTATCAGGTCGCGATTTTGGATGTGCTGTTGCCCAAGCGCGACGGCTTATCCGTATGCGCCGAGGCGCGCCGCCAAGGCATTTCGACGCCGATTCTCATGCTCACCGCGCGCAACGCTGTGACCGATCGCGTGACCGGGCTCAATAGCGGCGCGGACGACTACCTGCCCAAGCCGTTTGCCTTTCCGGAACTGCTGGCGCGCGTCCACGCACTGCTGCGCCGGCCGCAGAACGAGGTCAAACCGCGTACGGTTGAAGTCGGCAAGCTCGCAATCGACGTCCTTCGCCACCAAACCACGTGCGAGGGCAAAGTCATCCATCTGACTCGTACCGAGTACCGGCTGCTGCTCTACCTGCTGGAAAATGCCGGCATTGTGCTCACCAAGGACGCCATTTTGGACCGCCTGTGGGGAGGCGAGCACGGGGGGAACAGCAACATCCTCGAAGTCTACGTCAAGATGCTGCGGCGCAAGCTCAGCGCAGCCTGTGGCGACCAAATCATCCGGACGGTGCGGGGCGTGGGATACACCATCGACAAGACATGATCGAAAAGCGGGGCGTGATGACCAATGTCGGCGCGCCACGTGTGCGCCTCACGCTGGCATTTGCCGGCCTCCTGGTTCTGTTGCTCGTCATCTTCTCCATCATCGTCTACGGTTTACTCTCGACCGTCGTGCTGCAAGACGTCGAACCGTTCCGCGACGACCCGGCGATGTTGGCAGCGGCCAATCACATGCTCAAGAACTATGCAGTCAAACTGCTCATCGCCAATGCGGCCGGGCTTGTCCTGTCGGTTGCCGTCGCCGCCTTCCTTGCCAAGATCGCCTTGCGGCCGCTGGAGAGCGCGATTGCATTGCAGCGCCAGTTTACCAACGATGCCTCGCACGATCTGCGCACGCCGTTAGCCGTCATCCGCACCGAGACGTCCGTAGCATTGCATAACGAGGCGACCATGCAGCGTGACGACGCCGAACGCATACGGATCATCGACGAGCAGGCCCAGCGCATGCAGCGCTTGATCGACCAGCTCATTACCCTGTCGCACTTGGATGCCGATAGCGCGCTCGATCGCGAGCCGACCGATCTGCGCGTGGTGGTGAACGGTGTCGTGCGTGACCTCGAGCCCTTGGCCGCCGCGCGGCACGTCGACATCAAGCTGGCGCGTGCGGAAAGCGCCGTCGTCATGGGCGATGAGCTTAAGCTCTCGCAACTCGTCGGCAATCTGATCGATAACGCAATCAAACATGGCAAAGAGGCATCGACCATCGGCATCTCTGTGTGGCAGCATCGCGATACCGCCTATGTGGCAGTCAGCGACCAAGGCGCGGGGATCCAGGCCCACGATCTCGACCACATCTTCGAACGGTATCACAGCAGTAACGGAACCTCGACCGACGGTGACGGCAAAGTACATGGCCTCGGGCTGCCGCTGTGCCGCTGGATCGCGCGGGCGCACGGTGGAGAGGTCACAGTCGAAAGTAAGCCCGGCAGGGGCAGCACCTTTACCGTGCGCTTGCCCGCCATGGTGGCGTGAGGTGAGACGTTTTCAATGGGGCAGATTGGAGTTGAACATCATGACAACAGACAGGTCAATGACGCTTGCGGCGAGGTTCGCGCGCTTGACCGTTGCCGCCATCGTCGTGGCAGCGGCGGGTGCGTCGTTTGGTCACCCAGCGGCGCCGGCGAACGCCTCGCCTCCGACGGCGCTCGAGCTGGCCGAGCACGCGTTGTCCTCGACGACCATGCTCGCCGACGAGAGCCCGTACGAGCTCATCGATCCGGTCGGGCCCGGCGGCATCACGCGCAGCCAGGCGCTCAATGAGGTCACCGCCAGCACGATGATCGGCGGCCTCTCGAGCGACAACGGCCGTTACGGGGGCGGCGGTTATAGCCAGCCGTACTTCATGCCGGTACTTCCCATGCGGTCGGGAACCGGCGGCTACGGTCGTTATAACGATCGGGATGAGACGAGGGATTCGCGATGAAGCGCTCACTCGTCATCACACTGGTCGCGAGCTTGCTGCTGACTTGCGTCGGGGCTGCCTCGGCTGAAGGCTTCTTCCACCGGCTGCGAGTCGACTCGCTCGTCAACGACGGCATCGCATTCTATCACAGCGGCGACTACAAGCAATCGATTAGCAAATTCAGCGACGCGCTCTCGCTGAGCGGCGACAACGTCGATGCGCTGTACGATCGAGGACTTGACTACTACGCGCTGGGCCAGTATACGGCGGCGGCGCAAGATTTTCGGCAGTGCCTGAAGCTGCAGCCCGACTTCGTGCCTGCCCTTTTTAACCTCGGCGTCACCGAAATCGCGCTCAACGAACTGGACGACGCCAAGACGATCTTCCAACAGATCATCAACGCTCATCCAACCTCGGTGCGCGCGCACTTCGACATGGGACTGTCCGCCTACATGTCCGGACAGGCAGACAAAGCAGTCGACCAATTCGCAGTTGCGGCGCTGCTGCACCCGCAGTACGTGCAAGCGCACTACGACAAGGCGCTGGCGCTGTACAGGACGGGAAACCTCGTCGCTGCAGACGACGAAACGAGCGCGGCGCTCAAGCTCAATGCAGGCTACGCCAAGGCCTACTTCCTGCGCGGAGCGATACGGCTGCGCCAGCGCAACGACAACGACGCCAAAGCGGCTTTTGCGACCGCCGCGAAGCTTGCCACCGATCCGGTCTTAAAGTCCCTCTGCACGCAGATCATCGCGCAGATCGGCGCGTAGGGGCAGGTAGGTGACGGGGCGCGAGGTCTCCTCGCGCCCTTTGTCGTTTGCCGCTGCGCGCTCCACCTCGAGAAGCGTGACCTGCCTTCGCAGCGGCCAGTCGAGCAAGAAAGCCAAAAAGAGACCGGTAGCGGCGGCGTACAGCACGGATCCGCCAATCAGGTTCACCGACAGGCCGAGTCTGCCCGTCAAGGCTGTCGTCAACAAGATCGACGCTTCGTAGAGCCCCGCGATGACGGCCGCAAACACGTACAGCGGGTTGCCGCCGGCCACCAGACGCAAACGCAGCATGAGGGTGTCTGCGCAAAGCCCGGTTGCGATGACGGGAACGATCAGCCAATAGTTGTTCACCATGAGCAGCTGCGTGATCGATGGCAACCCGATCAGCAGGGTCAGCGCGCCGAATGGCAGCGTCCAGCTGCGCACCAGCAGCAAGACCATGCTCATTAAGAGGACGACTTGGACGATCACCTCTGCCACGCCGAACGACTGGACGTTGACAAGATTGACGCCCTCGACCACTATTTGATGCACGTCGCTCGAGCCGACGAACGTGTCGTTCATCGGACTGGCAAATTGGGTGAATATACCAATCGCGACGAGCGCGCACGCTGCGCTGAGCAGCATCGGGCCCAATGTCAGCCAGCCGCGGCTCGCCGAAGGCACAAGCGTCAGCCACGCGGCGCGCAGCGGTCCGGTGCCCGCCAGCAGGCCGCCCGCGCAGAGCAGTAGGTGTGTGGGACTGACAAATGCAGCGGTGCTCGTTTCAATGCCGAACATCGTGTGCCAGCCAAGATCGAGTAGGCCCGCCAGCACAAATAGCGCCACGCCGGCCAGCGACTGCAAGTAGCCTGGCGGCAACGACCGGCGCCAACCGTAACCCTTCCTCACGTTGTGCAGCGCGACCATCCCAAGAAAAATGCCGAAGCTGGCCATCGCTCCGTACAGCACCGCATGCCAGGGCGTGAAGAAGCTGTGATCGACCTTGCCGTGGAAGTGCGCCCAGTTGTCGAGGACACCCCCGCTACTGAGCACGACTGCAGCAATGGCCATCAGCCACTGGAAGCGCGCGCCGGCTTGGGGCTGCCCGTCGACGGCAGGCTTCATGACCTTTGCGACCCGTAACGCAATCGCCCACCCAGCAGACCGCCCGCGAGTGCGATGAAGGAAAGCGCAAACAGCCAGCCCACGCCGTAGCGGTCGTATGGAGTTTCGATGCCGCGACCGATATCGGCGACGACAATGCCTTGCTGGTCGAGTCCAAGCTGCGCCACAATGCTGCCGTTGGGGTCGACGATCTCCGAAATGCCGGTGTCGGCGCTGCGCACGATCCAGCGGCCGGTTGACACCGCCTCGATCACCGTGATATCTGCGTGCTGATATTGTTCTGACGTTCCGCTAAACCACGCGTCGTCAGCCGCCATGATGATCGCGTCGGCTCCTGCATTGGCGGTAGCTCGAGCATAGAGTCCATACGCCGACTCATAGCAGATGAGGGTACCCCACTGATAGCCGGCTGCGGAAAGCAAGTGCGGACCAGGGCCGGCGAGAAAGGCCGACGCGCTGTCCAGGATCGGAACGCGGCGCAAGAGATGTTCGAAGGGCAGAAATTCTGCAAATGGCATAAGCCAGCGCTTGTGATAGACGCCGCCAACTGAGCCGGCAGGCGTCAAATCGACCACCGCGTTGTAGTATCCGGCCACCGATGGCCGATCGATTGTTCCACCCATGATCCAAACATGCGTCGTTGCTGAGAGCTTTTCGAGCGTTCTGAGCAATGCCGGATCTTGCAGTGGAAATGAGGTGATGGCGGTTTCGGGCCACACGATGACCCTTGCGCCGCGCGCCGCCGCACGACGCGTTAGCTGAGAGTATGTCGCCATCGTCTGTGCGAAAATCGCGGGCGTCCATTTTACGCGCTGCGGAATGTTGCCTTGGGCGACTGCCACGCGCAGGCTGGGGGCCTCAAACCGAACGTGGCTGCGGGCCGCATCGGCAGTTGCCACGATCGCGACCAACACCGCAAGGACGACGCCGGCAGTTATGCGAGTGGAGCGGCCTCCAGCCAGCGCTCCTGCGATCGCCGCGTTCCCAACCGTCACAATGGTGGTCACAAGATACACGCCGCCGTAGGCCGCCAGCGGCAAAAGCCATGGCAGGTGCGCCGCCACAAAGCCCAGCTGGCCGAATGGGGCGGCGAGGGATCCGTGAGAACGCACTCCCTCAAACAGCAGCCACGCGGCCGGCAACGCAAAGATTGAGGCCGTCGTAAATCTACCGCGGCCAACGAGGGATGCTATCACGGCAACAGCAGCGACGGCCAAGCCTTCGAGACCGCACAGCAGAGCGAGCGCCACGATCGACCAGGAGCCGACAAAATCGAAGACCGTGTCCGGCATCCAGTAGAAAAGCAGCAGGAAAAAAACCGTGCCGGCGAGCCAGCCCCAAAAGAACGCTGGCTTCCACGACAGCTTTGACCAGAGCAAAAACATGGGCACGAGAGCAATGAATGCCAGCAAGCCGAGATCAAACCTTGGAAATGCGAAACTGAGAAGCAATGGGCCGGCCACGGATATCGCAAGCGCCCGCGGCCACGACGTGAAGGTCCATGGGGGTGAAACTTTCAGAGGACTCTGAGCTATCATATCCTTCACCGCCCGGAGGCACCGGCCAAGATTCTCGGCCGGCGCCTCCAACGTGTGTCGTTATAGGTTACCAGATGTTAATAGTAGATCGAGGCTGTGTAGAGGAAAATGTCATGGACGCAGTGTTTGATGCAACGGTCGCTGTGTGGGCCGACCGGACCCGACAGGGTAAGCGGAGCTGGCAAGCCTACAAACGAGACCGTTTGCCCCGAGACGGACAGTGGACCGGTCACGTACGGCGTGTCGACGCAGCCGTTGAAGGTCGATCCGAATCCCGTCGTTTCCTTGATCGTGCACCCGGACAGGAAGAATGACTTTCCTCTCGTCGGAATGCTTGATGGCAGCACAACTGCGAACTGCAAGAATCCACTGTTGAATGTGACGGTTTGGCTGACGTTGGCCGACAGGGTGATGATGCCCGTGGTCGTGCTCGGGGGAGCTGGCGGCCCTGCTGGAGTTGTGAGCGAGGGGACAAAGTCACTCAGACCAATTGAGACGCCCGATGCAGCATTGTTTGAAGAGATCTTGACGGAGCCCGTGAAGTCGCAGTTGACGGGCAGCGCAATGGTTTGCCCTGCGGGGTCAAGCCCGGCGCTTACACCGTTTGATCCACAGGTTGGGGTAACTGATGGGGACGGCGAGGGTGATGGGCTCGGCGACGGAAAGCCCGTGACCAGTTCCCACCAGTACGTGTGCCCCGACGCGGCGGCGAAGCTTGTTGAACTGCCGGCAAAAGATACGGATGTTCCAGTTATGCCCGTGTCGATTTCCGTATCCAATAGTGTATTTCCATCGAAGGTTTCAAGCTCGAAGGGGCCGGACGGGATGACAACACTCGGTAACTGCCACACCATGCTCGGATATCCGCCAAATGTCTTGGACACGGAGTACGTATGACTAACCCAAAAGATCGCGGTGCCGGCGGTCGTCGACAGCATGCGCGCCTTGGACGTCGCGCCAAGTGACCCGCGGGCGACCCATAGAGGCGCCGGGGCTCCCGCCGGATTGCGCAGGTAGGTCACCAGGCCGATCATGCTCGTCCCCGTCGCCGGAATGAAGGCCTTCTCTGTAAATGTGCCGGACAAGCCGCCGATAGCCGGAATCGGCAGCGGTGTGAGGGCGGCTAATGGCACGGTCGTCGCCGCAGATATTGGCGCGCCGCTCGGTGGAGAGGTGGGAGGTATGACGACAGGGCCGCTTGAGCCACCACACCCGAAGTGACTGATCACCGCGGCAGCCAGTACGAAGGTGGCAGTGGGAAGCCATCTCTTTTTCATGCTAGGGTCCTCCTTATGCATGTTCGTTACGAGGATTCTAGCGCACGCCGATCACGATAGCGTCCGTAAAGCTTCCGTAAAAATACGGAGCCTCACAACACGTTGTTCGTCTTTTGCGAGCCCGCCGAAACAACAAAGAGCGCATACCGTCGCGGCGTGCGCTCGATGTTTTCCGGTGGTCGTTGATGCTACGCCAGCGTTAGGTCAGTGGCGGCATCCGAATCCGATCTCGTGGCGCAAAGCCAGGCGCAAACGGGTGCAAACGGGTTCGCGGGCTTGCCAACTCACAGCTGTGCATTGTCACCAACCCTCTTTAGCGATGTCGTCTGATAGCGGACGCACGGAGACCGGTCGTAATGAACCCGACCGCGTCGTTTCCTTCGTCGGTGAACCATACGTTGTTGTCAGGGCCCACGGTCATCCCCCGAATGCCGCAATAGATTGGCGCGGTAGGGCAGCTTGCGGGCCCCGGAATGGCGTACTCGGCGACGATCGTA
>JALYZV010000052.1 GCA_030948685.1 Vulcanimicrobiota bacterium | reverse complement strand
CTATCGTGCAATCGCTGGCGTCGAGCGAAGCGCTGTGCCCACTGGCAGGCAGCTCCGGTCATATCATCGCGTTGTTCCCCGTGCGCCATCAGATCGACGTGACGCGCGCGCGCCAAACCGCCGTGCACGTCGTCCGCGAGTTGAGCGAAGGAAAGACGGGAACGGTGAGCTGCGGTATTGGGGCGTACCGCGCCGAACTGCTCGAGCTGCCGATAGGGTTGGGCGAAGCGCGCGAAGCATTGGCTTTAGGCCGCCGGCTGTTTGGACGCGGGGCGGTTGCAGTCTACCCCGACCTTGGCATCTACGCCTTATTGCACTCAGGTGCCGACCGCGAGGCATTCGTTGGGTTTGCGAGCCGATTGTTAGATCCGCTCGCCGCCTATGACCGTAAACATAAAAGCGATCTCTTAAAAACGTTGCAGCTCTATTTCGAGGTTGGCGAGAACGTCAAAGAGGCCGCAGAACGCTTATCAGTCCACCGCCACACGATCTTTTATCGCCTCAATCAGATCTCACAAATTCTCAAAGCCGATCTGAAATCATCGAAGGATCAGCTGTCGCTGCGCGCGGCGCTCGCGATACGCTTGATGAGCCCGAACGAGGAGCCTCATGAGTAAACGCGAGGTGCTGCGCCGCGCCAAGGAACTCAACGTCCGGCTGGTGCGCTTACAGTTCAACGACATCCACGGCGTCACAAAGAACGTCGCCATTCCGGTGGGCGAGCTGGAAAGCGCGCTGGAAGGCAAGGTCGCTTTCGACGGTTCGTGCATCGAGGGGTTCGTCCGGCACGAAGAATCCGACATGTATCTCATGCCGGATCCCCACACATTTGCCGTGTTGCCGACGATGCCGGAATCGCCCAGCGAAGCGCGGCTGTTGTGCGATGTGCACAATCCAGATGGCTCGCCGTTCGAAGGCTGCACGCGCAGCACGCTGCGCCGCGTGATTGAGGAAGTGAAAAAGGAAGGATTCAGCGCGCACGCCGCTGCCGAGCTGGAGTTTTTCCTTTTCGAGCATTCGAAGGACGGCCAAGCGACCACGCTCACGAACGATCGCGGCTCGTATTTCGATTTGAGCCCGATCGATCGCGGCGACGTGGCACGCTGCGATGTGGCCCTCGTGCTCGAAAGCATGGGCATTCGGGTCGAAGCGACCCATCACGAAGTCTCGCATGGCCAGCATGAGATCGATCTGAGCGCGACCGATATGCTCACATTGGCAGACGCCATCGCAACGGCGCGAGTCGTGGTCAAGGCCGTTGCTGCACGGCATCACTTGCACGCCACCTTCATGCCAAAGCCGTTCGCCAATCAAGACGGCAGCGGTCTGCACATCGCCCAGTATCTGCAGCGCGAGGAGCGCAACGCGTTTTTCGAGCCGGCGGCGGCCAACGGCGGGCTCAGCGAAACGGGTTTGGCCTACATCGGCGGCCTGCTGCGCCACGCCCGGGGCTTCACGCTGGTCACCAATCCCACGGTGAATTCGTACAAACGCCTCGTCCCCGGCTACGATGCGCCCTCGTATGTGTACTGGTCGCAACGAGCCAAGAGTGCGCTTGTGCGCGTGCCGGCCCAAAGCGGCAGCGACGTCCGCGTGGAGCTGCGCTCGCCCGACCCGTCTTGCAATCCCTACTTGGCTCTGGCGTGCATTCTCAAGTCCGGCATCGATGGCGTGCGTCACAAACTCGTTCCGGGCGATCCCGTCGAATTGACGGCCGCGGCGCTCGCTGAAGACGAACGAACCCAGTTAGGAATCGAACAGCTGCCGGCTTCGTTGCATGAGGCGGTCTTTGCGCTCGACGGCGATGCGGTCGTGCGCGCGGCGCTGGGCGATCACAGCTACCAACGCTTGCATGAAGCCAAACTTGCAGAATGGGAGGCCTATAGAACCCAGGTCCATCCCTGGGAAGTCGAAGCCTACCTGTCTTTGTAATTCAGACTGGAATTTTGGTCGCGGCACGCAGCCGCGCACCCTCGACAGCGACGCCTGCCAGCTGCGCAAAAACTTCGATCGTGCGGATCGTCTCATCGCTTGGGATCCGGTTATCCTTCGGATCGTCTGGCGAGAGCACGCCGATGAGCGCACCGACCGAATCGAAAATGGGGAAGAGCAGCAAGTCGTTCTCGTGCCAGTCGCCCTGCTGGATGCGCGGCAAGGTCAAGCGATCCGGATGGCGCGTGACGCCGCCTTCATGGTGCAATTCCATGGGGACGTAATAAAAAGTGTCGCGAACGCGCGTCGACGGCGTCATGTCGGCACGCACCTCCTCTTCGGACATGGTAACGCCTTCCACGTCGGGCGAGTACCCTACGGCCGCGTGGCGTACGTATTGATGCGTCGTCGGATCGCGCAGCAAGATCGTGCCGGCAGCGAACCCAAAGGTGCTCACGGCGACTTTCAGTATGCGCCGTAACATGGTCTTCAGATCGCTTTCTCTGAAAATCGCCGCGGTCAGTTCGAGAATGCGCGCCAGACGGTCGGCCTGCAAACGGCGCTCTTCGGCGAGCGCTTCGACGTTGGCATACAAGCGGCGGATCTCGGCGTTTTGCTCGCTCAAACTGTTGGCCCGGCTCTTCTCGGTTGCGACGATATGAACGTTTTCAATAGCGGCTGCCGCCAGGCGCGCGAACAGCGCGATGTTGTCGAGAGCTTCGGCTGAGGGGATGCGCCCATCCACCGGAACATCAGGCACGAGCATGCCGATCACTTCGCCGGACGAGCTCAGCAGCGTGAACATCAGACAATCGGCTTCGTGCCAAGCAGTCGGCTCGGTACGGCGTTGGTTCACAAGATCTGCACGGTAGCACATCTCGGGATCGGTGTACCATGTCTGACGCTCGATTGGCGCATAATACACCGAGGGGCGGACGGCGAACCGTTTGTCGAGCTTGAGCTCGGCCATCGCGAACGGCACCTGGCGCTTGCGCAAGAGCGCGTCGGCTACCGGTGGGTAGCCGCGCAGTGCGCTGTAGACATAGGCCTCGTTCTCGCGCTCGGCGACGAGTATAGCTCCGGCGCGGAAGCCGAAGGACTGCAGCGTGACGTCCAGCATGCGATCCAAAAGCGCGTCGAGCTGCCGTTCGCGCATGAGACTGACCGCAAGCTCCGTCACCTTCTTTATGGTCGCAGCTTGCTTTTCGGACTTGACACGCATCGCTGATTCAATACTTGCGGATTTTTCAAGTTTCTCGCGCTGTTGGGCGAGTGCATCGCTGCGCAACGAGGCGCCGCGTACCAGCAGTCGCACCGCTAGGACGCACAGCCAGACCATGCTCAAGTCAAAAAGCAGACGGCTTGGCAGCGGCTCCGGTGAGGCTTCGGGCGGGTGATATATATATACGAGGATGAGCAACAGGGAAGTGAGCCCGGCTACCGTCGCGGCACCCGGTAGGCCTTCGCGCACGCCGGCCCACATGATGACCACGAGCATTGCGATCCACACGTCCGGCAACAGCGGCATGTACAGATACACAACCGCGCCGAGCACAACGGCATCCAGGGTAAGCAGTATCCGGCCCGACCAGCGTATCTGCGGAACGGTCTGCGCCTGGCGCACGAAATTCGCCGCAATAATGCCCTGCGTCAGCCACAGCAAAACGATCGCACCCTGCAGCCAACGCGGATACGGCCAGGGGAGCACCATGAACAGCAGCGCTCCGACTCCAATCGAAAGGAGCCGCGATTTGAGGATGCTTGTTTCAAGCCAGCGAGCTTCTTCGACCGGCGTTCGAAAAATGGCTTCTGTCATCATGGAGAGGCAAGCCGTAGAAGGTTGCCTTCTTCTATATCGGCAAAAGCTGGGACCGGGCTTTGTCTAGCCGTTCCTTCATGTGCAGCGGGTCACGCCCGCTGTTAGTGGACGCCTCAAGAACCGTCAAACCCGACAACTACCGACCCGTCCGGGTGTACGATGGTGGGAACGCGTAAAGCGCCGGAGAGCTTGCGCATGGTCTCCCGGGCCTTCAAATCATGTTGCACGTCGATCTGCGTGAAGGGGACGTTGCGGCCGCGGAAATCATCCATGGCCGCGGCACAGTAGGGGCAACCGGGTTTTGTGTAAATCAATGTGTCGCTCATGAGCATGCCCCTTAAGAACCCTGTTAGGCGAAAGGAAAACGATGTTACCAGTTTCTACGGCTGACGCGCCCAAACCCGTCGCAGCGTATAGCCAAGCCGTCATCAGCCAAGGCATCGTCTACTGCTCTGGTCAGGTCGGCATAGATCCGCAAACGGGTTCGCTTGTCTCAGGCATCCAGGCGCAAGCCGAACAGGTCTTCAAAAACCTGACGGCGGTGTTGCGCGCTGCAGGCACGCAGCCCGGCAACGTGCTGAAGGCCAACATATTCTTGGCTGATTTTACGCAGTTCGCAACAGTTAACGCGATTTACGAGCATTTCGTGGGGACGCATCGGCCGGCACGCACGACTGTCGGCGTCGCTGCCCTGCCGCTGGGCGCACTTATCGAGGTTGACGTCATCGCTGCGAAGGACGACCTAACACTCTAGCGGCTTTAGTGCGGCGCCTTTGGCTCGATCGTCGTGAGCTGGGCACGCGCTTCCGCGTTGTCGGGAGCAATCGCGAGGACAGCCTTGTACTGCTGCACCGCCATCGTATATTTATGCTGCTCTTGATAGACGATCGCCAAGTTGTAGTGCAATCCCACAAAACGTGGCGCGACCGCGAGGCCTTTGATGAATGCCGCCTCGGCGAGGTTCATAAGGTTGTGGCTGTAGTACAGGCTGCCGAGGTTTTGATACGCTTCGCGCTCGCGCGGATCCAGCACCAGGGCTTTATTGTATAGTTCCACCGCCTTGGTGAAGTCTCCCAAATAATCGTACACCACACCTAGATTATCGTAGGAACGAGCGTACGCGGGATTGAGCTCTATGGCGCGATTGAGCTTCACGATGGCATCGTTGTATTGGCCGAGCTTGATCA
>JALYZV010000020.1 GCA_030948685.1 Vulcanimicrobiota bacterium | reverse complement strand
ACGCGAAGAGCGCGCGCAGACGGTCGCGCACCAACCCTTCGATGTCGCCCGCCGGAATGCGCCGGCCTTTGGGATGCTCGGAGCGACTGCGCGTGATAAGCGCCGTCGAGACATAGTATCGATACCGCTTGCCCTTCTTGACGGCATGGGTGGGACATAGGCGAGCGCCGTCGCTATCGAAGATCTGGCCCGCCAACAGACTCGGCGCCTCGGCGCCAACGGCCATCGACCGCTCGCGCCGGCCGGTGGCGAGCCTGTATGTTTACCTCTGGGTCGACGGCATTCACATGCAGGCCAGACTGGAAGACGAAGCGCAATGCATCCTCGTCATCATCGGAGCGACATTGGACGGCAATAAGGAATTGGTCGGCTTGGCCGATGGTGTCCGTGAGAGCGCCTTATCCTGGAAGGAACTGCTGCTCGATCTGAAACGCCGCGGTCTCGCTTGGCGCCCAAGCTCGTCGTCGCGGACGGCGCGCTCGGCTTCTGGAAAGCCGTCGGCGAGGTCTGGAGCAGGCGCGTGAGCAACGCTGCTGGGTGCACAAGACCGGGAACGTGCTCAACAAACCGCCGAAGAGCGTCCAGCCGAGGGCCAAGACCGCGTTGCAGAACATTTGGATGGCCGAGACGCGCAACGACGCCGAGGCGGCCTTCGATCACTTCATCGAGCTTTACGGAGTCAAATACGACAAAGCCGTTGCCTGCCTCCAAAAAGATCGCGACGTATTGCTGGCGTTCTATGATTTTCCCGCCGAGCATTGGAAACACTTGCGGACCACGAATCCGATCGAAAGCACGTTCGCGACCGTCCGTCATCGAACGATCCGTTCGAAAGGTTGTTTGTCGAACAAAACAGCCCTTGCCATGGTGTTCAAGCTCATCGAGGGCGCGCAGAAAACGTGGCGACGTCTCGACGGACGAAACCTGTTGCCAAAACTCATCGCCAATGTGAAGTTCAAAGATGGAATCGAGGCAAGCCCGCCTCAAGCCAACGCCGCCGCCTGACCCAAACGTTTCCAAGTCTTCACCCTGCTTGGCCACGAAGCAGACTGTTTGCTCTCCCCAGACAAGCTGCACCGCCTCCTGCTTGAATTCCAGCGCGTACCGCGCCCGAACCACTCCCGTCATCTGAAATCCTCTAACGCCGATCCTACACAATCAGCCTTGCGGGACGCTTTTCGGGGCAAGACCAGCGAGTTCATAAACATGCCTCACCTCAGAGTGGTGACGACCGAGCCCAAAATGTGACCGGCAATAGACACGTGCCGCTCGCCCGATCGCCAGGTGCAAAGTCGGATCACTTTGCAGCCGTGCGACGACTGCGGCAAACGCGGTCGGATCGCTCGTCAAAAATCCAGTTTGGCCGTCGATGATCATTTCCGGTATGCCGCCGCAGGGCGCGGCGATAACGACGCGGCCATGACCCATCGCTTCCATTACAGAACGTGGAAACGGATCCGGTGCCGTGGACGGAACGCACACGATATCTATATCGTTGTAGACAACTCCTGAATCGGTCACAAAACCTTCAAACGTAACGAACTCACTCAAGTCCAAAGCACTAACTTTACATCTTATTTCACCTTCGTAGGCGGGCGTCTCTTCGGCAAAAGCGCCGCGGACAATGAGACGTAAAACACAGCCTAGAGCCCGGGCGCGAGCTAGACCATCCAGCAAGACATGAAGGCCTTTCGAAGGATGGATGCGGCCAGCAGTAAAGCCAAGAACGAGACAGCTTCCAAACTTTTTCAAGTCCATTCCTGAATCGCCGCAAGCGCCGGAAAAGCCGTTGTGCACAACATGAACGTTACGCGGCAAGTTAGCCGCTGGGAAGCAGGGACGCGAGACTAGAATGGTTTGGTCGGCTGCAAGCTGAAACGCCTTCCATACAGCCTTTTCAACCTTTGTATTGGGTATATCACGTATATGAATAACGGTGGGGCACCCGCCGAGTCGCCTCGCGGCAAGGGCGATGGCGTGTGCCTTGAGGCCATTGCTGTGAATTAGTTCGGCTTGGTGCCTGCGCGCGATCATATAGAGTTGCTGTGCCGCTCTGACGAGGCTCACGACGACGCCGACCCCATCAGCCAGTCGAAACGGTCGATGAATACTACTAATCGCACCGAAGTCGACAACGTCCCATGGAATGCCGAGGTCATCTGCTCGTGCGCTGATCGGTCCCTCCGCCGGAACGGCAAGAAAAGGATCGACCGCCGGATTAGTTAGAAGGTCCATCAGAGACCGCTCCGCACCGCCTTTGAAATTAGGCACCGGAGCAACGAAAAGAACTCGAAGGCGTTTCATTGGTAGTTGCCTCCTCCTCGCCACCAGCCACGAAGCTAACGCGGGATTTGGATCCGCTGCCGTTCACCACACCCAACTAGAGCGAATATTACTGTCAAAACTGGCCTGCCTCGCTATTTTATGCCGCTCACGCTATGCTTTATTCATATAGAGGATAATCGACGTCGATTGACGCGATGTGCCCTACGTACAGTGGCAAATGCCAGACCACAAGGGATGTCAAGAGTGGCGACAACGCCGGGCAAGCAGCACGCTCCGTCATTCAACAGTACATGTTGTATTGGTAACCCATGTGCGTCGCCAGCAACGTACCGTGAGATAAGTTTCTGGTCGACCCTGGCCGGAATGCCCGTCAGCGCACCTGGAGCCAATTTTGTTGACAAATCACACCTGCGCAGATCCGCATCGATCAGCAACGTCTTCGCTCCAGTTAAG
>JALYZV010000005.1 GCA_030948685.1 Vulcanimicrobiota bacterium | reverse complement strand
GGCAGCGCCTTCACTGGCGCTACCGTGCACACGGTTCGCTCGGTGACGACGAATGTCTCCGACTGAGAGACCGACCGGGTTGGTTTGTGAAGCCGACGTACCGTGATTGTGGCCGTTTGAGTCGCCCGGACGATCGGTTGAGGGTGTGCAGCTTTGGGCGCAGGCGTTGCACGCTGCGAGGACGACGCATGAGTCGCCGCATGTCGCTGAATCGCGACCGCATTGGGTGATTGCGTCGGCGCTGCTAGTACCGGTATGCCGGTTTGTCCTAAGACGAGAGCCAGCGCGCCAAGCATCGCCGCAACGGCGTACGGAATGATGCCCAAACGCGCATGCACGACATGCCTGCGATCCAGGAGCTGCTCGATGCGGATTAACAGCTCTCGGCGCCCGCTAAAGAAGCTGGGCGCAAACGAGGTGCTGCGGACGCGCGTGCGCCCGGCGAGCACGGACAGACACTCGGCGTAGAAAAGACGCTCATCGCTGGCGACCACCTGATCGTCACAGGCGATTTCACGCTCCAAATGGAGCGCCCGTGTCGCGTAATACAAGGCTGGGTTAAAGAACAACAGGGCCAAGACGCATTGCTCAAAGAGATTGAACCAGTCGTCATAGCGGCGAACATGCGCAGACTCGTGCACCACGATGCGGCGCAGATCGTTGCTGGAAAGCTCGCTTGCAATGGCGCGCGGAATTGCGATGAGCGGTTGGGTCAGCCCGAGCAAACACGGGATCTCGAGGGTATCTGAAATACCGACAGAGTAGCGCCGTCGCACACCTGGGCGCTGGCTAATCCAATCGAACGTATCGATGATTTCCGTGCGGCGCTTCGCGCGCACCAGCGAAATCAACTGGAAAAGGAGGCGCGCGAGCAATACGTCGGCGACGACGATCCACAACCAAAAAAGGATCTTGCTGGCTCTGAAAACAGAGCGCGCGAAGAACGCGCCCACTTTTTCGGGCGTAAGCCACGCTGGGAGCTGCATCGCTGGCTGGCGTGCGGCTGCCCTTTGAGCGAGCACACGACTCGAGGGCCGGCCCTGCTGGTTCTTCGGGTTAGACTGGAGTGCTTGCGGATTCACGACATGCCGGGCTTCGATCGCCGTGTCTGCCGTCGCGCTCGAGATGTTCAACGAGTGAGGAGCGGGCGCGGCCGGCTCAGCGAGGGGCCTGGCGAACCCGTAATCCAAGGCGGGCAGCAGCACACACACCGCAAGGGTTGCAAGCCACACCGCATAGCGTAGATTTGCACTTGTGCGACTCATGATCCGCAACAACATCATCGTAAAAACGACCAGGATGGCGCTTTGCCATACTGAGTTGGCAAGTGCCACCACAATGCGTGGCTCGATCATTTCTGCCTCGCTTCTTGAATCAAACGTCTAAGTCGCAGCAAATCGCGCTCCGAGAGGCGCTCATGCTCGAGAATATTGATCGCAAGCTTGCCGGGAGCGCCGTCAAAGAAGCGATTGAGCAGGTACCTGAGGGCGCTTGTTGATGCCTGTTGGCGATTCACGATGGGATAGTAGCGGAAGGCTCGACCCTCGACTTTGTGCTTGACGTAGCCCTTGCGCTCGAGGATTCGCAACATCGTCTGCACGGTGTTGAAGGCGGCCTTACGCTGTTCGGAGATCTTGGCGAGCACCTCCGCGACCGTAGCGCTCTTACGGTTCCAAAGAATTTCCATCAGCTGCTGCTCACCGTCGGTGAGCGTTGCGGACGTCTTTCGCGCCATACGTTGCACCTTACCTAAGGAATTAGGTTTAGGTCATCTTAGCATACGGATTTGGGCTTTGTCCAGTGGGTCAGCCCGATTTTCACCTAAAGATTTAGGTGCAAGTTGTGGCCCAGCTGGACGCCGGCTGGCGATTGGTTCGCACGTCCTAGGGAGAGATCGCGAGTTCGCCGGGTCGGTCGATGCCCGTCTTCGGGCCGGCGAGCGTGCGGATTGGCGCCGCATCGCCAACCGCGTTTGCGGCGTATTCCGTGATCGTATTATCGAAAACATTCGATACGTAGATGACGCCTGTGCGATCCACGGCGATGCCCACCGGGCCATTCATGCGCGTGTGAGCCCCGACGATAATGCGGACCGGGGCGACGTTGCCGTTCGCCCGCGCCGCAAAGACCACGACTCTATTCGTGCGGAAGTCCGTGACGTATAAGCGCAGGGCCGTATCCACCGCAACATCGGCGGGTGAATCCAGCTGCGTCTTTGACCCCGCGATCAGAGCGCGAGGCGCGGCGTCACCGCTGGCACCGGGCGCGAATACGGCCACGCTTGTGCCCGAAGCGTTGGCCGTGTAAATCGCTCCGCTTGGATCCACGGCGATGCCATAGGGCTGGTTCAAGGTCGTATGTGGTCCGGCGATGATGCGGTTGTTGCTGACACACCCCGTATCTGACGGCGCAAAAACCGCAATGTTATACCCTTGGTGGCGCCCCGACGTGATGTACAGATTGCCCGCTGGATCGAATGCCGCACCCCATACCACGTTCCCCGCGAGCCCGCCACAGCTGATTGCCGTCACGGGCGCGGCGTTGCCTTGCACGCTGGGCGCAAACGTTTGCGCGTTTATTGCGCCGCCTTGCAAGTCATAGTTGGCAATGCCCACGCGACCATCGCGAGCCACGGCGATTCCGATGGGATTTGTCAGGGTGGTTCGGGTACCCGCGACGACCCGCACGGGCGCAACGTTGCCGTTGTCCGATAAGCGAAAAGCGCGGAAGCTGGATTGGTAATAGTTAGTCACAAAGAGCAGCGGGGATGAGCTTACGGTCAAGCTGCTACGACTGGCCTCGCTCTGCGCTGCCGTGATTGGCGCGGGCGTCATACCATGCGTGGAGCACGCCGCTACGACGAGCAGGGCGGCAAGCAAAGAAGTTGTTTGAATAACCCGGCTCGGCATCGTTACCTCTTCGTAAAGCTCTATGAACTGGCAACGTTGCTGCTTAGGCCGTGAAATCCTAGGATATAGACTTTTTGATTTCAGGAGATTTTCAGCCAGACGAATACTTGGGAGGACCGAGCGTTCGCTCGGGTTAACACGGCGCTAGTCTTGCAAGTTCTGAGGAGGGCACATGCGCACTATTTTGCACGTAAGCTTCGCTGTTCTTATCGTTTTTGGGGCGAGCTCGTCCATCGCTTCGTCCAACACCGCAAAGTCATCAACACTCACCGGAAAGATGACAAGCGCGCGGTATCTGATTGGAACCTGGAGCTGCGCCACGAAGGTTGCCGCTTTCGGCAAGACGGCCGCGCATACCGAAACGGCCAAGAGCCTCTATTGGATCGAGTCGGGCAACACGGTTGGAAGCTACTACGGCGCCAAGGGGTATTCGTCCAGCGGCTACCAAGGCTGGATGGCTTCGAAGAATCTCTGGTGGAGCAGTTGGTCCGATCGTTTTGGGGGCATCGGTGCCGGGACGGGTAAGGATAGCGGCACGAACGCGCAGCTCCTAACAGGTACGAGGTGGTTTCAAGGGCAGCCGTCTCCAGTGCGGGATACGATGACGAAAAACACCGACACGAGCTTTCGCGACCTCGTCGAGGTAAAGACAAACGGTACGTGGTCGTGGGTAGCAGACTCGGCCTGTACAAAGATCTCCAACAAGATGATCTACGATTAGAGAAACTGGCTCCGTCGGCTACGGAGTGGCGGCGCTGACCCGCTTTTCGAAAAAGACACTTGTCGCGATCGCCGCTGGCGCCATCGAAGCATATTGGCCGAAGGCGTCACAACGTTGAAAGCCAGCTCGCTCGTAAAAACGTATTGCGGCGAATTGTCGGTCTCCCGTCTCCAACCGCAGTACGTCGAGCCCACTGTTTTTCGTTTCTAGCTCAATGCGTGAGAGCAACGCCTGTGCGATGCCGCGGCCACGCGCACGATCGCGCACGTACATGCGCTTGACTTCTCCGAATGTCGCGAACAACGCAACGCCAGCGCAGCCCACGGCGACACCATCGAGCCGTGCCAGAAAGAACCGCACATGCGGTTGGAAGATCGCGTCCAAAGACAAACCGTGGCGTTGCTCCGGCAGATACTCCTGGCCTAGCCCTCGATCGAGTTCATCGATTAAGCGCCGTACTTCGTCCGTTGCGGTCCGCACTGCCTCAACCGCAATCGTGTCCATGAGGAAGTGTTAGACCGTGAACCGGGCCTGCCTGCAGGCCGCAATCGTGGCGGCGGCGGGTGCGTTTCCGATGATAGGACCGAATTCCTAACGGTTCGCGTGTGACGAAATCGGAATTTGGGTATAGAGCAAGTGTGACACAAGAAGTCAAGGCCGCTTTTGCATGGCAGTAAAGCAAGATAGCCAGAAACAATTGCTTGGCGAACTCGAAGACGCGCGCACCAAACATCGGCGTTTGGCCAAGAAACTCGAAGCAACTAAGGCCAAGCTCGAGAAGCGTACTCGAAAACTCTGCGCGCTCGAATCCAAAATAGCCAAGTTGGAACAGCGTGCGCACGAGCGTGCGACAGCACCGGTCGAACGCGCGACGAAGGGCAACGGAAGTCTGCGTGTTGCCCGCCTGATCTTCAATCCTGGGTCGGGCGCCGACTCGAAGGACCCCCATGCGCTCGAGAAGATCGTCGATTTGCTGCGCGCTCATGGTCTGCGCGCCAAAGTAGATATCAGAACCTCGGGCAAAACCGTCCGTCATTTTGCGAAAGCAGCTGCGGACAACAAAGAAGAGCTTGTTATCGTCGCAGGCGGCGATGGCACAATCGAAGAGGCGGCTTCACAACTGGTTGGCACGAAGACGGCGCTCGGAATTCTTCCCGTCGGTACGATGAATAACGTCGCCCGCTCGCTTGGAATTCCACTTGACCTTGATGACGCGTGCGCGCTGCTCGGCGCGGGCAGCACCCGGCAAGTCGACATGGGACGCGTCATCACGGACGAAAAGCAGGACGGCGACTACTTTCTCGAGTCCGTCGGGCTCGGTTTGACCGCTATCGCGTTCTCGGCGGGTAAGGCGGTCAGAAAAGGTCGATTGGCGGGTTTGCCCAACGCGTTGCGCAAATTATTTGACTCTAAACCCGGCCCGGTGCAGATTGATCTCGACAACGGCGAGACGATTCTTGCAAACTCGCAGCTCGTCACCGTCTCAAACGCCCCGCTCATGGGCTTGAACTTTCTGGTCGCACCCGCAGCCAAGATGGATGACGCAGTGCTCGATGTCGCGGTCTATGATGGCATGGGCAAAGGGGAGCTGCTGGATTACTTCCTAAAAATAAGAGGTGGCAAGCGCGCGGAAAATCCTAAGGTTGCATTTTACCAAGCGCGCAAGGTCCGAATTCAATGTCAGGACGACGCACCGACAGAATCCGACTCGCACTCGCTCAGAGCTCAAAAGGTGCTCAACGTCGAAGTCGTGCCGCAAGCGCTGTCGATGATCGTGGGCAAAGGCATCGCGCTCAACGTGCCGATCGAGGCTGTTCAGTCGGTGCCTCCGCTGTCAGGTCCCCAGCCCAAATCACCGAACGAAAACGGTGCTGTGAAGGCCGAAGCCAAAGAGAAGCTCGAGCGGGAGTAGCGAGGGCAAATGCAAAGCCAGGAACTCCAAAACGTCCTGCGTGCAATTAGAAATCTCTCGCCGCAGGAAAAACAGATTGTAACAAAATTGCTGCAAGGGGAAGATGACGGCATGACTGAGGTGGGGCACCCTGGCGCTAATGACGGGAACGCAGATTCAGAGCCGAGCTCCGACGCCCAGCAACGTCAATAGGCTCACCGTCGGGTAGACTTCAGCCGGCAGCTCGCCGGTCTCTTTGTTTTTACCACATCGTCATTGGTGACTGCGCCTGCAACAGGGCAGCGGTCAGACGTCGTTAACGCTTTGCGGCCGTGCTGTGCGACGGTACTCCATGTTCCAGGCGGCGTCCCGAGCGGCTTGCGAACCGTAGTAGCGTTCGACAACGCGCAA
>JALYZV010000163.1 GCA_030948685.1 Vulcanimicrobiota bacterium | reverse complement strand
TCCCTCTCACAAGCTTCGAGCGTTGCTGCCTGATCGGGTGTCAATTCGACGATCCGCGGCAGTAAGAGCGGCGCAGCATCGCTGGATTGACCGACGCCATCCTCCAGTGCCTCATAGGCGATGCGCTCGTGTGCCGCGTGCTGGTCGACGATGAGGAGTCCCGTCGCATCGCTAATGACGATGAACGTTTGGTCGATCTGGCCGAGCGCTCGAGCAGTGTGCGAAGCATCGGGCACGTCGAGAGCATGCTCGAGCAATGACATCGCCGGCATTGCCTGTGGCTCTATATTGCCGATGAAGGACGGCGGGGTCGCGCCGACCGCAAAGCTGCGCTCGCCTTCGGCTGTCGCCGCCTCGGAGCGAAGCGCTTCACCCACCGCATGGCGTACGACGTCAAACACCGCCGCTGCACTGACGAAGCGCACTTCGATCTTGGTCGGATGCACGTTGACGTCCACGTCGCCGGGCGCCAGCGAGAGCATGAGGACGCCATACGGATAGCGTCCGGTCATAATCTTTGCCGAGTAGGCGGCAGACCAGGCGGCGCTGAGCGCCGGACTGCGCACGAGCCGCCCGTTGACGAACAACACCTGTCCTTGGCGGTTTGGCCGGTCAGCGCCGACGCGTGACGTAAAGCCGACGATCCCGATCATGATATTGGGAGCCGTGCGCACGGGCGCAAGCGAACCGCGGCTGCCCTTGCCGAAGACCATCTCGAGACGATCGATAGGATCGCTGACCGCGGGTAAGGACCAGACATCGCGCCCGTCGTGGCGCAGCGAAAAGGCAACCTTCGGCCAACCCAGTGCGATGCGCGAGAGAAACGCGCTGACGCGCGTGAATTCGCTCTTTTCGCTGCCCAAAAAATCGCGCCGCACGGGGGTTGTGGCAAAGAGGTCGCGGACAGTCACCTTCGTACCGGGCGAGGCGGCCACGCGACCCATGGCGCCCGGCAAACTGCCGCGGGTCACGATGCGAGCGCCGAAATTTTGGCCGGGCGGGCGAGAGACGATCTCGACGGAACCCGCTGCGGCGGCGATGCTCGCCAGCCCTTCGCCGCGGAAGCCAAGCGTGCGCACGGAAAACAGATCGGAAGCCGACGATAATTTGCTCGTGGCATGCCGGTGCAGCGCAAGACTGAGGTCGTCGTGGAAGATGCCGCGCCCGTCGTCGTTGACTGAAATCTCGCTGCGGCCGCCAGCGCGCAACTCTACCGCAACGTAGGTTGCCCCGGCGTCAAGACTGTTCTCGACCAGTTCCTTGACGACCGACACCGGCCGCTCGATGATCTCGCCGGCGGCAATCTGCACGATCGTCGCGTCGTCGAGAACCGCGATACGAGTCATGGTCTGCACACCTTGGGCTTCGCCTCATCCCCCGACTCGTCATCTTCGGCGCAACGGTAGTGCGCCTCGCCGTTTCAGGCAGGCGAGCTGCAGACGATGTCAGTCTAGCGGGCGACGGGTGGTGCGAAGACGCGCAGCGAGTTACGCCCGTCATCTTTTGCCGCGTAGAGCGCATCGTCGGCTGCTTTGATGAGGGCTTGTTTGTTGGTCACATCCTGAGGATAACTTGCAACCCCGATCGAGACGGTCGCCTGAACAAGCGATTTCCCTGAGGTAAACGCCAACTCTCCGATAGCCTTGCGGATGCGATCGGCGACCATGGCCGCCTCGGATTTGATCGTCTCAGGCATAACCACAATAAATTCGTCGCCGCCATACCGGCAATAGACATCGTTGCGGCGGGCCTGCTGGCGCAGCAGCCCTCCGATGCGGCGCAAGAGCTCGTCTCCAGCCTGATGGCCGAAGTTGTCATTCACGTCCTTGAAATTGTCGAGGTCGATGAGCAGCAGCGACAGCGATTTGCGCGCGGCTTGCGCCTTGCGAAATTCTGACTCGAGCCGCTCGTGATATGCACGGCTCGACAAGAGACCGGTGAGCGAGTCAGTGTCGGCCATGGCTCTGGTTCGGATGTGAAGCAGCGCATTGCGAACGCCGACGGATGCGAGACTGATGAGCCGGCCAACATGTTCGAGCTGATCCCTGGTATACAAATTCGGCTGGCTCGAGAGGAGCTGGACGCAACCGACGGCCTGCGCATCCGCCACGATCGGCACGACCAGCGAACCGCGCGCGTGCGGGTGAAGGTCCGCGTCCGGCTGGCGGGCATCTTTCAGCAAATCAGCGACCAGCGCCGGACGCTGCTTGGCGGCCGCGTAACCGACGACGCCGGTCCCAAAGGCGATCTTCGTCCCGCGATAGGCGGCTGCGTCGGCGCCAGCGATCTCCGCCGCGACCAACATTTCTTCTTCTGCGATTTCGTCGTACTGGACGACGTAGATCACGCAGGTCTCCCACGGCACGACGCGGCGAAAATGGCAAAGCAGATTGAGCAACTGCACGAGTACGTCGGCCAGCGACAATTGCGAACCGAGTTCGGAACCTGCATTCAGGACTTGATCGATGGCGCGCACCTGACGCTCGGCGCGCTGTCTGCCGTGCTGACCAAAGAGAGCCGCCAGATACGGCCCGAACGTCATGCCTGCGATTTGCAAGCCGACGCTGCTCGCGCTGCCGCTATGAAAATTTAGGGCCAGATCGACCAACAACAAGGTGAGGCCCGTCACCACCGCCAGCCCGATTGGGACCGCAAGCGCCGCTGCGTCCAGCGCGGGCATCAGGACGAGCAAGGTGACGCCGTACAATTTCATCGCCAGCGCCGCATACGTGAGGTCGATTGCAATAAGGGCCGGAACAACGAGCGGATGCATCTCGTCGCGTTGACCCGCTCGCGACCGCTGCCAAACGTTCAAGGAGAAAAGTGTCGTGATCACGCCATAGGAGACAAGTGCAAAGCGCAGCTGCTGGGGCGTGACGAGGTTTTGCGGCAGCGTCCAGACCCAGGCGATGGCGATCCAGCGGGCGATTGCAACGGCAACAGCATAGGTCAGCAGGTCCGCCAGGCCCCGTATTCTGAGGGCCACTAGGTCTAATGTCCTCACATACTAATGGACGCCGGCGGGCGGTTGATGTTACGAAATGCGCGAGTAGTGACCGGGCTCACGACCGCGCCGCAGCTTTACGGTATTTCCATCTCGAGCTGGCGTTGCTCGGCAGCCGCGGTTTTTGCAGGTCGTGACCGTCGCGTTTCGACGCTTGGACGTGCTTCGAGCTGGCTGGCGATCTCTTTCGCGCGCTCGACGATCCGCTTGGGCATGCCCGCCATGTTGGCGACCGCGATGCCGTAGGAGCGGCTGCTCGACCCGCGCAAGAGCCGATGCGAGAACACGGGCCCGGTGAGCTCGTCAGCAACGGCAACGTGTAAATTGTCCACACTCGCAAACGTTTTCGCTAAGTCGACAAGCTCGTGGAAGTGCGTTGCAAAGAGCACGATGGGCATTGCGTCGCCCAGGTTGAGCAAGTATTCGCTGATCGCCTGCGCGATGGCAAGCCCATCAATCGTGCCCGTACCCCGACCAACCTCATCGATGAGCAATAGGCTGCGCGCGGTACAGTTGCGCAGGATGAGCGCCATTTCGGCCATCTCAACATAGAAGGTAGAGCGGCCGGCCGCAATGTCGTAGCCCGCGCCGATGCGAGTAAAGAGCCGGTCCACGATGCCGAGCGTTGCGCGACGCGCCGGCACGAACGAGCCCATCTGCGCCAAGATCGACATGAGCGCTGTCTGTCGAAGGTAGGTGGATTTGCCGCCCATATTCGGCCCAGTAATGAGGAGGAACCGTTGTTCTGCGTCCACGGCACATTCATTGGGTACAAAATCCAGTCCGCCGTAGGCCTCGACAACCGCATGGCGCCCGCCCTCCACCTCAAGCGTACTTTCTTCCACCATCGCGGGTCTGACATAGCGCCGCTCGGCGGCGACCTGCGCCAGGGAACAATAGACGTCAATTTCAGCCAGCGCGCGAGCGCAGCCAAGCAGTCCTGCAGCGAACGCGTCGAGTTGGTCGATGATGTCGTCGAAAAGCCGCCGTTCGAGTGCGACCTGCTGCGAGCGCGAACTGAGGATACGGGTCTCGAGCTCCTTCAAACGCGCATCGGTGAATCGTTCCACGTTGACCAAGCTCTGGCGCCGCACAAACGCAACCGGCATGGTCTGCGCCTGCGCTCGGCTCACCTCGTAATAGTAGCCAAACGCCTGCGTGTACCTGATCTTGAGCGCCTTGATGCCGGTGAGGCTGCGAACCTCAGCCTCGAGCGCCAGCAGATGCTCGCGCCCCGCGCTACGCAGCCCAATGAGCTCCTGCAGCTCGGCGGAATGGTCGGGACGAATGACGCCCCCCTCGAGCAGCGTCGCCGCCGGCTCGTCGACGATGGTCGCGGCCAGCAAGTTTGCGGCGCTCGCCGCGCTGCCATCGCCGCTCACCGCATCAGCAAACGCGCGGAACTGCTCGCCGGCGTGCGCGCGGAGCGCCGCAGCTAATGCCGCCGCGCCGTCAAGCGAGCGGCGCAAACCGGCAAGATCTCGTGGACCGGCCCTGCGAGCGCGGATTTTCTGCACGATACGCTCGATATCGCCGACGCCCGCGAGCGTGCGCTGCAGCTCGAGTCGGAACGACGCGGCGGTCACAAAGTTGTCGACGCTATCGTGGCGTCGAGCAATCGCGTCGACCTCGAGCAGCGGTGCGCACAGCCAGTGGGCCAGCATGCGGCTCCCCATGGGCGTCTTCGTTTTTGCCAACACGTTGAGAACCGACGCCTGCTTGCTCTCGCCAGAGCCGCTCAGCAAATCTAAGTGGCGACGGGTTGAACGGTCCAGCACCATGGTCTTGCGCGTTTCGTGCAGCGAGGCAGACTCGCAGACGGCAGCACCGTCCAGCCGCAGGTACTCCAAGTAGCGCTGCAGCAAGCCGAGCGCTTCACTCGCCGCCGCTCGTTCACTCAACGCAATGCGCTGCACGACTATCGGTTCTCTGGCCGACTCCTGTAGCTGCGGATCGCACACGGCGATGCGGCACGTCTCAGACACGAGCGGCCGGTAGCGCTCGACATCCTCGTCGCTCTGGACCACGATCTCAGCCGGTGCAAGACGGTCGAGTTCGGAAGCCAGTGCATCGTCATCGTCGACGATGCTGACCGCCGCGGACGAGGTCGAGATGTCGGCCGCCGCGATGGCGGTCTTGCCGGCAGCCGTTGCGACCGCGCACAGATAGTTGTTCCGTTCGGCCGTTAAAAACTGATCCTCGAGCACGGTGCCCGGGGTCAGCACGCGCACGATCTCTCGGCGCACGAGCCGGTTCGGCACGGGCTCTTCCATCTGCTCCGCGATTGCGACGATGCGACGCTGGCGCAGCAGTCGGCCGAGATAGTGATCGACACTGTGATGGGGCACGCCGGCCATAGCAACGCGCTTTCCCTTGCCTGCCTCTTTCGACGTGCAGACGATGTTCAGCGCCGAGGCTAGTTCGTTTGCGTCGTCGCCGTAGGCCTCGTAGAAATCACCGACGCGCGAAAGCAGCAGCGCTTCGGGGTACTCGGATTTGAGCGCAAGATATTGCGCGATGAGCGGCGAGGTCCCGACGGCGTCGGCTGCTGCGTCGACTGGCGCCGTTTGGGCCGGCTTGCGTCCAGGCTTGTCTTCGTGCGGCGGTCGCACGCCGCGGGCAGTACGAACGATTATGCCACCCGGCCGACAAGGCCCCAGGTGTGGGCTTGCTCGATGGCAACGTCCACCACCGGCTTGTGCTCGGTGCTTGCATCGCGCGGCCACACGACCGTAATGTTGTGCCCGGTCTTGCCCGCCATGCGGGTGGGATCTTTCTTTGAAGGACCGGAAGCGAGCACGCTCGTTGTCTCGCCGATGAACGACTCGTGAAAGCGACGCGTGCAATCGTTTTGCGCGGCTCCGACGGCTTGCAGCCGGCGCAAACGTTCTGGCTGCGGCACTTGCGGCTCCATAGTTGCCGCTGGGGTCCCCGCCCGCGGTGAGAACGCAAACACGAAGGCGTACTCGAAGGTACCGCGTTCGACCAGGGCAAGCGTTTTCAGAAAATCGCCCTCGGTCTCTGTCGGGAAACCGCAAATGATGTCGGTGGTCAGCGCCCAGCGCGGTAAGCGCTCGCGAAAATAAGCGATCTTCTCGAGGTAGTCTTCAATCGTGTAGAGCCGCGCCATAGCCGCCAAGACTTCGTTGCTGCCGCACTGGACGGGCAGATGCAGCCGGGGCTCGACGTTTGGCAGCTCGCCAAGCGCGTCTACCACCTCACGATTGAAATCGTGCGGATGCGAGGTTAAAAAAGTGAGCCGCTCCAGACCTTCAATGCGCCCGATCCGCCGCAGCAGGCCCGCGAAGTTCAGGCCCTCATACAGGTAGGAGTTGACATTTTGACCGAGCAGCGTGATCTCTCTTGCACCGCAACGAAGCTCGCGGCGTATCTGCGTCTCGATCTCCTCGGGCGGAATGCTCTCGAGCGGACCGCGCGTGTAGGGGACGATGCAATAGGTGCAAAATTTTTCGCAGCCGCGCGTGATGCTGACGAGCGCGCGCAGGTGCGCATATTCGAGCGGGCCGTCTTCGCCCGGAGCATCTTCAGCGGACGGCATCCGCAGCTCGGTTTCGGGCGGCGGCAGATCCGTCGGCACGCCCCAGCCGGCCAATAACGACTTGAACTGCCGGTAATCGCGCGGCCCTAAGAGCGCGTCGACGTGCGGCGCTTTGCGGCGCATGACTGCGCGGTCTTTTTCGGCCAGGCAGCCGGCCACCAGCAGCTTGCTCTCCGGGCGTTTGATGCTCTTGAGCTGTCCGAGCCGGCTGTAGACCCGCATTTCGGCTTTTTCGCGGATGGCGCAGGTATTGAGAATCAAAATGTCTGCTTGCTCCGGCATGTCGGTGAACGTGCAGCCCAGCGACCAGGCCTGGTGCGCCAAACCGTTCGAGTCGGCGACGTTCATCTGACAGCCGAACGTCTGCAAGTAGATGGAAGGCATGGTGCGTGATTCTCCTGGCTTGCCGCGCGACCTGTCAGTGAGTGGCGCTTTTAGTTTGGCTCGTAATGCGCGTCAGCAGCGACAGCGGCAGGTATGGCTTGTTGCCGATCATTGCCGGTGCAACGCTCAGCGTGCCCGGCCTGCCGTTGAGAACGTAGTTACGCGAGCCGACGGCGCACTCGAGTTCGATGCCCTTGTGATGGATCGTAATCTCATCACCATTGACCGTAAAGTCGCTGTCGGGCACGTAGGCTTGCAAGGCGGCAAGCATGTCTTCGCCTTCATCCGTGGTCGTGGCGGCGACGCGCGCAGCAAGCGACACGGTGGTTGTTGTCTGGGGATAGATCCGAATCGAGCTCGTGATGCGATCCCGAGCGCGCTGCACGAGCAGGATGTGATCGCCGCTTGCAACTTGTTGCGATTCGTAGGGTGTGGGTAAGGGAACGCCGTCCACAAAGACTTTCGCTCCGCCGGCACCGCGCACGCTGAGCGTTCCTTTGGGTCTGGCTGAGGATTGCGGCGCGGGCGCGTTTGCCGTCAGCACGGCGCTCACGGTTGCGACATGTCCGACGGTCACCTCGACGGCTGAGCTTTGTGGTTGCCAGCCCGAACGCGTCAGCGTGACGCTGTGTCGCCCGCCATCGAGTCCATCCATGAACAGCGGCGTCTCGCCCATGTAGTTGCCGTCCAGCCACACCGTTGCGCCTGGTGGCAGCGTCGTGGCGTACACGCTGCCGTGTCCGCCTGCCGAGGCGGCCGGGGCGAACATCGATGCCACGAACAACATCACGGCGAAAGCAACGGTCCGGATTGACATGTTGACGATGCTTCTCTTTGCATGTGCGCCGCCCTTGGGCTGCTGGGGGCGTCAGGACGGGCAGCAGCGAATCTGAGCGCCATCGTGCCAGGAAGAACGCCCATCGTTGCTGTCGTGGGGCGCCCCAACGTGGGCAAGTCCGCGCTCTTCAATCGCCTCGTCGGCAAACGTGTTGCCATCGTCGAACCCACCCCCGGCGTCACGCGCGACCGCTTGTACGGCGTCGTCGAGTGGAACAACCGCGAGTTCACCCTGGTCGACACCGGCGGCATTGAGGTCGGCAAGGTCGATGATGTGACGGCGCAAACGCGCGCGCAGGCGCACATGGCCATTGACGAGGCTGACCTCATCGTCTTCGTCGTCGATGCCAAGACGGGCGTCATGCCGCAGGACCAAGATGTTGCCGATCTTTTGCGCCGTCACCGCGACCGCGTGCTGCTCGTCGCCAACAAGGTCGAATCACCGAAGACCTCCGCCAGCATCTACGAGTTTTGTTCGCTGGGCTTTGACGTGCCGCTAGCGGTGTCGTCCATTCATGGTCTGCAAAGCGGTGATTTGCTCGACGCCATCGTCGAGCGGTTGCCGCCGCTCCCGGCCGAGCAGGCAGACGACGATGACAAAACTATTCGGCTCGCGATTGTTGGGCAACCCAATGTCGGCAAGTCGTCGCTCGTCAACGCGCTGTTGGGCAAGCAGCGCGCGGTCGTGTCGGCGCAACCGGGTACCACGCGCGACCCGACGGACAGCGAGATTGAAGTCGATAGCCGGCGCTTTGTCCTGATCGACACCGCCGGCATTCGCAAGCACGAGCGGCGCGGGCCTGCACTCGACCATTACAGCGCACTGCGTGCTGTCGCTGCGATTAGCCGCTGCGACATCGCCATCGTCGTCATTGACGTCATGGCTGGAGCGACCTCGCAAGACCAGCGTATCGCCGGTCTTGCCATCGAGGAGGGAAAAGGCCTCATCCTCCTGATGAACAAGGTGGATTTGGTCGAGGGCAAAGCCTTCGATCGCGAACAGGCCAACGAAATTCTGCGCAAGGAGTTTGCCTTTGCGCCATACGCGACCATCATGTACGCATCCGCGCTGACCAAACGCGGCCTGCAGAAGATCTGGAATGCGACAACGGCCGTCGCGCAGGAGCGACGCAAACGCGTGACAACCGCCAAGCTCAACGCGGCGGTGCGCGACGCATATCGGGCCCGTCCGCCCGCGCCGTTCCGAGGTCGCGCCCTCAAAATTTTCTACGCAACGCAAAGTGACGTTGCACCGCCCACCTTCGTGTTTTTTGTCAACGATGCGCGCTTGTTGCACTTCTCCTACGAGCGCTATCTTGAGAACTCGCTGCGGGCTGCCTTCGGTTTCGAGGGCACCCCGCTGCGCATGGTCTTTCGTCCACGCGTGCAACAAGATGCGACCAAGGCTGACGAACTCATCGCTTCCAGCGCGAGCGACGACCAGGCATGATGCTCATCGGCTTGGGACTCGTCGGCGCGTATCTCGTCGGGTCGATTCCCTTCGGCATTGTCGTCGGACGAGGCATCTTCGGCGTCGACCCTCGGACGGTCGGCAGCGGTAATATCGGCGCGGCCAACTCGATGCGAGCGCTCGGACCGCTTGGCGCTGTGCTCGTGCTGAGCGGCGATGTGATCAAAGGAGTGGTGCCGACGCTGCTTGCGTCGCACTGGCTGCCGTACGGTCACTGGGCCATCGCTGCGGCCGGCCTAGCGACAATTGTCGGACACAACTGGTCGATTTTTCTGCACTTCAAAGGCGGCAAAGGCGTGGCAACGGGATTGGGCGTACTCGTGGTTCTGTCGTTTCCATCGGCGATCGTTTTTTCGGCGGTGTGGCTTGCGACGGTAGCGCTCAGTCGATTCTCTTCCTTGGGATCAATTGTCGCCAACGCCGCCGTTCCGGTGAGCCTGCTGCTGCTACACGCACCGTTCTCATACGTTGTCTACGCGCTGGTCGCGCTGGCACTGGTGGTGTGGCGACACTCGGCGAATATTGCGCGGCTCATCGCCGGCACGGAGCTGCCCATCGGTACAGCGAAGGAAAAGAACGAACAACAATGATCTCGAGCAACGATTTTCGCACGGGCGTGACTATCGTCATCGACGGGCAGCTGTGGCAAGTCGTGGACTTCCAGCACGTCAAACCCGGCAAAGGATCAGCATTTGTTCGCACACGGCTGAAGAACGTCGTGCGCGGCAACGTGCTCGAAAAGACGTTTCGCGCCGGCGAGATGCTCGAACGCGCAATCGTTGAAACGCACGAGATGCAGTACTTGTATGGCAGCGGCGACGACTATCACTTCATGGACAATTCGAACTACGAACAAATTCATCTCGGTCACGATATGCTGGGCGACAACGTCGATCTGCTCAAAGAGGGTATGGTCATCAACGTGCAGTTCCACGACAACAAAGTCATCGGGGCTGAGCTTCCCAATCATGTGGACCTGAAAGTCGTCGAGACCGATCCGGGCTTTCGCGGCGACACCGCAACCAACGTCCAAAAGCCGGCCAAGCTGGAGACGGGTGCGACGGTCAACGTGCCGTTGTTCATCAATCAAGGCGACACGGTTCGCGTCGATACGCGCGAGCGAAAGTACGTTTCTCGCGTCTAGCTGCTACCGTTTCTTGCGCGCCGTCCAGCGCCGCGAAAGCTGACGCTTTTCCCGATGCGATTTGGCTTTGAGCCTGATTTCGAAGCGCAGCGCGTCGCCGCGGCTGACGAAACGGCGCACAAACGCCAAGCGCACGGGCCGCTTGCCGCGCAAGATTTTCGACCCTTGGCCGGCGTTGTGCAGCTGGATACGCCTTATCGGATCGATGGCATAGCCGCAGTAGTACGTCCCGTCGGCACAGCGAACGAGATAGACGTAATGGAAGATCGGCAACGCTAAACGGCTGGGGTAGCGGCGGCCGAGGCTTGGCTGTCGAGGCGCGCTCGCAGCTCGATCCACGGCCCGAGCTCATCGATCATCGTGGCTGCGTCTTGCAGCGGTATCGCTTGGTCTGCGTCGCTGAGCGCGTTGTGCGGATCTGGATGCACCTCCACCATGATGCCTTCGGCACCCAGCGCGACGCAGGCGCGGGCCAGTTCCGGAACAATGTCCACCCGGCCTGTCGAGTGCGAGAGGTCCACGAAGACCGGCAGATGGCTCATGCGACGCAGCAGCGCCACGCCAGCCAAGTCGAGCATGTTGCGCGTCAACGTTTCGAAGGAACGGACGCCGCGCTCGCAGAGAATCACATGCTCGTTTCCCTGCAGTACGTATTCAGCGGCCAGCAAAAACTCCTCGATGGTTGCCGACATGCCACGCTTGAGCATGACCGGCTTACGCTGCTGAGCCAGACGCTTGAGCAGCGAAAAGTTCTGCATGTTGCGCGCACCAATCTGAAGGATATCGACCTTGGATGCAACCAGCTCGACCGACTCCGTGTCCATGACCTCGGATATCGAGATCATGCTATGCGCGCGTGCCGCAGCCGAGAGCAAATCGAGCCCCTTCTCAGCCAGCCCTTGAAACGAGTACGGGGAGGTGCGCGGCTTGAACGCCCCACCGCGCAGGATGCGCACGCCGCGGGCCGCAAGCACTGTCGCAGCGGCGTTCATCTGCTCGGCGGATTCGACGCTGCATGGGCCCGCCATAATGTGAAAGCCCCGGTTGAGGTTGATACCGCCCACCGTGAGCCCGACGTTGAATCCCTTACGCGCACTGTACAGCGCCATCGTGCATCCTCGCTGCCACGAAGTTCGCGCTTCACGACGCTCTTTTCTGCTCGCGAACGGCGTACCGCACTGACATGACGCTGCTTGAGGCTGCGGCATTCATCGCATTGGGCCTGGTCGCGGGTAGCTATGGAACGCTCATCGGGGTGGGAGGCGGGTTGCTCGTCGTGCCCGCGCTACTGCTCATGCACGCCGCGCCGAAGGAGGCCGCCGGCTCCTCCATGGCGGTCGTGCTTGCCAACGCCGTCTCAGGCTCGCTCACCTATCTCCGCCAGCGCCGGATTGACGTGCGCGCTGGCCTCATCTTTGCGCTAGCCGGGCTTCCCGGAGCCCTGCTCGGCGGATTCGTCGATCAAAATGTGCCCAAGCGCCTCTTCAGCCTGCTTTTCGCCCTGCTGCTCGCGGGTATCGGCCTGCGCCTCGTTTTGAGACCGGGCCGGGATGAGGCTGAAGCAGCGATCGCAGACGGGCACAGCACGGCTGGCTTTCGACCGGGACTTGCAGCGTTGATCGGGCTTGGCACTGGATTTTTGGCAAGCATGTTCGGCATCGGCGGCGGTCTCATTTTCGTACCGTCGCTGGTCTACATGTTTGCATTCCCGGCCCACGTCGCCACCGCAACGTCGACCTTCATTATCGCGCTCACCGCACTCTTTGGCACGGCTTCACACGCGTACTATCACGACGTTCTTTGGGGACCGACGGCGTTGATTGCCAGTGGAGCAATCGCCGGTGCACAGGTCGGGGCGCGCCTTGCCCCGCGGGTGCGCGGGTCGCAGCTGCTGCGCATCTTCGCGGTGGCGGTTTTGCTCGTGGCGCTGTGGCTTTTCTACAAGGCGGTCGGCTGACCCGAAAAGCGTGCGCGGCGCGTTAGGTTTTGCCGTCCGGACCGCGCCAACGAGCGAAGGTTTCGTTCGGCACACCCAGGGCGTCGAGTGCTTTCCCCACCGTGTGATCGACGATGTCCTCGATGGTCTTCGGCATCGCATAAAATCCGGGGATAGGCGGCAGAATGATTGCGCCGATCTCCGCCA
>JALYZV010000159.1 GCA_030948685.1 Vulcanimicrobiota bacterium | reverse complement strand
CTATCAGATACCGGAGTCCGAACTGCAAGCGCTGATCGACGGCGTCGAGATTGACTTCTATCGCGCCCGCTACGCCAACTGGGAAGAGCTGCGCGGCTACTGCCGCCTGGTCGCCTCGGTGGTGGGCCGGATGTGCGTTCGGATTTTCGGCTTCAGCGACCCGGCTGCGCTCGACTGCGCAGACGACCTGGGGGTGGCCCTGCAGCTGACCAATATTCTGCGCGACGTGCGCGAAGATGCCGACATGGGGCGTATCTATCTTCCCGCCGATGACTTGCGGCGCTTTGAAATTTCGGAGCCGAACATGCTGCTCGGCCAGCCTGGCGCCGGCTGGTCGTCGCTCGTCGCTTTTGAAAGCGCGCGCGCGCGCAGCATGTACGCGTCTGGCCTGCGCGTGCTGGATTACATCCCGCACCGGCCGGCGGTCTGCGTGAAGACCATGGCCGGCATTTACGAACGAATCCTCGACAAGATCGAAAGCGACCCATGGCTGCCCTTGCGCGGGCGCGCTTCGCTGACGCATTTGGAGAAGCTCTTGGTGATGGTGGGGTCGTGGCTGCAGGCAGGGTAGCGGTCGTCGGGGCGGGCCTGGCGGGACTGTCCGCCGCGCTTGACCTCGTTGACGCGGGATTCGACGTCGAGCTGTTCGAGCGCAGCAGGCTGCTCGGCGGTCGGGCGACCTCTTTTGTCGTCGACGGCATCGAAGTGGACAACGGCCAGCATGTGTTCCTCGGCTGTTGTGTCGAGCTCATCCACTTTGTCGAACGCGTGGGAATGGCCGGCTGCCTGCATCTGCAGGATCGTTTTGAGGCGCTCGTCCTGACGCGCGATGGCGTCGGCAGCCGCTTGCGTGCGGCCGGGCTGCCGCCGCCGTGGCATCTGCTTGCGTCTTTCATGGGCTACCGGCATATCAGCTGGCCCTCCAAGGTTCGCATTGCGCGGGCGCTGGCGCGCGCCGGCGAGGCGGCACGGACGGGTGGCAGCTTCGCGCAGTGGCTGGCTCGCTGCGGCCAAACAGAAGATGCATTGCGCGGTTTTTGGCGACCGTTCTTCGTCCCCGCGCTCAACGCCCCGCTGGAAGAGGTCAGCGCCGCTGACGCCGCCTTCGTGCTATCGACCGCGTTTTTGGGAGATGCAGACTCCGCCCGCTTTGGCTATACGACCATCCCGCTTGCACGCGTCGCAGCTGCCGCCGCGGCGCGCCTGGGTGCCGTGCATCTTGCAACGCCGGTGATCGGACTTGACGTCGCGCGCGACCGCTCGCGCGCCTTGGGGCTTGTGCTGGGATCGGGTGCAACGCAACCGTTCGACGCCCTCATCCTTGCGGTAGCGCCGCCACATCTTGCACGCCTGGCGGGAGAACCCGAGCGGCTAGGGCTGCCGGCGCTCGATGGCTTTGTAGCGCATGCGATCGTTGACGTGCACTTGTGGCACGACCGCGGTCGTCTGGGGTTCGACTTTGCCGCGCTGCTGGACTCGCCGGTGCAGTGGATCTTCGAGAAGGCCAGCGGCTATCTGTGCTGCAGCTTGAGCGCAGCGGAGCGCCACATCAATGCTCCCACAAACGCCATCGTGGACGAATGTTGGCACGAGGCGCGGGCCGCGATCGGCACGCTGGCCGGGGCGCAGCTCGAGCGCAGCGCCGTGACGCGTAACCCGGAGGCGACGTACACGGCCAGCGCTCATCAGCAACGGCCCGGCCCTGCCACGGCGCTTTCCAATGTCGCTATCGCCGGTTCATGGACTGCCACCGGATGGCCCGATACCATGGAATCAGCGGTGCGAAGCGGACGGGGTGCGGCGCGCCATGTCGTCGAGGCGTTGCGAGGTATGTGCGTTGCGTGAAAACGTAGACGCCGCCGTCAACTGGCTGCTCGAGCGCCAGCACGCAGACGGCTGGTGGTCGGGCGAGCTTGAGACCAACGTGACGATGACCGCCGAACTCGTGCTGTTGCTGCGGTTTTTGGGGATCACGCTCGATCCGATACGCGCCGGTGCGCGCGAGCACATCTTGCAAGAACAGCGTGAAGACGGCTCGTGGGCGCTGTACTACGAAGGCCCAGCCGATCTGAGCACGACGATCGAGGCCTACGCGGCGCTTAAAGTGCTCGGCCTGGACGCCACGAGTGCGCCGATGCGCAGGGCGCTCGGCATCATCCACCGCCTCGGCGGGCTCGCACAGGCTCGCGTGTTTACGAAGATCTGGCTCGCGCTTTTTGGCGAACACCCGTGGTCCGGCATCCCGACCATGCCGCCCGAGCTGATCTACATGCCGCCGCAGGTCCCGCTGAATCTCTACGACTTTGCCTGCTGGGCGCGCGGAACGATTGCTCCTCTGACAATCGTGATCTCGCGGCGTCCGGTCAGAAAGCTGGGGGTCGATCTGGGTGAGCTTGTTGTGCCGGGCACGGAATGTTCGCTCTCGCACGTGCAGGGCGCCGGCATCTTCTGGTGGTTGGACAAACTGTTGAAGCTCTATGAGCTCATGCCGGCCAAGCCGGGGCGGCGGCGTGCGCAAGCCCAGGTCGCACGATGGATCGTCGAGCATCAAGAGGCCGATGGGAGCTGGGGCGGCATTCAGCCGCCTTGGGTATACTCGCTCATTGCGCTCAATCTGCAAGGCATGGACATCAACCACCCTGTGATGCGCAAGGGGCTCGACGGCATGCAGCGCTTCTCTCTGGAAGACGAGCGCGGCTGGCGTTTTCAGGCCTGCATGTCCCCCGTCTGGGATACCGCCTGGGTCGTACGCGCGTTGCGTGTCGCCGGTTTCGGCCCAGATCATCCCGCCATGCATCGCGCCGTGGGCTGGCTGCTCGACGAACAAATCGCAGGCGGTGGCGACTGGCAAGTGCGTTGCAAAGGCGTGGAATGCGGCGGCTGGGCGTTCGAGTTCGACAACGACATCTATCCCGACATTGACGACACCGCAGTCGTTGTCTTGGCGTTGCTGGAAGGCGGCGACCGCCAGAGGGTTTGCGCCGCAGTCGAGCGCGCCGTTCGCTGGGTCCTGGCGATGCGATCCAGCAATCGCGCCTGGGCCGCTTTCGACCGCGACAACACGCGCCAGCTCGCCTATAGCATACCGTTCGCCGACTTCGGCGCCATGATCGATCCGCCGTCGGAAGACGTCACCGCTCACGTGCTCGAGATGCTCGGCGCGCTTGGATACGACCAACGCGAGCCCAACGTCGCGGGTGGCCTGAGCTATCTGCGCCAGACGCAGACGCCCGCCGGGTCGTGGTATGGCCGCTGGGGGGTCAATCACGTTTACGGCACGTGGTGCGTCTTGGATTCGCTCGAAGCGCTGCACCTGGACGGAGATATGAGCCGGCGCGGCGCGCAGTGGTTGCTTTCAGTCCAGAATGCCGATGGTGGATGGGGAGAGACGTGTCATTCGTATGCGGACGCGTCATTTGCAGGCGTCGGCAAGAGCACCCCGTCGCAGACCGCCTGGGCGGTGCTCGGGTTGCAGTCCGCCGGCCTCGGCACAAGCGCGGGTTGCGTACGCGGGCTTAACTTTCTTCGGCAGCGTCAAGAGGGCGGAACGTGGCCTGAGCCGGATCATACGGGTACGGGTTTTCCTCGCGACTTCTACATTAACTATCATTTGTACCGGCACGTCTTCCCTACCATGGCGTTGGCTGCAGATGAAGCTCGAGCGGCGGCATCGCAGCCTGTCGGGAACAAGTCACTTCTTGTCGAACGGGTGAGCAGATGAGCATTCCATTACGCCAAAAAATTGCTGTCGGGGCTTATCTCGCCCGCAAGCGGCTGCAAGGTATCGAGAAATATCCACTGGTCCTGCAGCTCGAGCCGCTGTACATGTGCAACCTGGCCTGCGCCGGCTGCGGCAAGATTCAGCATACCGACGACATTCTTGCGCGTCGTCTGAGCGTGGCGGACGCCATTGCCGCAGTTGAAGAGTGCGGTGCGCCGATCGTATCGATAGCGGGCGGCGAGCCGCTCATTCATCGCGAGATTCACGAAATCGCTAAGGCGATCATCGATCGCAAAAAGTTCGTGTATTTGTGCACGAACGCGATCCAGATGAAGAAGAAACTCGATCTGTTTACGCCGTCGCCGTATTTTGCGTGGTCAGTGCATATCGATGGGCTGCGCGAGCGACACGACCAATCGGTCTGCAAACCGGGAATTTTCGACAAAGCCGTCGAGGCCGTTCGTGAGGCCAAGCGGCGCGGATTTCGAGTGACGACGAACTCGACGTTCTTCGGTCAAGACGATGCGACGTCGATTCGGGCAGTGCTCGACTTCCTCAACGATGATCTGCAGGTCGACGAGATGCAAATTGCGCCGGGCTTCGCGTATGAGAAGGCGCCGGATCAGGAACACTTCCTCGGGGTACAGCGCACGCGCGCAATCTTCCGTGAGGCGTTTGGAGATGGTCGCCGCGCAAAGTGGCGGCTCAATCACAGCCCGCTGTATCTTGACTTCCTCGAGGGCAAGGCGGACTTCATGTGCACGGCCTGGGGCATACCGTCCTACTCCGTGCTGGGATGGCAGCGGCCGTGCTATCTGATGTCCGACGAACCGTACGCCAAGAGCTACAAAGAGCTCCTCGAGGAGACGGATTGGTCAAAATACGGCCGCGGTCGTCATCCAAAATGCGAGAACTGCATGGCGCACTGCGGCTACGAGCCCACCGCCGTGCGGGCAACCGCACACTCTCTCAAAGAGACGGTGCGAGCCGCCTTTGCCAAGTGATTGTGTCTTCCTCACCGGCGCGACCGGCTTCATCGGCGCGCACGTGGCAGGCGAGCTCGTCGCCGCCGGTTACCACGTTCGCGCGCTTACTCGCGCGCGGCAATCAGCCCGTCAGACTGCAGCGCCAAATATCGAATGGGTGACGGGCGACATGTGTCGCGCCGGCGAGCTTGCTCGCGCTTTGGAGGGCTGCAGTTACCTCGTGCATTGTGCGGCACTGTATTCTTTTGCACCGCGCGACCGCGCGGCGTTGCGCAGGGTGAACGTCGCTGGAACGGCGAGCTTGCTGGAAGCAGCGCGTATCGCGGGCGTCAAGCGTGCTGTTGTGACCTCAAGCTCGGCTACCGTTGGGCCAGCACGCAACGACTTGCCGGCGACTGAGTCCGACCATGCGCCCCAGGCACACGGCTCCGCCTATCACCGCTCAAAACTCGAACAAGAGCGAGCAGCCATGGCCGCGCGCCTGCCGGTCGTCTTGCTGTTGCCCACTGCGCCGGTTGGTCCGGGAGACTGGAAGCCGACGCCGACGGGTCGCCTGGTGCTAGACTTTGCACGCGGCAGAATTCCCGCTCGGCCGAGCGCCGGCGGCCTGAACCTCGTTGCAGTGGAGGACGTCGCTCGCGCGCACGTTGCGGCGCTCGAACGCGGCTCGATCGGCGAACGATATATCGCGGGCGGGGAGAATATGACGTTCGATCGGGTATGGGAGCTGCTGGCCGAGGTGACAGGTCGCGCGGCGCCACGCTTACGGGTGCCCTACGGCATCTCGCTTTCGGCGGCGTACGTCGATGAAATGCGATGCCGTTTGCAGCCCCGCTCTGTGCCCACGGTGCCGGTGGAGGGCGTCCGCATGTCGCGCGAACGAATGTATGTCGACTCGGCAAAAGCAGTTCGCGAGCTCGGCTATCGACCAAGTGCGGTGCGCGATGCACTGGCGCGAGCGGTCGCGTGGTATCGAGCCAATGGCTACGTCGCCTGACGCCAGCTTTCACGTCGCCGATTGTACCGTCGTCACGGCGACCGCACTCGAAGCGAGTGCCGTGCGGCGCGCCCTCCCAGCCGTACGCGTCGTCGAAGCGGGTATTGGCCTCTCAAGAGTCCGGCCCGGCGAGCTCGGTGACCTCGTCATCAGCTGCGGGCTCGCCGGAGGCTTGCGCACCGATTTGCCGACTGGTTCGGTCGTCATTCCCGCAACGATCACGACCCCAATGGGTGACACGATCACCTGCGACCCCGAAATTGTTGCCGCGCTCGCTCGCGCCGCGCAGCATGTGGCGACGAGGGTTGAGCGAGGACCGCTCGTCACGAGCGCGACGCTCGTGACCGGAACTGCGCGTCACGAGTGGGCAGCCCGTGGGTACGTTGCAGCCGATATGGAGACGGGCTTCATCAAGGCTCGCCGCCTCGCCGCGGTTCGCGTCATTTTGGACACGCCGCAGCGCGAGTTATCGGCCGCGTGGCTGCAGCCGGCGTCCGCGCTCGTGCGCCCCTGGCTTTGGCCCCAGGCGCTTTGGTTATGGCGCAACGGGCCGCGTTGCGCGCGACTGGCGGCTGAGGTGCTTGCCGCGGCGCTGCGCTAAGCCTTACTCTTGCGTGTGATCTGCCTGCGCTTGCGGCAGCAAGCGCCCATGAGCGTCGATGCTCAACAAGCGACCGCGCCAGCGAACGCCTCGGCCGAAAAAGTGCGCCGCCCAGACTGCCAGCCCCAAAGCGTCGCGGATGGGAACGAGCCAGGGAGCGTCAGCGGTGCTGACGTCGAGAGCGCTGCGCGCAGCGTAGTGCAACGCCAAGCGCAGCGTCAGCGCAATCGCGACGACGCCAGCGCCGACGAGCGCGCTGCCGGCGACAAGCGCGTACAGCACTGCCAGGGGCAGCGCATAGGTAATGAAGGAGAAGGAGTAGCCCAACGGCTGCGCTGCGTGCATGGTGCGAGCCCAACGCAGCTCGTGCGCCCACAGCGCAGGCAGGTCAGCGTCGACCACGGCGGTCTCGACGACGTGTGCAGCCAGCTCGACACGCAGTCCCTGCCCGCGCACGAGTTTGCCGAGCATTTGGTCGTCCGCCAAGTACGAAGCAACAGCCTGGAAGCCGCCGATCGACTCGAGCGCCGTTCGCGTTACTGCCATCGTCGCGCCGAGGCAAAAATCCATCGGCGCGAGCGCAACCGCGACGAGCGCGGACGGCGCAAAATGCTCGTTGACAAACATCGCAGCAAGCGTCGGGACCGGGTGAGCGCGCACGTGCTTTCTTTCCCGCGCGCTGGGCTGCGCCCGGTACAAGGTGGTCACAGCACCCACCCGTTCGTCTGCGAACGGAGCGACCACGTCGCGCAGATACGATCGCAAGACCTTGACGTCGCTGTCGGCGACGATGAGGATATCGTGCTTGGCCTTGGCGGTCATGTTTAACACGTTGGCCATCTTGAGGTTGGCCGCGCAAACGTGGTTGTCGATCACGAGCGAGAGATCACGGTCGGGAAAACGTTCGATCAAGCGTCTGGCGACGTCCGCGGCTGGGTCGTCTGGGTCGCGTACTCCAAAAACAACCTGAAAACTTGGATAATCCTGCTCGCAAAATGAGGAAAGATTTTCAAACAGCTGGGGTTCGGCTCCGCACAGCGGCTTGAGCACAGTCACCGGCGGAGTAAAATTTCCTAAAGGGTACGGTCGCGCTTTTCGACGCCCAAACGCGACCGTGCGCTGCAGTGCAAGCGCGAGATAGGCGACGCCGGCCGCGCTTGCGGTGAGCATGGCAAAGGCGACCAGCGACCGCATCTAGGCTGCCGCGTTCGCGAGAGCGCCATACGTCGTCACGGCAATGCCGGCGTCGGCAATGTATCGCGCGATACCGACATCGGTCAGTGCGGCGAGCTCCTCTTCGGCTTGCGCCCAAGCAGGCATGCCGGGCCATGTGCGGCTGGCGGGATGGAAATACATCTCGGTGACGCCGTCAGGCAGCGCACGCAGCAGCGCCCGTACCCGCTCTGCGGTCATGTGGCCGGTGTCGCTCAAGCCGAAGACGAAATCGTTGGAAGCGATACCCGCCCGGCGCAGCCGTGCTTGCATCAGCCCGAGCATCGGCGCGAGGACAATTGAATTGCCAAACCGCAGGCCCAGCCCGCTGCGCGTCGCCCGCCAGGATGGTCCAAATGGCTCGCGCGGCACGCGCATTGCCTTCACGCCGTAGTCGCGTCCGATCCTGATGATCGCGCCCAAGATCGTCGGATGCAGGTGCATGTGATTGTGACTGTTGACGTGGTCGAGCTCGAGGCCGGTTGCGCGGAATGCCTCGAATTGCGCCCGGATCTCGGCCTCCAGCTGGCGTTGGGCGGCGGGGTTGAAGAAGAAATTGAATCCAGCCCGCACCAGCTGCTTTGAAAACTCGCCGTTTTTGTCCACCAAAGCGGGAATCGCGTGCGGCTCGAGCAACGGGCGCCCGTCGACGACGACGACGTGCAGCCCGACGCGCAGCGACGGTAAGCGCTTGGCGCGCCGCAGCGCATCGCTTGCAGCCCCTCCCGCGACCATCAGGCAGGTCGTGTTAAGGATGCCGCCGCGATGCGCTTGTTCGATAGCCTCGTTCACGAGAGTCGATGCGCCAAAGTCGTCGCCGGTGACGATGAGTTGTTTCACGCGTGCGTCCGTTGCCTCGGGCTTATGCCTTGGGGGTCGTGACGAGGCTCCACTGTTCGAGCGTCATGGCTTGACCTCGCTCATTGTTAGGCGCTGCCGCCGCCGTAGCGCTTCACCATCTCTCGCGCAGCGTTCCAACCGCAAGCACCCATGACGCCGCCACCGGGGTGCGTCGCGGCGCCGCACAAATACAAACCCTTCACCGGCATGCGGTGACCCGCGTAGCCGGGCACCGGCCGGAACATGAAGAGCTGGTGGAGCGCCATCGAGCCCTGGAAGATGTTGCCGCCCGTGAGATTGAACGTTTGTTCGAGATCGACGGGGCTGAGGATCTGGCGGTCGATCACCGATTGCTTGAAACCCGGCGCGTATTGTTCGACGATGTCGAAGCAGCGATCGGCGAACGCATCCTTGCGCGACTGATCCCATTGACCTTCGGCCAGCCGGTAGGGCGCGTACTGCACGAACATCGAGGCCAGATGTTTCCCTGGCGGCGCGACGCTGGGGTCGACGGCCGAGGGCAAGCACATCTCGACGATCGGATCGTGCGACGGCCGGCCGTACTTGGCATCATCATAGCCGCGCTCGATGAAATCCTGATCCGGCACGAGGTGAACGGTGCCGCGGTGCTGCGCTCCGGGCGTGACACCCGGGCGGGCCGTGAAGCTTGGCAACGATTCAAGCGCCACGTTGATCTTCATCGAAGCGCTGCTGTAGTCGATGCGATTGATCGCCGCAAGGAAATCCGCAGGCACGTCGCCTGCATCAAGCAGCTGATTGAAGGTGACGTTGCAGTCAACACCGCTCGCCACGCGGCGCGCCTGGAACTCGTCGCCATTGCGCAGCGCCACGCCCGTCACGGTGCCGTCACGCAGCTGGATCTTCGTCACCTCTGCTTGCGTGCGTATTTCGACGCCCAAGTGCTGCGCAGCTTTGGCCAGCGCTTGCGTGAGGCCGCCCATGCCGCCCTTGACGTACGCCCACACGCCACGTTTACCGTTGGTTTCGCCCATCACGTGGTGAAACAGCACATACGCTGTTCCCGGCATGGAAGGCGAGGCAAATGCGCCGATGATTGCGTCGGTCGCGAGCGTGCCTTTCAGCTCTTCGGACTCAAACCAGCGGTCCAATATCGGGCGCGCTGGCCCGGTCAGCACTTCGATCGCCTCGCTCATTGCGGGCCCGAGCTTTTGCATGGCGCGACCCATCGGCGCCATCTTCAATAGATCGCCCAGCCCCGGCTTGGCGATGTTCGGCGGCGTCTGCGCGAGCGTCGGTTCGATAACGGATGAAACGCGCTGCAGCATCTCCTCATACTTCGGATAGTTCTCTGCGTCTTTGCGGCTGAACTTAGAGATCTCGCTAACGTTCGTCGCGCTGTCGGATCCCAGCATCAGGTAACGGCCGTCCAAGAACGGTGAGAACGAGGCCGGGTTGCGCTCCAGCAGCTCGAAGCCGTAGTCTTTTAGGCGCAGGTCGCGAATGATCTCAGGCCGGAAGAGACTATTGACGTACGCGGCTGTTGAAACTTTGAAACCGGGAAATGTCTCTTCACTGACGCATGCGCCGCCCACGATGGAGCGACGCTCCAAGACGAGCACTTTCCAGTGCGCGCGGGCTAGATAGCAGGCGGTGACGAGCCCGTTGTGCCCGCCGCCGATGATGATCGCGTCGTATGTCGCCACTGTTCCTCCAAAACTGTAACGCACCCGGCGGTTGGGGTCCGCTGAGCCTTGCGTTCGAATGCTCTTACCTTTGTCGCCCGAATCTTTGACCGGCTGGCCTGCCTCTACCTGGGCTGCAT